>NZ_JAUHIU010000007.1:0-340460 GCF_032381555.1 Bradyrhizobium sp. SZCCHNPS1003
CTCCTTGGAACACTGAAGCTTCGCAACCTCAGCTTCCTCGGTTCAGACCGGATGGACAACCTCCTGGAAGACCACAGTTAGCCACCGTCGCCGGCAGGATCATCATCACCCGCCGACTTGGCGCCAGCATCGGGGCGCCAGGACCACACGTCTTCCCGTCCGCATCGCAATCGTTCGTCGGCGCGATCAGCTCACGCTGCGATCCGATGCGGCCATCGCATCATCAGCCCGACACTCGTGACGACCGCGAAGCGTCCCTCTTGTGGGCCAAGACGGCAGCGACTGTGCCGGTGATTTGCCCGACGACACAACGCCCGTCGGGTTGCGACAAATTGGCACGACGGGCAGCTCGCCGGCGCAGATCACGCAATTAGTTCAGCGGATTCATCCGGATCGCGGCCTCCATATACCGCGCAGATGCGCAGGCTCACGAGTTCGTGACCACCCCTGAAAATCCATCCGGGCGCACCGATCGTAACGCGCATGACCAATCCGTTCGGGGTGATGCGACCCTGGATCACAGGGCAAACAAGGGCCGTAAATCCTGTTTGCGCATCAGCCAACTCATCAGTTCAGTTCCTGATCACACGCCAGCCGAGCCGCCATACCACGCCGCTTAGAGCATAGGCGCGCTTGGCAGTGGCTAGGTTGATCAGCCCGGCGCGATGCAATTGCCGAGAACCAAGCAGTATGCCGCGAGCCATGCGGACCGCTACGCTCGCGGCGTAACGCCTGATGTGATCTCCAATGCGCTCCCAGGCGTCGCCGGTGCGCATGTTCCTCAGAGCCATTGACCAAAGCGGCGGATGTAGAGGCGCTTGATCACTTGCGTGAGCAGGCAGTAGCTCAGCAGGATTGCGATCAGGATCGGGAAATATGCCTCCGGCAACGGTACCATGCCGACGTGCGCACCGAGCGGCGAGAACGGCAGGTAGATGCCGATCGCCATGATGCTGGCGGTGAGCAGGATCACCGGCGTGGCGGCCCGGCTCTGGATGAAAGGGATGTGTTGGGTCCGGATCATGTGCACGATCAGCGTCTGCGTCAGCAGACCAACCACGAACCAGCCGGATTGAAACAGAGATTGCTTCTCGACGGAATCGGCTCCGAACACATGCCACATGACGATGAAGGTCACGATATCGAAGATAGAGCTGATAGGACCGATGAACATCATGAAGCGCGCAATGCCGCTGGCGTCCCACTTCCGAGGCTGCTTGAGATAGTCCTCGTCTACGTCGTCCCACGGAATCGAGACCTGCGAGATGTCGTAGAGCAGATTCTGGATCAATAGCTGAATCGGCAGCATCGGCAGGAACGGCAGGAAGATGCTCGCAACCAGCACGCTGAACACGTTACCGAAGTTCGAGCTTGCCGTCATCTTGATGTACTTGATGATGTTGGCGAACGTCTTGCGTCCCTCGATCACGGCCTCCTCAAGGACGAGGAGACTCTTTTCGAGCAAGATGATGTCCGCCGATTCCTTTGCTATGTCGACGGCGGTATCGACCGAAATTCCGACGTCCGCATCCTTCAGGGCCGCGGCGTCGTTGATGCCGTCGCCGAGGTAACCGACGGTGTGGCCCTTGCTCTGAAGAGCGCGAATGACGCGCGACTTCTCCATGGGAGACATCTTGGTGAAGATAGTGGTTCGCTCCGCGGTATCGGCGAGCTCGGCGTCGGACAGTGCGGCCACGTCCTTGCCCGTCATGGCCTGGTCAACAGCAAGGCCGACCTCCTTGCAGATCTTGCGTGTCACCACCTCGTTGTCGCCGGTAATGATCTTGGTATCGACACCGTGCTCCCTGAGCGCGGCGATCGCTTCGCGCGCCGTCTCCTTGGGAGGATCGAGAAACGCCACGTAGCCCGCAAGGACCAAGTCCTGCTCGTCAGAGACGGTGTAAGCACGATCTTCGGGCGGCAACGCTTTGTAGGCCACCGCCAAGGCGCGCAAGCCGTCTTCGTTCAAATCCCTGGTGATGGCGCGCACTTTTCGCCGCATCTCGCTGGAGAACGGCACCTGTCCGCCAGGCGCAGCCGCGTTGTCGTCAGCGGAGGTGCACAGCGCGAGCACCTCCTCGATCGCGCCCTTGCACACCAGAAGATTCTTGTTCCCGTTGCGAACGATAACCGACATGCGGCGACGCACGAAATCGAACGGAATTTCGTCGACCTTCCGATAGTGCTCGAGCTTGCCGACCAGTTCGTCTTGCTCGGCATATTCGAGGACGGCCACGTCGAGCAGGTTCTTCAGTCCGGTCTGATGGAAGCTGTTCAACCAGGCGAGCTCCAGCACCTGGCTGTCCTCGTTGCCGTGAATGTCGAGGTGCCGCTCGAGGATCACTTTGTTTTGCGTCAGCGTGCCCGTCTTGTCCGTGCACAGAATGTCCATCGCGCCGAAGTTCTGGATGGCGTTGAGCTTCTTCACGATGCTCTTGCGCTGCGCCATCATGACAGCGCCCTTGGCGAGGTTGGCGGTCACGATCATCGGGAGCATTTCCGGGGTCAAGCCGACTGCAACGGAGACCGCAAACAGCAGTGATTCCAACCACGCGCCCTTGCCGAGCCCGTTGATAAGAAACACCAGCGGGGTCATCACCAGCAGAAAGCGGATCAGCATCCATGAGACCCGGTTGATGCCAATATCGAAGCTGGTGAGCGGGCGCCCGCCGACGATGTCCCGTGCCATCGCCCCGAAGTAGGTCGCATCGCCCGTTGCCGCGGCAACCGCCGTAGCCGTGCCACTGACGACGTTCGTGCCCATGAAGCAGGCGGTTTCCAGCTCCATTGCGCCACGTGCCGGGCTGACGGGTTTGGTGGCTGGCGGAACAGAATATTTCTCCAGCGGAAGAGATTCTCCAGTTAGCATCGCCTGGCTGACGAACAGGTCCTTCGCGGTCAGCAGCCGTACATCCGCCGGCACCATGTCGCCTGCTGACAGGTAGACGATATCACCGGGAACCAATTCGGAAATCGGCACCTCCTGCGGGCGCGACATGCCGGCACGCAGCACTGCCGTCGTGGAGCTCACCATCGCCTTGAGCTCTTCCGCGGCCTTGTTCGATCGGAATTCCTGCCAGAAGCGCAAAAGCGTGCTGAGCAGAACCATGGAGATCAGGACGATGATCGTTCTGAACGAGCGATCTTCCGGCGCAGCAAAGATCACGTCGGAAAACAGCGATACGATGCTGACCGTGAACAGCACGCCATTGAATGGGGTCAGGAACGCGTGAAAGAGCTGCCGATACCAGGTCGGCGGCTTCTCATGCGTAACTACGTTGAGGCCGTACTGCTCCTGTCGCTCCCGGACCTGGTCTTCGCGGAGGCCGCTGCGTGTGGTGTCCAGCCGCTTGAGCGCGTCCTCGGGCGCCCACTCAGCCAGCTCGGCCAGGAGGCTGGGCGAATTCCGGCGCGATTCTCGGCCATTCAGGGCACGCTTTGGTTCGATATTCATGGCAGATCACTCGTAGGTCGGAGCGACGGTCCGGATCCTGACTCGCGGACGCAGCAAGACGTCCCCGTCGCATGCGGCTTGGCGCTGCGGCAGGTTTCGGGATCGAAATATTGGGAAGGAGGCGGGCTAAGCGGCCTGACGCAAGGAGCCGCTGCAACTGACACCCTCGTCGGCTGCGGCGCCGCGTTCGAGCACCCAGCGACATTCCAGACGATTGCTCACCGGGTTCGTGCGCCAAACCATGATCGGCACAACGCGACTTGTCGCCCGCGGCGACCGAGCGTCGCGGCGAAGTTCAGCCTGGCGATCCTGTGTGATGATGTTCGCCCGCCCCTCGCGGAGTGCGGGCGCGGCAACATTGCCGCGAAGAAAGACGATGTTGTTGATGCTCATGGCTCACCTCCGGACCAGCCCGACGGGCCCGGAAGGCGAGCAGACAGGACGCTAAGCCCAGCGCGTGCTCGCCCGGCGGGCAACGCCGGGAGCAGTCCCAGTTGACTTGTTTGGTGTCCGACAGAGCCGCTTCGGCTCAATCGGACAGCGACTAGGGTAGCTGTCCATCTCTCGTTTCGGTCGGTTTGAAATGAGCTCGGAACTCCGAGGTCATACGGCCCGAATGCCCCCGCACCGCGCGGCTGTCAAGCAGAAATCACCGACAGGGTCGCAGATTGTGCCTCGTGAGCCGTACATCGATCGTTTGAAATATCCTCTCCAGGGGACCCGTTACGCTGCGGCCTCTCGATGAACTTCTGCTGTCTCGGCATACTGGATCGTCCGCCTTCGCGGACGAAGACGTCGGGTCTGTGGTGCGTAACGTGCCCTGATCGCTGAGCTGCCTTCAATACCCCCTGAGCTGCGCCAGCTGCGCCGCGTGGTAGTTGGCATCGCCCAGCAGCTCCTCGCACACCCGCGCGCGCTTCATGAAGAAGCCGATGTCGAACTGGTCGGTCATGCCCATGCCGCCATGCATCTGCACGCCCTCCTGCACCGCGCGCGTCGCGGTGGCGCCGGCGCGGGCCTTGGCGACCGCAACTGCGGCTGTTGCGCCAGCCGGATCGGCATCAAGCGCCTGCAGCGCTTTGAGCACCGCGGCGCGGGTGATCTCGATCTCGATGTAGAGCTGCGCGGCACGGTGCTGCAGCGCCTGGAATTCGCCGATCGCCTTGCCGAACTGCTTGCGCTCCTTGAGATACGCGACGGCGCGTCCGAACACCTCCTCGCTGAGACCCACCATCTCGGACGCGACCGCGCCGCGGCCGAGATCGAGCACGCCGCTCAGCACGGCCGCGCCACCATCGACCTCGCCGAGCACATGATCCGCGGTGACCTCGACATCATCGAAGCCGATGCGCGCCGCGTTGTGCGCGTCGACCATGATGGTGCGCTCGATGGCAACGCCCTTGGCCTTGGGATCGACCAGGAACAAGGTCAGGCCCTCGCGCTCGCCCGGCGCGCCCGCGCTGCGCGCGACGACAAGCAGGAGATCAGCGACGTGGCCGTCGACCACCATCGCCTTGGCGCCGTTCAGTTCGAAGCCATTGCCTGAGCGCACGGCCTGCAGGGCGGTGCGCAGAGGACGATGCTTGGCGCCTTCGTCGAGCGCCAGCGCGGCGAGCAGCGCGCCGCTGGCGATCTTCGGCAGATACTCCGACTTCTGCGCCGCCGAGCCGGCGCGGGCCAGCGCCGAGGCTGACAGCACGGCAGTGGCGAGAAACGGCGACGGCATCAAGGTGCGGCCGATCTCCTCCATCACGACACCGGCCTCGACCGCACCGAGGGCGGAGCCGCCATGCTCCTCCGGCACCAGCAGGCCGGCGAAGCCCATCTCGGCGAAGGTGGCCCACAGCTCGCGCGAGAAGCCAGTCTCGTCGCGCGTGTCGCGCAGCTTGCGCAGGTGAGACACCGGCGCGTGATCTGAGATCAGGCCGCGCGCGCTGTCGCGGAGCATCGATTGTTCTTCGGTGAGGAGGAGAGGCATGACACGAATCCCTTGAAAACTGCGTCTGACCGGTTCGCTCTCAACCCTCATGGTGAGGAGGCGCGCAAGCGCCGTCTCGAACCATGAGGCCAACGTCGGGGCCTCATCCTTCGAGACGCGCGCCGAGAGGCGCGCTCCTCAGGATGAGGGGAAATAGTTCACGCCCCCGGCAGATCGAGGATGCGCTTGGCGATGATGCCGAGCATGACTTCGGACGTGCCGCCTTCGATCGAGTTGGCCTTGGTGCGCAGCCAGGCGCGCGGGCGGGCGCCCTCGCTGGAGCGCTCGCTTTCCCATTCCAGCGCGTCGATGCCGCCAGCCGACATCAGCAGCTCGTGCCGGCGCTTGTTGAGCTCGGTGCCGTAGTACTTCATCGCCGACGAGAACGCCGGATGGCCCTGCCCCGCCTTGGCGAGATCGACCATGCGCTCGGCGGCGGCCGCGAGCGCAGCCTCGTCGACGTCGAAGGTCGCGATCTCGGCGCGCAGCAGCGCATCGTCGAGCCGGCCCTGCCCGTCGCTGCCGACGGAGTCCGCCGCGACCTGGCCGAGCGGCCGGCTGCCGCCGCGCTCGCCCATGCCGGAGATCATCGCACGCTCATGCTGCAGCAGATATTTGGCGACGTCCCAGCCGCGATTGACCTGACCCACGACATTGGCCTTGGGCACGCGGACATTGTCGAAGAAGGTCTCGCAGAATGGCGAGCGGCCGGAGATCAGGAGGATCGGCTTGGTCGAGACGCCCTTCGACGTCATGTCGAACAGGATGAAGCTGATGCCGTCATGCTTCTTCGCCGCGGGATCGGTGCGCACCAGGCAGAAGATCCAGTCGGCGTAGTTGGCGTAGGACGTCCAGATCTTCTGGCCGTTGATGATGTAGTCGTCGCCGTCGCTTTCAGCGCGCGTCTGCAAGGAGGCGAGATCGGAGCCGGCATTCGGCTCGGAATAGCCCTGGCACCAGCGGATGAGGCCGGCGGTGATTTTCGGCAGATGCTCACGCTTCTGCGCGTCGGTGCCGTATTTCAGCAGCGCCGGCCCGAGCATCGAGATGCCGAACGAGGTGATCGGGGCGCGCGCGCCGATCGCCGCCATCTCCTGGCGCACGATCTTGGCCTCCTCGCCATCGAGACCGCCGCCGCCATATTCCTTCGGCCAGTGCGGTACCGTCCAGCCCTTATCGCGCATGCGCTCGAACCAGACGCGCTGCGGCTCGGAGGAGAATTTTGCGTTGCGGCCGCCCCAGAACGTGTCCTCCTCGGAGGTCATCGGGCGGCGCATCTCTGGCGGACAATTGGCCTCCAGCCAGGAGCGCGTTTCGCGGCGGAATGTGTCGAGATCGGCCATGTCTGGTCCTCGCGCGTTTCCATGATTGCTGTCGTTGGCAACGACCTAACCTCAGCGCTTCCTGGATTTCAACATCGATGTCGCCGCAAGGGCGGTACGCCCTCGCCTTGCATGGCGTTCTATGGTCATGATGCCGCCGCCCGAAATATGAGGACACCGACATGCGCCTGAAACTTCTTTCGCCCGGCGAAATGAGCGCCGACCAGCGCCAGACCTATGACGAGTCGATCGCCAGCAAGCGCGGCTCGCCGCCGCCGCCGATGATGGCCTGGCTCAACAGCCCGGAAATGGCGCGGCATGCGACACGGCTCGGCGCCTTCCTGCGCTACGACACGGTGTTTCCCGCAGCATTGTCGGAGATCGCGATCCTGGTGACGGCGCGGCACTGGACCGCGCATTACGAATGGTACGCGCACAAGCGCCTGGCGCTGGCGGGTGGCCTCGACATAAAGATCATCGACGCCATTCGCGACCGCCGCACGCCGGCGTTTTCCGATCTCAAGGCGAAGATGATCTACGACGTTGCCAAGTCATTGCATGAGGGCCACGGGCTGACCGATGCGCTGTACAAGGACGCGATCGCGCTGCTCGGCGAGCGCGGCCTGGTCGAGATCATCGGCCTGTGCGGCTACTACACGATGGTCTCGATGACGCTGAACGCGTTCGACTTCAACCTACCGGAGGGCGAGGTGTCGGAGTTGAGGTGAGGCCTGAATGTGCTGAAGAGCGGTGCTGATAAGTGCGCCTCTCCTTGTAGGAGAGCGACTGAGTACACATCCTCGCTCATTGGAGTCGCCATTTTGCCGCGACCACGGTGAACTCCCCTCCCCCTTGCGGGGAGGGGAGCATACTGTGTACGCCGTGCGAGCTCGCACCGCCTCTACCCCCGCTCCGCCGCGTCCACTGCCGCGAGCCGCGCATCACGGCGCTTCGACGACCACACCAGTGCCAGCACGCACAAGCCCAGCAGCACCGGTGGGAACACCACGAGGTTCACCGCCGACCAGCCGAAATTCGCGAGCAGTTGGCCCGACGAGAACGAGCCCAGCGCCATCAGGCCGAAGATCAGGAAATCGTTGAACGCCTGCACCTTGTTGCGCTCGGCTTGCGTATGCGTCTCCAGCACCAGCGCGGAGGCGCCGACGAAGCCGAAATTCCACCCCACCCCGAGCGCCACCAGCGTGGCCCAGAAATGCATCGCGGTGAGGCCGGACAGACCGATCACCGCTGCGCCCGCTTCCAGCGCGAGGCCGACCGCGACGATGACGGGCGCACCAAAGCGCGCGATCAGCGATCCCGTGAAGAAGCTCGGGCCGTACATCGCGACGATGTGCCATTGCAGGCCGAAATTGGAATCCGACACCGTGAGCCCGCACATCTGCATCGCCAGCGGCGCCGAAGTCATCACCAGGTTCATCACCGGATAGGCGATGGTGCCGCACAGGGCGGCTGCGATGAAGCGCGGCTGGCGCACGATCTCGGACAGCGGCCGGCCGCCATGGAGATCGGCAGCTTCAGGCTTCGGCAGATCGACGCCGGCGACGATCCCCATCGCGACCAGCGCGACCGCCGCCTGGACCAGATAGCTGAACGCGAACAGATAGGGCTGCCAGACGTCCATGGTCCACTGCACGAGCTGCGGACCGAGCAGACCGGCGAAGATGCCGCCCGCCATCACCCACGACACCGCCTTGGGCCGGAACGTCGCGCTGGCGCCATCGGCCGCCGCGAAGCGATAGGATTGCGCGACCGCGCCGTAAAAACCGCCGAGGAACGTCGCCAGGCAGAACAGTGCGAACGAGCCGCGGAGAATGGCGAGGCAGCCGAGCACGCCGGTGACGGCGCCGCAACCGGTGCCGATCAGGAAGGCCGCCCGGCGGCCATAGCGGCGCGAAATCGCGCCGGTCGGCAGGGTGCCGGCGGCGAGGCCGACGACATACATCGAGATCGGCACGGTCGCGAGCCCGATGCTCGGCGCGATGGTGACGCCGACGATCGCGCCGGTGGCGAAGATCACGGCCGAGTTGGCGCCAGTCAGCGCCTGGGCGGCCGCGAGCCGCGCCACGTTACGGCGAGCGCGGGCATCATCGGAGGTGTCTTCGCTCACGGTCAGATCGATCATCTCAGGTATCCGGAGGCGTGGCGCGCACGCTCCTGCTTTGCTGGTTTGGCCGCACTATTGCGGGAAGCGCGCGCCCGAGGCAACGGGCGCGAACGGAGACAAGCCATGCGGGCGGCGAACGCGCCACGGAGCGTGATTCGACACTCCCGGCCGGCCCGGCTAATCAAATGGTATTCTCGCGTCAACGGCGCCCGCGGAGCTTGAGCCATGTCAATCGACGATCGTCCGACCATCGCGGCGCCCGATGACGATCCGTATCTGTGGCTCGAGGAGATCGACGGCGAGCGCGCGCTCGCGTTCGTCGCGGCGCAGAACCAGCGCACGCTCGCCGCGTTCGGCGATGCGGCCTTCGAACGCGACCGCGACGCGCTGGCCGCCATCCTGGACCGGCCGGACAACATCCCATTCGTGAGCCGCCGCGGCGGGCTGCTGTACAATCAATGGAAGGACGCGGCGCATCCGCGCGGCGTGTGGCGGCGCACGACGATGGCGGAGTTCCGCGAGGCGCAACCGCAATGGGATGACCTGCTCGACATCGACCGACTCGCTGCCGACGAAGGCGAGGACTGGGCGCTGAACGGCGTCTCGAGCCTGCCGCCGGCGCATGAGCGCGCCATGCTGAGCCTGTCGCGCGGCGGCAGCGACGCCGTGGTGCTGCGCGAGTTCGACCTCGCGACGAAGCGCTTCGTCACGGACGGCTTCACGCTCTCGGAAGCCAAGGGCAGCGCCGCCTGGCTCGATGCCGACACGCTACTGCTGGCGAGCGCGTTCGGCCCGGGCATGGCGACGCCGTCGGGCTACGCACGGACGGTGCGGCGCTGGCGGCGCGGCCAGCCGGTCGAGCAGGCGGAGGTGATCTTCGCCGCCGAAGGCAGCCAGTCGACATGGGTGCATGTCGGTGTCGATCGCAGCGTCGCGCCGGCGCGGGTGTGGTTCGCCGAGGGCATCGACTTCTTCAACCAGCATCTATGGCTCGGCGACGGCAGCGGCGCGCGGACCAAGCTCGACCTGCCGACCGACTGCTGGATGTCAGCGCATGGCGATTGGATGGCGGTCAAGCTGCGCCAGCCCTGGACCGTCGGCGAGGTCACCCATCCCGCAGATGTGGTGCTCGGCCTCCGGCTGTCGGCATTCCTTGCCGGGCGCCGCGATTTCACCCGGGTGTTCGAGCCGGCGCAGCGACGCGCGCTGCAGGGCCTGTCCTGGGCCGGCGACCGGCTGGTGCTGTCGATCCTCGACGAGCTCAGGGCAAGGTTCGAGGTGTGGACGCCGTCACCGGAAGCGTGGAGCTGCGAGCGGCTCCCCGGCCTGCCGGAGATCGCGACGGTCGACGTCTGGCGGCTCGACACCGACGAGGCGGAAAGCAATGGCGACCTGCTCGCCAACATCCAGGATCCGCTGACGCCGCCGTCGCTGCTACTGATCGAGGGCTTGGCCGCGCCGATCGTGCTGAAGCAGGCGCCTCGCACCTTCAGCGCCGAGGGGCACGTCGTCACGCGACACGAGGCGATCTCGGTGGATGGCGAGCGTATTCCCTACACCCAGACCGGGCCGGCCGAGCTGACAGGCGACGCGCCGGTGCACATGAGCGCCTATGGCGGCTTCGGTCACACGCTCCGTCCGGCCTACAATGCGGCGCTGGGCAAGCTGTGGCTCGAGCGTGGCGGCACCCTGGTCGAGGCCAACATCCGCGGCGGCGGCGAGTTCGGCACCGCCTGGCACGACGCCGGCCGTTATGCCGGCAAGCGGCTCGCGCATGATGATTTCGCCGCCGTTGCGGCCGATCTCGTCCGCCGCGGCGTCACGGTGCCGAAGCGCATCGCGGCGCAAGGCGGCTCCAATGGCGGCATCCTGATCACCAACATGCTGGTGCGCTACCCCGAGCGCTTTGGCGCATTGTTCTGCACCATCCCGCTGATCGACATGCGCCGCTACAGCAAGCTGCTCGCCGGCGCGAGCTGGATCGCCGAATATGGCGATCCCGACAGCGACGAGGATTGGAGCTGGTTGTCGACCTACTCGGCCTATCACACCGCAATGCCCGGCCAGCCCTATCCGCCGATCCTGATCGCGACCACGCGGCGCGACGACCGCGTCCATCCGGGCCACGCGCGCAAGATGACCGCCAAGCTGCAGGCCATGGGCTACGATGCCTGGTTCTACGAACCCGCCGCCGGCGGCCATGGCTACGGCACCGACAACCGCGAGCGCGCCGGCTTCATCACCTTGGGCACGCGGTTTCTGGCGCGACATGTCGGGCTGGAGATGGAGTGAGCGGCTCCCTCCGTCGTCATTGCGAGGAGCCGAAGACGACGACGCAATCAGGGCCGCGACGGAAGGCTGGATTGCTTCGCTCCGCCGCTCCGCTCGCAATGACGGAGAACGCGTCACGCACCTCGCGCGAACACCAAGATCATGTTGTTGGCCGGCATCTCTATCGTCTCGCGCAAGGCGAGCCCGTGGCGCGCGGCAAGCGCTTCGAGGTCGGTGATGTCGCGCACCCCCCAGTCCGGATTGTGCTCGCGCAGGGAGGTATCGAACACGGCATTGCTGACCGCAGTGTGCTTGCCGGCGCGCTTGAACGGGCCGTAGAGCACGAGCACGCCGTCCGCTGACAGCGCCTGCCCGGCGCCGGCGAACAATCCCTCCGCCACCGACCACGGCGCGATGTGAATCACATTGGCACAAAAGATCGCGGTGAGCTGCGAAGGCCCGCCCGCGGCGCGGAACGCCGCAGGCCAGCCGGGATCTGACAAGTCGATGCGCTGGGCATCACGGATGTTCGACAGCCCGGCATGCCTGCGCCACGCCGCGATGCTGGCGAGGTGGTTGGCGTTGAGATCGCTCGGCCACCACGTCAGATCCGGCCGCTGGGAGGCGAAATGCACGACATGCTGGCCGGTGCCGCTGCCGGCCTCCAGCACGTCGCCGGTCTTGCCCGCAAGCAGCCGTCCCAGCACCGCCCAGATCGGCTGGTGATTGCGGTGGAAGGCAGCCGCGTCCAGTCGTCCGTCCGGTTCCACCGGCCGGCCGTCCCGGCCGAACTCCACGACATATTCCGCCATGCCCATTCTCCCGGCCGCCCCATGAACGGCCTCGTTAACCGCGTTGCCGCGGCCACCATAGCTGCATTGTCAGCCGATGGTCTTTATGCTTTGCAGCGCCTATATTGCCGAGATCACCGAGACGTCGGAACTCCAGCTTGATCACACCTGTCCTGCGTACCGCCCTGGCGATGGGGCTCTCGCTCGCCATGTCCATGGCCGCTCACGCCCAGTCCGGTGCCCTCGACGGCCAGAAGCTCGCCTTCGACCGCGGCAAGGGCAACTGCCTGACCTGCCACGAGATCAAGGGCGGCGACCTGCCGGGCTCGATCGGCCCGAAGCTGGAGAACCTCAAGGCAAGATACGACCGCGCCGAGCTGATCGCGATTCTCAACGACGAGACCAGGCGCAATCCGCTGACGGTGATGCCGCCGTTCGGCCGCAACCGCATCCTGACCGAGCAGGAAATCAGCGCCATCGTCGACTTCCTGCAGACCCTCTGATTCCGTTTGGAGACCGCCATGACTGCCTCGTTCGGCCCGTTGGCCCACCGCCGCCTGTTCCTGAAGGGCGCCGGCCTCGTCGCGCTGATCGGCCTCGGCAACGCCGTGCTGCACGCCGCGCCCGCCTTCGCCGCGACCAACGACAACAAATATCCGGAAGATGCCTTCAAGCAGAAGAATGCGTCTGACGCGGTCAAGACGCTGTACGGCCGCGACCACGAGGCCTCCGACAAGATCAAGCTGGACGCACCGGAGATCGCCGAGAACGGCGGCGTGGTGCCGATCGCGGTGACGACGTCGCTGCCGAACGTGACCTCGATCGCCTTCATCGTCAGCGAAAATCCATTCGCGCTGGCGGCGTCGTACCACATCCCCGAGGGCACCGTGCCCGCCGTGGCGAACCGGCTCAAGATGGCCAAGACCTCCAACGTGATCGCGCTCGTCGAATCCGGCGGCAAGCTCTACAGCGCGACCAAGGAGGTCAAGGTCACCGTCGGCGGCTGCGGCGGCTAAGGTCAGGAGATCATCATGGCATCGAGCATCCGCGTCCGCGCCGTCCTGAACGGCGACATCGCCGAGGTCCAGACCCTGATCCAGCACCCGATGGATACGGGCCTGGTCAAGGACGCCAAGGGCGAGTTGATCCCGGCGCACTACATCCAGCAGCTCACCTTCGTGCACAAGGACAAGACGGTGTTCCTGGCCGATTGGGGCACCGCGGTGTCGAAGGACCCCTATGTCAAGTTCGCCTTCAAGGGCGCGGCCAAGGGCGACGAGCTCAAGGTGAGCTGGGTCGACAGCAAGGGCGCGACCGACAGCCTGACGGCGACGATCCAATGAGGGCGCTGCGCCTCGCGCTGACTGTCGCGGCCGCGCTCGCTCTCGGCGCCTCCGGCGCTGCGGCCGCGGACAAGCCGAACCCGGCTGCCGACGCCAAGGCGTTCCAGGATTACTTCATCAAGAAGTTTCCGAAGGTGGCGTTCGACGATTTCGTCAACGGGCCGTATTCAATGAACGCCGACATGCGCAAGCAGTGGGAGGAGAAGGAGCAGTTTCCGCCTTACGAGTTCGCGCTCGATGCCGGCAAGGAGATGTTCGCCAAGCCGTTCAAGAACGGCAAGACCTATGCCGACTGCTTCCCGAACGGCGGCATCGGCATCCGCCAGAATTATCCCTATTTCGACGACAAGGAAGGCAAGGTCATCACCCTCGAGCTGGCGCTGAATCGCTGCCGCGAGGCCAATGGCGAGCAGCCCTACTCCTACGTCAGGGACGAGATGGCATCGCTGACCGCCTACATGGCGTACACGTCGCGCGGCAAGCGCTTCGACATCAAGATCCCCGACGATCCGCGTGCGCTCGAGGCGTTCGAGAAGGGCAAGGAATATTTCTACACCCGCCGCGGCCAGCTGAACTTCTCCTGCGCGAGCTGCCATGTGCAGAGCCCGGGCGAGCGGATCCGCGCAGAGATCCTGGCGCCGGCGCTCGGCATCCTCAACGCGATGCCGATCTACCGCTCGGAATGGAGCGGCATGGGCACGATCAGCCGGCGCTTCGTCACCTGCAACAGCCAGACGCGCGCCGTGCCGCTGGAGCCGCAATCGGACGAATACCGCAACCTCGAATACTATCTGTCCTACGTGTCGAACGGCCTACCGGTTTCAGGACCGGGAGCGCGGCCATGACAAATGTCAAGACAGCAAGCGTCATGAAAAAGATCGTGTTCGCCATGATGGTATCAGCGGTCGGCGCCGGCTCCGCGCGGGCCGCGTCGGAGGCCGACTATCTCGCGGCTGTCGCGGCGGCCGAGAGCGCCAACAAGGAAGCCGGACGTCTGCGCAACCAATGGACCGTGACCCAGGCCGCACTCAATGCCGCGAAGAAGGCAGCCGATTCCGGCAATTTCGATTCTGCGCTGAAATCGGCGCAGGAGGCCGAGGCGCTCGCCAAGGCATCGATCGTCCAGGCCACCAGCGAGAAGCAGCGCTGGAAGGACATGGAGATCAGGTAGAGCATGATCCGGAAAAGTGGAAACCGGCTTTCCCTCGCACAAACGCCGAAGGCGTTTGTGCGGAGATCATGTTCAAGCAAAGGGATAGCTCACGACGCGATTCCATGGAATCGCATCGTGATCTAGGACGCGAGCCATGATTCGGCGCCGGGACTTTCTGCAAGCATCAGTTGCCGCCGCGCTCGCCGCGCCGGCGCTGCTGCGCAACGCCCGCGCCGCCGACACCGTCAGCCTCTACGACATCGAGAAGTTCGGCAACGCCCGCATCCTGCACATCACGGACACGCATGCGCAGCTTCGACCGCTGTTGTTCCGCGAGCCCAGCGTCAATCTCGGCATTGGCGAGATGTGGGGACGGCCGCCGCATCTGGTCGAGCGCGCCTTCCTCGACCGCTACGGCATCCGGCCCGACAGCGCCGAGGCTTACGCGTTCACCTCGTTCGAGTTCGAGAAGTACGCCGGGCGCTTCGGCCGGATGGGCGGCTTCGCGCATCTGAAAACCCTGGTCGACAAGCTGCGCGCCGATGCCGGAGACCATCGCTCGGTGCTGCTCGATGGCGGCGATCTCTGGCAGGGCACCGGACTTGCCAATGCGATGCGGGGCGCCGACATGGTGAGCGCCGCCAACCTGCTCGGCATCGACGCCATGACCGGGCACTGGGAGTTCACCTATGGCGAGGAGGCGCTGCGCGCCAACCTCGCCCGCTTCAAGGGCGAGTTCCTGGCGCAGAACGTGTTCCTGACCGAGGAGGCCGCGTTCAACGACGCCAAGGCGTTCGATCACGGCTCCGGCCGCGTATTCAAGCCGGCCACCATCAAGGAGATCGGCGGCGCCCGCATTGCCGTGATCGGCCAGGCCTTCCCCTACGTGCCGATCGCGCATCCGCGCCGCTTCACGCCGGACTGGACGTTCGGCATCCGCGAGGAGGAGCTGCAGAAGCTGGTCGATGGCCTGCGCGGCGCCGACAAGGTCGATGCCGTGATCCTGCTGTCGCATAACGGCATGGATGTCGACCTCAAGCTCGCGAGCCGCGTCACCGGCATCGACGTCATCCTCGGCGGCCATACCCATGACGCGGTTCCGCAACCGGTCGCGGTCAGCAATGCCAAGGGCGCGACGCTCGTCACCAGTGCCGGCTCCAACGGCAAATTCCTCGCCGTGCTCGATCTCGACGTCGGCAAGGGGCGCGTCGCCGACGCGCGCTACCGGCTGCTGCCCATCTACTCGGAGCTATTGAAGCCGGATCCTGCGATGCAGGCGCTGATCGACCAGACCCAGCAGCCGCAGGTCGCGGCCTGGAGCGAGAAGCTCGCGACGTCGGACCGGCTGCTGTACCGGCGCGGCAATTTCGAAGGCGCGACCGACGACCTGATCTGCGCGGCGCTGCGCCGCGAGCTCGATGCCGAGATCGCGCTGTCGCCCGGATTCCGCTGGGGTCCGACGCTGCTCGCGAACCAGTCCATCCTGCTGGAGGACGTGCTGGCGCAGACCGCGATCACCTATCCCGAGACTTATGTGCAGCGAATGACCGGCGCAGAGATCAAGGACGTGCTCGAGGACGTCTGCGACAACCTGTTCAACGCCGATCCCTATCTGCAGCAGGGCGGCGACATGGTGCGCACGGGCGGGCTGTCCTACCGTTGCGCGCCCGCCGAGCCGATCGGCCGCCGCATCTCCGATCTCACGCTCGACGATGGCCGTCCGCTGGAGGCCCGCAAGAGCTACAAGGTCGCCGGCTGGGCCTCGATGAACGCACAGGACGGCAAGCCGGTTTGGGATGTGGTCGCGAGCCACCTGCGCAACGGTCAGCTGGTGCTGGTCGGAACTAACAAGGTCACGCTCTCGGGCGTCGACGGCAATCCTGGCTTTGCATCGCTGTCCTGAGCGGCGTGGAGCATGCATTGCGCCAGAATGGCTGGCCGAATCGTCGCCGTGCACCGAAAATGCCGGCCGGCGCGCGCAGGTGCCATGCGCGCGCGTTCGTGGACAATGAACCGTAATCCGATAGTGTGGCGTTGTGTCGCGCGCCCATTATTCGGCAGCCCTTGGTGATTTGCCGGCAACGCGCCCTTCAGGACCATCACTGACGCCGGGAGCCAAACGGATCGACCATGGCTGACGTTCTTGCCGCATCGCAACATGCCGGTGCTCCGGTCCGAACCGCCTCGCCGCTGCGCACATTGGCGCTGATCTCGCTGGCGCACTGGGTCAGCCATCTGCACATGCTGGTGCTGCCGATGCTGTTTCCCTACCTGAAGGAGAAGCTCGGCGTCGGCTACATCGAGCTCGGCTTTCCGCTCACCGTGTTCGCGGTCGTCTCGGCCCTGACCCAGGCGCCCGTCGGCTATCTGGTCGACCGCGCCGGTGCCCGCCGCATCCTGCTGATCGGCCTGACGCTCGGTGGCCTGTCGCTGGCGATGCTCGGCGTTTATCTGAGCTACGCCAGTCTTGTCGTCTCGGCGGTGCTGCTCGGCCTCGCCAACGCGGTCTACCATCCCTCCGACTACGCGCTGCTGGCCGCGCACATGGAAGAGAAGCGCATGGGCCGCGCGTTCGGTGTGCATACCTTCGCCGGCTATCTCGGCGGCGCGGTCGCGCCCGCCGTGATGGCGGCGCTGGTCACCACCGTCGGCGGCTCCGGCGCGCTGATCGCGGCCGGCCTGGTCGGACCGCTCGCCGCGCTGCTGCTGCTCGTCGGCAACGTGCCCGAGGTGCCGCCGCATCCGCATCACACCGGCGCCGACGGCAGCAAGGTGAAACAGCCTAGCCTGCTGACGCCGATGCTGACGCTGCTGACCGTGTTCTTCATGCTGCTCAGCCTGTCCAACGCCGGCATCGCCAGCTTCGGCGTTGTCGCGCTCATGAACGGCTACGGCATCTCGTTCTCGACCGCCAACATCGCACTGACCGCGTTCCTCGGCGCCAGCGCCGTCGGCGTGCTCGCCGGCGGCCAGCTCGCCGACCGCATCCGCCATCACAATCTGGTCGCGGCCGTCGCCTATGCGATCAACGCCGTGCTGGTGCTGATGATCACTTTCATCAACCTGCCGACCGTGCTGCTCACGACGATCATGCTGGTCGCGGGCTTCATGAGCGGCGTAATCGCGCCGTCGCGCGACATGCTGGTGCGCAACGCCGCCCCTCCGGGTGCCGCCGGCCGCGCCTTCGGCATCGTCTCCACCGGCTTCAACTTCGCCGGCGTGGTCAGTCCGCTGCTGTTCGGCTGGATCATGGACATGAACGCGCCGCGCTGGGTTTTCGGCGCCTCCGTCGTGTTCATGCTGCTGACCATCGTGCTCGCGTTCTTCACCGAGCCGAGGAAGGCGAAGGCGTAGGTTTCTTGTAGGGTGGGCAAAGGCGCCTGGCACGCTCGTCGTGATTGACGACAGCATCGCGCGCCGTGCCCACCATCCCGCTCGCGGTGGTGGGCACGCGCCGCCTATGGCGTCGCTTTGCCCACCCTACAATCAGGTCGCTGACGCAAGGCTGCTGCCTCTTCCCCGTATGTTGACATCATCGCCTTCCCGCCGATGATGTGCCCATAACAACAACGACCGGGGAAGACACGCCATGACGCAGCCAGATCTCGTGATCCGCGGCGGAACCGTTGCCGATGGCTCCGGCGGCGATCTCTACGACGCCGATGTCGCGATTTCGAACGGTCGCATCATCGAGGTCGGCAAGGTCGGCGGCGCCGGACGCGAGGAGATCGACGCACGCGGCAAACTTGTGACCCCAGGCTTCGTCGACGTTCACACCCATTACGACGGCCAGGTGACCTGGAGCCACGACATCTCGCCGTCGTCGCAGAACGGCGTCACCACCGCGATCATGGGCAATTGCGGTGTCGGCTTCGCGCCGTGCCGGCCAGCCGATCATCAGCGGCTGATCCAGCTGATGGAGGGCGTCGAGGACATTCCCGAGCCGGTGCTCGAAGCCGGCATTCCCTGGGAATGGGAGAGCTTTCCGGACTACATGGAGTGGCTCGGCAAGCGCGCCTTCGATCTCGACATCGGCGCGCAGCTGCCGCATGCGGCGCTGCGTGTCTATGTGATGGGCGAGCGCGGCGCGCGCCGTGATCCTGCCACCGCCGAGGACAATCGCGCCATGGCGGCGCTGGCGCGCGATGCGGTCAAGGCCGGCGCGCTCGGCTTCTCGACCTCGCGCACGCTCAATCATCGGACCTCGACCGGCGACTACACGCCGACCCTGAAGGCCGGCGAGGACGAGCTGACGACGATCGCGCAGGCCATGCACAGCGCCGGCCGCAGCGTGCTGCAATTCGTGCTCGACATCTCCACGATCCACGAAGACCTGCCGATGATGCTGCGCATCGCCGACGCGACGAAATGCCCGATCTCGTTCTCGGTGACCCAGAACGACCGCGCGCCGCAGCGCTGGCGGCAGACGCTGGCCGAGATCAACGCCGCCGCCGCGCGCGGCCTGTCGGTGACGGCGCAGATCGCGGCGCGCCCGGTCGGGCTGCTGCTTGGGCTGGAGTTGTCGCGCAACCCGCTGCAGACGCATCCGAGCTACCAGGCGATCGCGCATCTGCCGCTGGATGAGCGCGTCGCGCGGATGCGCGATCCGGAGCTGCGCGCGGCCATCCTGGGCGAGCAGGCCAGCGCGACCGACGACCCGCTGTTCTTCAAGCCGAACTACGACAAGATGTATCTGCTCGGCGATCCGCCGGACTATGAGCAGCCGCCGGAGCGGTCACTCGGCGCCCAGGCCCGCGCGCGCGGCTGTCGTCCCGAGGAACTGGCCTATGACGCGATGCTCACAGATGGCGGGCGCGGCATGCTCTACGTGCCGTTCCTCAACTATTCCGACGGCAATCTCGATGCCACCTACGAGATGCTGCGCGACCCGCGCAGCGTGCCCGGCCTCAGCGACGGCGGCGCGCATTGCGGCATCATCTGCGATGCCAGCTTCCCGACCTATCTGCTGACGCACTGGACCCGCGACCGCAAGCGCGGCGACAGACTGTCGATTCCCTTCGTCGTCGCCGCGCAGTCGCGCAAGACCGCGCTCTCGGTCGGCCTCGACGATCGCGGCCTGCTCGCGCCAGGCTACAGGGCGGATATCAACGTCATCGACTACGACCGGCTGCACCTGCATCCGCCCAAGGTGCATTACGACCTGCCGGTCGGCGGTCGCCGCCTGATGCAGGATGTCGACGGCTATGAGGCGACGATCGTGTCGGGCGTGGTGACGCGCCGCCACGGCGAGGCGACGGGCGCGCGGCCGGGTCGACTGGTCAGGGGTGCGCGAAGCGGGGTGCAATAAGGAGAAAGCCAACCTGGACTTGCGCCGCATGACCCCGATGCGCGCCTCACATTCGGTGTCGTCCCGGGCAAGTCCCGACAATGCGCAGCATTGGCGGACGCCGACCCGGGACCCATACGCCGCGGCGGACGTGCTGGGCGAAAATGATTGACGATCGTGCCTCGAACAACTCCCTGGGGTTATGGATCCCGGATCTGCGCGCGCGTTCCGCGCGCTTGTCCGGGACGACAGCGAGGATTGATCGGCACGGCCTTGCCGTAGCCAAACGACACTCGCAGCCGTCATGCCCCGCATAGGCGGGGCATCCAGCATCCGGCGGCTTATCGGCCCATGCACAACCGCCTCTGCATACTGAGTCCCCCGGTCAGGCCGGGGGACGACAGTCGAGATCATAGCAACCTGTGTTGCGCAAGGCCGCGTTAAGGCCGAGTTCTAAGGCAGCGCTCACGCAAATTCCGGCGCGACAGCCTGATGCGCCTGCAGGCGGGTGCGTTCGCTGTTCGGCCAGAGCAGGGCCAGGCCGAGGAGGCCGGAGATCACCATGATCACCGCGTTGATGGTGAAGCCGGACATGTAGCCTTCGAGCAGGCTGCCGGAGGCCTGGATCATCTTGCCCATCACGAGGGGCGCAACGATGCCGGCGAGCGTATAGAGCGCGCCGTAGATCGCCATGGCGGCGCCGCGCTGCGTGACCGGGGTGAATTCGCCGATCATCGGCGGGCAGACGACGTAGATCGAGCCGCACAATCCCGATCCGACCACGAGCAGTGCGATCTTTGCCGAAGCGGCGTCGACATGCGGCATCATCGCCATCAGCCCGCCGCCGATCACGAGCGGCGTCGCGCCGAGCACGCCACGGGCCATGCGCGTGGAGACGCCACGCGCCATCAGCGTCTGCGACACAAAGCCCGTGGTCAGCACCACGCACGCGCCGAAGATCCAGGGCAGGATCGAGATGAAGCCGGCCTGCTGCTGCGAGAAGCCGAGGCCTTTCACCAGGAACGGCGTGAACCAGGTCAGCCCGAGCGACAGCGCCCAATAGGCGCCGAAGGTCGCGGCGACGCAGCCGACGAAGGTCCGCGACGTCAGCAGTTGCAGATAGGGAACGCGCCGCTCGCGCAATCCGGCGAGCTCGACCTCCGCCAGCGGCCCTTCCTTGCCCAGCCACAGCCACGCCACGCTCCACATCAGCCCGACCACGCCGAGTGCGCCGAAGGCATAGTGCCAGCCGTGATTCACGATGATCCAGTTCAGCGCCGGCACCGCGAGAATGACGCCGAAGGCGGATCCCTGTGACAGGATCGCGGTCGGCATCGCGCGCTTCTCATCCGGGAACCATTTGTAGACCGCGTGAACGGCGACGGACGCCGCGGGACCTTCGCCGGCGCCGAGAATGATGCGGCAGATCAGCAGCGTGGTGAAGCCGACGGTGCCGACCATCGGGAATTGCGCCAGCGCCCAGATCAGCGCCAGCACCAGCAGCACCCAGCGCGTCGGAACCCGGTTGACGACGAAGCCGACGACGATCGCCGAGATCGAGAACAGGAAGAAGAAGGACGAGCCCAGCAGGCCGAACTGCTCGGCGTTCAGATTGAGCTCGGTCATGATCGGCACGCCGGCGAGCCCGACCACGATCTTGTCGGCGAAGTTCACCAGCATGAACAGGAACAGCAGGAAGGTGATCTTCCAGGCGCCTTTCGGCGTCGCGCTTGCGCGGGATGTGCCCTTCAGCGTCGTTGGCGCGGCCATGGTCCTTCCCCATTCTGTCATGATCCGCCCCTGTCGTCCGGGCGTTTTGACGATGCTACCCACGAAGGGGCTTTGCAGGCAACCGGCTGGCGAGCTAAGTTATTGCTGCAACGCGGGAATCCGCCCCCTTGGGCTGCATCGCGATACCCTCGCAACCTGATTGCACGCGGCCGGCATCACATCAGGGGCGTCATGAAGAACGAGCGCGTGATGTTCGCGTTGGCCCTTGTTATGTTGTGACGCAACAACCCCGATCATGCTCGTGCTCAGCGTCCGTCATCTCACCAAGTCCTATCGATCCGGCGGCGAGCCGATCCACGTCCTGCGTGGCGTCGACCTCGACGTCTCCTCCGGCGAGCGCGTCGCGCTGACCGGTGAATCCGGCTCCGGCAAGAGCACGCTGCTGCATCTCATCGCCGGGCTCGATGCCGCCGACGGCGGCGACATCCTGCTCGACGGCGCTTCGGTCGGCACGCTCGACGATGCTGGACGCGCGGCGGTCCGGCGCGAGCGGCTCGGCCTCGTGTTCCAGCAGTTCAATCTGGTGCCGAGCCTGTCGGTTCAGGACAATCTCAGTTTCCAGGCGCGGCTGGCCGGTCGGCATGATCCGGCGTGGCACACCGAGCTTGTCGAGCGGCTCGGGCTGAAGTCGCTGCTCAAGCGCTATCCGGAGCAATTGTCGGGCGGACAGCAGCAGCGCGTCGCGATCGGCCGCGCGCTAGCCGTCAAGCCGGTCCTGCTGCTCGCGGACGAGCCGACCGGCAATCTCGACGAGGACACCGCCGACGAGGTGATGGCGCTGACGCGCGACCTCGTCGCGCGCACCGGCTGCGGCTTCCTGATGGTGACGCACAGCACCCGGCTCGCCGCGATGCTCGACCGCCATGTGCATCTGCATGCCGGACGCGTCGCATGAGACGCGCGCTCTGGATTCTGGCGGTGCTGCTCAGCCACTGGCGGCGACATCCGATGCAGCTCGCGACCTTGCTGATCGGGCTGATCTCGGCGACGGCGCTGTGGAGCGGCGTGCAGGCGCTGAACCAGCAGGCGCGCAGCTCCTATGACCGCGCCGCGGCGATCTTTGGCGGCGCGCGCACGCCGATGCTGGTCGCGACCGACGGCAAGATGCTGCCGCAGAGCGTGTTCGCGGAATTGCGCCGCGCCGGCTGGCCGGTGTCGCCGGTGCTCGAGGGCCGCGTGCAAATCGACGGCCGCTCGATCAGACTGCTCGGCATCGAGCCGTTCAGCATTCCCAGGGAGGTCGGCGAAGCGCCGATGGTCGGCCGCAGCGAGCTCGAGGCGTTTCTGACACCGCCGCATCGCACGCTGATCTCGCCGGTGACACTGGCCGATCTCGGACTCAAAGACGGCGCGATGCCGCGGCTCAGCAACGACGCCATGCTGCCGCCTTTGATGGCGCAGCAGCAGCTCGCGCCCGGCGTGCTCGTGGTCGATATCAGCGACGCGCAGCGGCTGCTCGGCAAGCCCGGCCAGATTTCGCGGCTGCTGGTCGGCAAGACGCAAGGCCAGCGACAGCCGTTGCAGTCGTTGGCGGACGGCCGGCTGCAGCTCGTGCAGCCGGAGGCCGAGACCGACCTGGAGCGGCTGACCGACAGCTTCCACCTCAACCTCACCGCGTTCGGCCTGCTGTCCTTTGTCGTCGGCCTGTTCATCGTCAACTCCGCCATCGGGCTTGCCTTCGAGCAGCGCCTGCCGGTGCTGCGCACCCTGCGCGCCTGCGGCGTGTCGGCGCGCCAGCTCAATGGCGTGCTGATCGGCGAGCTCATCGCATTCGCATTGGCGACCGGCCTGATCGGGCTGGTGTGTGGCTATTTCATAGCTGCGGCGCTGTTGCCGAACGTGGCAGCGTCGCTGCGCGGGCTGTATGGCGCGCAGGTGCCGGGCGAGCTGAGCCTGCAACCCGAATGGTGGTTTGCAGGCCTCGTCATCAGCATCGCCGGCGCGCTCGCAGCCGCGACGACGAGCCTGATCAAATCGATGCGGCTGCCGATCCTCTCCACCGCGCAACCCTATGCGTGGCAGGAGGCGCAGCGGCGCTGGCTGCGATTGCAGAGCGCGGTCGCGCTCGCCTTCTTCGTTACCGCCGGCCTGCTGCTGTGGCTCGGGCAGTCGCTGCTCGCCGGCTTCGGCGTGCTCGCGGCGATGATGCTCGGCGCGGCGCTGCTGCTGCCCGCGATCCTGGAGCTGGTGCTGCGGCTCGGTGAGCGCGGCGCGCGGGCGGCGCTGGCACAATGGTTCTGGGCCGACAGCCGCCAGCAGATCTCGGGCCTGTCGCTCGCGCTGATGGCGCTGCTGATGGCGCTCGCCGTCAACGTCGGCGTCGCCACGATGGTCGAAACCTTCAGCCGCACCTTCCTGGTCTGGCTCGACGGCCGCCTCGCGGCCGACATCTACATCAGCGCGTCGGACGAAGCGCAGGCGCGCGACGTCCAGGCTTGGCTGCGCGCGCGGCCCGAGGTGCAGGCGGTGCTGCCGGGCGGCCGCGCCGAGGCGCAGCTTGCGGGCGCGTCGGTCGACATTCTCGGCCTGCCCGATCACGACACCTATCGCGACCACTGGCCGCTGCTGCAGGCCGTCGACAACGCGTGGAAGCAGTTGGTGCGTGGCGACGCCGGCTTCGTCAGCGAGCAGCTGGCGCGGCGGCTCAATCTATCCCTTGGCGACAGCCTGGACCTTCCCGCGCCCGGCGGCGATTGGCGCATCACCGTCGCCGGCATCTATGCCGACTACGGCAATCCCAAGGGCCAGATCACGGTCAACGTCGCCGCGCTGACACGCCGCTTCCCGGCGACGCCCATGACGCGCATGGCCGTGCGCGCGGCGGCCGCCGACGTGCCGGGGCTGATCACGGGGCTCACCAACAAGTTCGGCCTCGATAGTCGCAACGTCGTCGACCAGGCCACCGTGAAGCAGGAATCGAAACAGATCTTCAACCGCACCTTTGCGGTGACCGGCGCGCTCAACACCTTCACGCTCGGCGTCGCCGCGATCGCGCTGCTGACCAGCCTGCTGACCTTGGCGAACTCGCGGCTGCCGCAGCTCGCACCCTTATGGGCAATCGGGCTGACGCGGCGGCGGCTCGCCGAGGTCGAGCTGTTGAAGACGCTGTCGCTTGCCGGCCTCACCGCGCTGCTGGCGCTGCCTCTCGGGCTTGTGGTGGCGTGGTGCCTGATCGCGATCGTCAACGTCAAGGCATTCGGCTGGCGGCTGCCGTTCGACGTGTTTCCGCTGCAGCTCATCCGGCTCTTGATCGTCACGCTCATCGCGGCGCTGATCGCCTCGCTGCTGCCGGTGCTGCGGCTGGCGCGGATGCAGCCGGCCGATCTCGTCAGGACCTTCATCATTGAGCGCTAGAGCGACCATTTCGCGACGCATGCTGATCGGCGGGCTCGGCCTGCTGGCGCTGCCTCGCCTCGCGCGCGCGCAGGGCTTTGCGGGACTGAGCGATAGCGCCGACGGCTTTGCGCCGGTGACGCCCGGACGAGAGTTCAGCTTCCCTGCGGATCACGGGCCGCACGACGATTTCCGCATCGAATGGTGGTACGTCACAGCCAACCTCGCCGATTCCAGCGGCAAGGCCTATGGCCTGCAATGGACCCTGTTCCGCTCGGCGGCCCGGCCGGGGCCGCAGGGCGAAGGTTTCGACAATCAGCAGCTCTGGATGGCGCATGCCGCGGTGACGCGTGCCGACAGTCACCGCTCTGCCGAAAAATTCGCACGCGGCGGCGTCGGCCAGTCCGGCGTCGAGGCCAAGCCGTTCCAGGCCTGGATCGACGACTGGCAGCTGCGCGGCACCGCCGCGACCGACGATCGAGCGCTGGCGCCTCTGGACATGAGCGCCGTCGGGCCGGACTTCTCCTACGCACTGCATCTGGAGGCGGACAGGCCGGTGGTGCTGCAGGGCATCGGCGGCTACAGCCGCAAATCCGAGCGCGGCCAGGCATCGTACTACTACAGCCAGCCGTTCTACCGCGCCCGAGGCCGCATCAGCTTCGACAATCTACCAATCGAGGTCACGGGCCAGGCCTGGCTCGACCGCGAATGGAGCAGCCAGCCGCTGGCCTCCGACCAGAGCGGCTGGGACTGGTTCGCGCTGCATTTTGCCGGCGGCGAGAAGCTGATGCTGTACCGGATGCGGCAGGGCAGTGGCGACTACACATCGGGGACCTGGATCACGGCTGACGGCGCCTCGCATGCGCTCGGCCCCGGGGGCATCGTCATGACGCCGACAGAGACAGTTGCGATCGGCGAGCGCAGGCTTCCGGTCGGCTGGCGTGTCGAGATATCAGCGCTCGGCATCGCCATCGACACCGCAGCGCTCAATCCAAACGCCTGGATGGGCACGCGCGTGCCCTATTGGGAAGGGCCGATCAGCTTCAAGGGCAGCCACACCGGGGTGGGCTATCTCGAACTGACCGGATATTAAGAAGCCGTCATCAGGGGGAACCGCGCATGTATCACTTCACCGCACTCGTCACCGTGCTCGCGCTCATGCTCTACTTCTACATGGCCGTCCGCGTCGCGCAGGCGCGCGCCACGTTCGGCGTGAAGGCGCCCGCGACCACCGGCAATGCCGATTTCGAGCGCACCTTCCGCGTGCAGATGAATACGCTGGAATGGCTGCCGATCTTCCTGCCGGCACTGTGGCTGTTCGCGATCTATGTCAGCGATGTCATCGCCGCACTGATCGGCCTGGTCTGGATCGCCGGGCGCGCGATGTACATGGTGTCCTACGCCAAGGCCGCCGAGAAGCGCGGCCCCGGTTTTGGCGTGCAGGCCCTGGCAGGCTCGGTCCTGCTGGTCGGTTCGCTCATCGCCATCCTCTGGCGCATGCTGCACGGCTGACCGCCCAGTCCCCCGCTGTCGTCCCTGCGAACGCAGGGACCCATAGCCACCGACGGATGTTTGTTGCGCGGCGGGTCGACGTGCAGCCTGCCCTGTTCAGAGATCACGCGGTATGGGCCCCGGCTTTCGCCGGGGCGGCACCAATGTTCTGGCGCGCGATCACTTCGTCAGCGGACAGCCGCTCTCCTTGGCGGTGAAGAACGCCTTGTCGCCGGGCACCGTGGCGAGCTGCTTGTAGTAGTCCCACGGCTTCTTCGACTCCGACGGCTTCTTAACCTCGAACAGGTACATGTCGTGGACCATGCGGCCGTTGGCGAGCACCTTGCCTTGCGCGAAGGCGTCGTCGACCGGCAACTCCTTCAGCTTGGCCGCGACCGTATCGGAGTCCTTGGTTCCGGCGGCCTTGACGGCCTTCAGATAGGACACTGTCGCGGAATAGGTGCCGGCGTGGATCATGCTCGGCATCCGGCCGGTCCGCTTCATGAAGCGCTCGCTGAAGGCGCGGGACTTGTCGTCGCGATCCCAGTAGAAGCCTTCGGTGAGGATCAGACCCTGCGCCGCCTCCAGCCCGAGGCCATGCACCTCCGACAAGGTCATCAGCAGGCCGGCGAGCTTCTGGCCGCCCTTGACGATGCCGAACTCGGCCGCCTGCTTGATCGAGTTGGTGGTGTCGAGGCCGGCATTGGCGAGCCCGATGATCTTCGCCTTCGAGCTCTGCGCCTGCAGCAGGAAGGACGAGAAGTCCGACGAGTTGAGCGGGATGCGCACCGAGCCCAGCACCTTGCCGCCTTTCGACGTCACGATGTCGCTGGTGTCCTTCTCCAGCGCATAGCCGAAGGCGTAGTCCGCGGTCATGAAGAACCAGGTATCGCCGCCGGACTCGACCAGCGCACCGCCGGTGCCGACCGCGAGCGCGCGGGTATCATAGGCCCAGTGGAAGCCGTAGGGCGTGCAGGCATCGCCTGATATGCGCGAGGTCGCGGCACCGACGACGATGTCGATCTTCTTCTTTTCCTTCGACAGATCCTGGATGGCGAGCGCGACCGACGAGGTCGTCAGCTCCGTGATCATGTCGACCCCCTCGGTATCGTACCAGCGCCGCGCGATCGACGAGGCGAGGTCCGGCTTGTTCTGGTGGTCGGCGGTGACCAGCTCGACCTTCTGCCCCAGCACCTCGCCGCCGAAATCCTCGATCGCCATCCTGGCGGCCTCGACGGAGTACTTGCCGCCATAGTCCGCGTAGACGCCGGACTGGTCGTTGAGGATGCCGATCTTGACCTGTGCCGACGCCGGCGCCGCCACAAGCAGCGCACCGACGGCAGCAACAGCCAGCAAGCCCGATTTCATATGATCTCTCCCGGAGTTTCTTGGCTTTGAGACGTCATTCGTTGGAATGCCTGACCATGTTATGCCAGAACCCCGGCCGCGCCCATCCCTTCCCTCCTCAGCCAAAGGGCTGAGAGGCCTGTTGAGAGCCCGGAACCTGTCCGCTAGATTGGCCGCAAACAACGACATGCCGTCCCGTAAGGATGGTACGCGCGGAAGGAAACGGCCCGAGGGCGCGACGAGAACATCGTCGGCGTGACGTTTGCCCTGTGGCCCTCCACCACCGTACCTCCGGCCGGCGTCGGAAGGGAGGACACATGTACACCGGCAAGCACGCCCGGCTGCGCCCGTTGCAGCCCGCCTTCATCATGGCCTCGACCGGCGAGGCCGTGACCTATCGCGAGCTGGAGGCGCGCAGCAACCGGCTGGCGCATCTGTTCCGCAAGCGCGGCCTGAAGCGGCTCGACCACTATTCGATCTTCATGGAGAACAACAGCCGCTATCTGGAAGCGTGCGGCGCAGGCGAGCGCTCCGGGCTGTATTTCACCTGCGTGAACTCCTACCTCACGCCCGGCGAGCTGGCCTACATCCTCAACAACAGCCGGTCGCGGCTTCTGATCACCTCCCTCGCCAAGCTCGAGGTCGCGCGCGAGGCGCTGAAGGAGGCGCCCGACATCGAGCTCTGCATCGTCGCCGACGGCCCCGGCGAGAGCGAGCGGATCGTCGGCCTCGCGGAGGCCACCGCCGGCCTGCCGGCGACGCCGATTGCCGACGAATGCGTCGGCACCGCGATGCTCTATTCCTCCGGCACCACGGGCCGGCCGAAGGGCATCCTGCGGCCGCTGCCCGAGCAGCCGCCAGTGCAGCAGCTGCCGATCTTCGATTTCCTGGAGAAGCTGTGGCGCTATCGCGAAGGCATGATCTATCTGTCGCCGGCGCCGCTCTATCACTCCGCGCCGCAGGCCGCGGTCAACCTCACCATCCGCGTCGGCGGCACCGCCATCATCATGGAGACGTTCGACCCCGAGCGCTACCTGCAACTGGTCGAGCAATGGGGCATCACGCATACGCAATTGGTACCGACGATGTTCTCGCGCATGCTGAAACTGCCGGAAAAGATCCGCACGCGCTATGACCTCTCCTCGCTCGAAGTCGCGATCCATGCCGCCGCGCCGTGCCCGGCACAGGTCAAGGAGGACATGATCAAATGGTGGGGGCCGATCATCCACGAATATTACGGCGCCACCGAAGGCCTCGGCTTCACCGCCTGCGACAGCGCGGAATGGCTCGCGCATCGCGGCACCGTCGGCAAGGTGCTGTTCGGCGACCTGCACATCTTCGATGAGAACATGCAGCCGTGCCCGATCGGAACGGCCGGCACGGTGTGGTTCAAGACCGGATCGCCGTTCGAGTATTTCAACGACCCCGAGCGCACCAAGGAGGCACGCTCGGCCGACGGCACGATGAGCACGGTCGGCGACGTCGGCTATGTCGATGCCGACGGCTATCTCTATCTCACCGATCGCGCCACCTTCATGATCATCTCCGGCGGCGTGAACATCTATCCGCAGGAATGCGAAAACCTGCTGATCACGCATCCGAAGGTCGCCGATGCCGCCGTGTTCGGCGTGCCCAATTCCGATCTCGGCGAGGAGGTGAAGGCGGTGGTCCAGCCGATGTCGGGCATCATGCCTGGGCCTGAGCTGGAAGAGGAGCTGATCGCGTTCTGCCGGCAATCGCTGTCGCGACAGAAGGTGCCGCGCTCGATCGATTTCGAGAAGGAGCTGCCGCGGCTGCCGACCGGCAAGCTCTACAAGCGTCTCCTGCGCGACCGCTATTGGGGCAACAAGACTTCTAGGATCGTGTAGGGCGGCACGACCTCGGATTGATCCTGGTCAAGCGCGCGCGATGCCGCGCAGCTATTCTCCGCCGATTGCGATCGCAGCACGAGACGACGACATGCGCGCTCATCAAATCATGACCAGATCCGTGATCGCGGTGACGCCCGGAACCCCGGTGGCCGAGGCGGCGCGGATCATGCTGCGCAACCACATCGGCGGGCTGCCGGTGGTCGACGCGTCCGGAACGCTCGTCGGCATGGTCACGGACGGTGATTTCCTGCGCCGCACCGAGCTCGGCACCGAACGTAGGCAAGGCCGCTGGCTCGACCTCCTGGTCGGCCGCGGCCGCATCGGAGCCGACTTCGTCCATTCCCACGGCCGTACGGTCGGCGACATCATGAGCCAGCCTCCGGTCACGGTCAGCGCCGATGCCAGCTTGGCGGAGATCGCCGAGATCATGGAGAAGCGCAACATCAAGCGTCTCCCTGTGATGAGTGGCGACCGGCTGGCCGGCGTGGTGACACACACGGATTTCCTGCAAACCGTGGCCGACCTCGCCACTGCCGTTCCGGGCCCTACCCCCGACGATGACGGGATCCGCAGCGCCATTCTCGATTCGCTCGACCAGGCCGCCTGCAAGCATTGCCGCTTCAACGTCGTCGTCCGCAACGGCATCGCGCATCTCACGGGCGCGGTGCGCAACGAGAAGGAGCGGGCCACGGCGATCATGGCGGCCAAGAGCGTCCAGGGCGTCAGGAACGTGCGCGACCACACGTGGGTCTATCCGCCGCCGGAGGACGAGTTCGGCGGCGGTGACATCGTCTCGCTGCAGGACCAGCCGTCGACCGACGACGACCAGCCGCTGTGAGGAGAGCCGGGCGTGCGACGTGCCTCCGTACCATCACTGCTGCTGCTGGTCCTGCTCTCCGCCTCGGCGGCCGCCGAGGATCTCGACCACGGCCGCCAGCTCGCCGAGCGCTGGTGCGCCGCCTGCCATGCGGTGGCCACCGAGCCGACCAAGTTCCGCCGCGCCCGGCCGTTTGTCGCCATCGCGGCCAGGGACGGAGTGACGAAGGACATGCTGGTCAAGTTCCTCCTGCTTCCCCACGCGACGATGGCCAACAATCCGCTCAGTGCGAACGATGCGACCGACCTGGCAGGCTATATCCTCAGCCTTAGGAAGTAGTTGTGGACAAATTCGCCTTTGGATTGCGCCTCAGCCCCATGGTCGGCGGCGTCCGGACGCAAGAGTGGGCCCTGGCGCCCGATGATACGGCACCTTCGCCGGCAATTTAGCAAGATCCTCCGGAACGAAACGCTCAAGCCTGCGTTTTGTGTGTTCGCCGTCGTGAGCTGGAGCACGTCGCATGGCCCCAAACGGGTCTGCTGACGGCAAATCGCCCTGTCCTCGTTGCCGGGAAGACCAACAACAAGCAGCGATCGAGATAGCCCTTGCATTTGCACACAAACAAGTTGGTAATCTGGTGCACGGCGTCTTCTCTACCGACCTGTTAGCAAGGAGCCTGCGACGTGCACGGAATGCCCGGCGCCTCCCCCGCCCCACGCGCGACCGACGACGACACGGCCTATCTGGCGGCGATCGTGGAGTCCTCGGCCGACGCCATTGTCAGCACCACCGCCGACGGCGTCATCCGCAGTTGGAACGCGGCCAGCGAGCGGATGCTGGGGTTCACCGCGGCTGAAATGATCGGCAGATCCGTCTCCGAGATCGTTCCCCCCGAGCTGGCGGAAGAAGCGAGCGCCTTGCGCGCCAGGGTCAACGCGGGCGAAGCGGTCGAGAGCTTCGAGACCGTCCGGCTGACCAAGCAGGGACGCCCGATCGAGGTCTCCATCACGTTTTCACCGATCCGCAGCAGCACCGGCGTGATCGTCGGCATCTCCGGAATCATCCGCGACGTCACGCTGTCGAAGAAGGCCGAGCGTGCGGCGGCGATGCTCGCGGCCATCGTCGCCTCGTCCTCGGACGGCGTCGTCAGCAAGACGCTGGACGGCACGATCACCAGCTGGAACAAGAGCGCCGAACGGATCTTCGGCTTCTCGGAAGGCGAGATGATCAACCGCTCGATCCGCACGATCATCCCGCAGGAGCGCCAGGCCGAGGAGGACCGGATCCTCGCCACCGTCCTATCCGGCGCGATCATCGACAATTTCGAGACCATCCGCCTGCGCAAGGATGGTGCGCTCATCGACGTGTCGGTCACAGTCTCGCCGGTCCGGGATTCGAACGGCCGGATCATCGGCGCCTCCAAGATCGTGCGTGACATCACCGACAAGCGCCAGACAAGGGAGCAGTTGCGCACCCTGCTGGCCGAGGTGAACCACCGCAGCAAGAACCTGCTGTCGCTGGTGCAGGCGATCGCCCGGCAGATGACCCGTCACGGCCGCCAGCTCGACCTCAACCGGTTTCTGGAGCGCCTGCAGGCGATCGCGAGCAATCAGGATCTCCTGATTCAGAACGATTGGCGTTTCATTCCACTCGGCGGCCTGGTCCGCTCGCAGCTCGGGGCGTTCAGCGACTTGATCGGCGACCGCATCGCGATCGACGGACCGCCGATCGAGCTGACGCCAGAGGCCGCGCAGTCGATCGGCATGGCGGTCCACGAGCTCGCCACCAACGCCGCCAAATATGGTGCGCTGTCGAACCACGACGGACGGATCGCGGTCCGCTGGACGCGCATCGACGACAGCTTCGACATGACCTGGGTCGAAAGCGGCGGACCTGAGGTGGCGCCGCCCGAGCACACCGGCTTCGGCAGCCGGGTGATTTCCGACCTGGTGCGCGCTGGCCTTGATGGATCGGTCGAGGTCCAGTTCCTGCCGGCCGGACTGCGCTGGCACCTGAGGTGCCCCCTGCAACGCCTCAGCCGCGACCATCATCATGCGCGCCAGTGAGAAGACTCACCTCCTGATCGTCGAGGACGATCCCCTGATCGGCTTCGACCTCGCGGTCGAGCTCGAAGCCGCCGGATTCACGGTGGTCGGCGTGGCGCCGACCGTGCACAAAGCCCTCCATCTGCTCGAGCGGAATCACTGCGATCTTGCCGTGCTCGACGTCAATCTCGGGCGGGAAACATCGGCGCCGATCGCGCGCGCTTTGGCCGCGGCCGGCGTGCCCTTCGTCGCCGTCACCGGCTATTCCGTCGATCAATGCCCGGAAGAATTCGCCACGGCACCGCTGCTGTCGAAGCCGTTCCAGACGTCACGGCTGGTCGCGGCGCTGAGGCGGCAATTGCATCCGTGAGGCGCGCGTCGGCCGCGCAACAGAGCCACGATCGGCATTGTTGCCGTTTGAGGGATTAGGGGTCGGCACCGCGCCCTTGAAACAGCGCAGTTGATTTCACGTCTTTGATGGTAGAATTGCCCCCTCGCCTCGACAGCAATGCACTCCCCTCCCCCTTGCGAGGAGGGGTCGCGGGTGGGGGTCCACGTGTCGCGCTCCACGTGATCTGCGCTCCCACCGTGGACGATGTCGACGATGATCTGCGCAACCGGCGAACCGCCTCCTTTGAGTGTTGCAGAATGCAGCGGCGGGACGCTGCATGTCGCGAAGCGACGACTCCGTGAGAATATCGAAGTCGCATACAACAGAGTTCAGCGCGCGCGGACCCCCGCCCCGCAAGCGGGAGGGAGGTGCAGCATGCCTCGAGCTAACTCACGCCCAGTTGCGCGACGATCAGCCCGCAATCTCCACCACGATCCGACCCGTCGTCACCTGGTCGCCCTCGGCGACCTCGATCGCGGTCACCGTTCCGGCGATGCCGGCAGTATGAACGTGCTCCATCTTCATCGCCTCGAGCGTCACCACCGGCTGTCCCACAACCACGCTGTCGCCCGGCTTCACCAGCACCGCGACCACGCGACCGTTCAGGGCCGCACGGACCTTGCCATCACCTCCGGTGGCGGCCGAGGATTGCGGCCTCGCCAACGTCAGATCGCGCACTGCCAGCGTCTGACCGCGATGCTGGACGAACAGCCGATCGTCGTCACGGACGAAGCGCGCGCTCTCGACGATCTCGGCGTGATGAACGCGGATCGTGTCATCAGTGAGCGATACGATCTCGAAGCGATGCTCTGCATCACCACGCGCCACGCGATAGCTTCCGTCACGCTCGCGCAGTAGCTCGCACTCGGCCACCTCGCCAGCAATCTCGAACCGGAGCGGCGTCGCGAAGGCGGCCGCGAGCGAGCGGCCGCGGCGGACGGGATGTGCGAGCGGATGGCTGACGGAGAGCAGCAGCGCGACCAGCGCGAGGTCTGCCGCATCGACGGCCGGCGCACGCAACTCGTCACGATACGCCGCGATGAATGCGGTGGTTGCCTTGCCCGCGGCGAAGGCCGGATGCCGCAGGCATGAAATCAGGAAGGCCCGGTTGGTCGGGACGCCCAAAGCAACGGCCTGCTCCAATCCGGCGATCAGCCTTGCGCGCGCCTCCTCACGAGTCGCAGCATGGCTGATCAGCTTGGCGATCATCGAATCGTAGTGGGGCGGGATCTCCGCGCCGGACTCCAGCGCATGCTCGACCCGGATCATCCCCGGCATCTGCCACAGCGCCATCCGCCCCGATTGCGGCATGAAGTCGTGCGCGGCATCCTCGGAGCACAGCCGCACCTCGATCGCATGACCCGAGAAGCTGATCTGGTCCTGGCGCAACGGCAGAGGCTCGCCGGCGGCGACGCGCAATTGCCATTCGACGAGATCGAGACCGGTCAGCGCCTCCGTCACGGGATGCTCGACCTGCAGCCGCGTGTTCATCTCCATGAAGTAGAACTGGCCGTCGGCATCGAGCAGGAACTCCAGCGTGCCGGCGCCCTCATAGCCGAGCGCCTTCACCGCCTGCACCGCCACGGCGCCCATGCGCGCGCGCAGCTCCGGCCCGACCGCCGGCGACGGCGCCTCCTCGATCAGCTTCTGATGCCGCCGCTGTACCGAGCAGTCGCGCTCACCGAGATGGACGGCATTGCCGTGGCTATCGCCGAATACCTGGATCTCGATGTGGCGCGGATTGGCGATCGCCTTCTCGAGGATGACGGTGCCGTCGCCGAACGCGGTCGCCGCTTCCGAGCGGGCGCTGCGCAGCAGGTCGGGAAAGGCGTCCGCATCCGTCACAAGCCGCATGCCGCGGCCGCCACCACCGGCGACGGCCTTGATCATTACCGGGAAACCAATGCGGCGCGCCTCGCGCAGCATCGCGTCGTCGCCCTGGTCCTCGCCCTGATAGCCGGGAACGCAGGGCACGCCGGCGCAACTCATGATCACCTTGGCGCCGGCCTTGTTGCCCATCGCCTTGATCGCCTCGGGCGATGGCCCGATGAACACCAGACCGTCCTCCTTGCACGCTTGCGCAAAATCCTCGTTCTCGGCGAGAAAGCCATAACCGGGATGCACGGCATCCGCGCCAGTCGCCTTTGCGGCGGCGATGATCGCTGCGATGTTGAGATAGGACTGTGCGGGCGGCGGCGCGCCGATGCGGACGGCCAGATCGGCGAGCCGCACATGCGGCGCATCGGAATCGGCGTCCGAATAGACCGCGACCACGCCGTGGCCTAGCCGGCGCGCGGTGCGCATGATCCGCAAGCTGATCTCACCGCGATTGGCGATCAGCACCTTGTGGAAAGGCCTGCGCGTCATTGCACCCATCTCTTCGCTCATGGCCGCGCCACCGAGAACTGCATCCGCTGCGGCTCGCGCGCCTCCGCCTCGCGGCAGATCGCCAGCACTTCCGACAGCACCGCGCGGGTGTCACGCGGATCGATCACGCCGTCGTCGAGCACGCGCGCCGAGGTCGCGAACGCGTCCATCTGGCTGTCGAACACGCCGATGATCTGCGCCTTCATGGCATCGAGCTTCTCGCGCTCCACCGGCTTGCCGCGGCGCGCCGCCGCCGCTTCAGTCACGATCGCCATCGTCTCCGCCGCCTGCTCGCCACCCATCACGGCGGTCTTGGCGTTGGGCCAGGAGAAGCAGAAGCGCGGGTGGAATCCACGGCCGCACATGCCGTAATTGCCCGCCCCGAACGAGGCCCCGCAATAGATCGTGATCTGCGGCACGCTGGCCGAGGTCACCGCCTGGATCATCTTGGAGCCGTGCTTGATCATGCCGGCCTCCTCATAAGCGCGGCCGACCATGTAGCCGGTGGTGTTGTTGAGATAGAGAATCGGCGTTCGGGTCTGGCAGCAGGACTGGATGAAGTGCGTCGCCTTGTTGGCGCCGGCCGGATCCAGCGGGCCGTTGTTGGTGACGATGCCGATCGCCTGGCCCTCGATGCGGGCATGGCCGCACACCGTCGCAGGCCCGTAGTTTGGTGCCATTTCGACGAAGTCGCTGTCGTCGACGATCCGCGCGATGACCTGGCGCATGTCGACGGGGCGCTTGTGGTCGAGCGGCATGATGCCGAGCAGCTCCTCCTGGTCGTAGCGCGGCGGCTTCACCGGTGACGACTCGTGCGATGGCCGATCCCAGTTCAGCTTGCCCATGATCTCGCGCGCGATACGCAGGGCATCGCGGTCGTCCTCGGCGAGATAGTCGCCGAGGCCGGAGATCGAGGTGTGCATCTCGGCGCCGCCGAGCTCCTCCTCGGTGGCGATCTCGCCGGTCGCGGCCTTCAGCAGCGGCGGGCCGGCGAGGAAGGCGCGGGTGCGGCCGCGGACCATCACGATGTAGTCGGACAATCCGGTCTGATAGGCGCCACCCGCGGTCGACGACCCGTGTGTCACCGTGACGACCGGCAGCCCGGCTGCCGACAGCCGCGCGAGATTGCGAAAGATGTTGCCGCCCCGCACGAAGTCCTCGACGCGGTAGCGCAGCAGGTTGGCGCCGGCACTCTCGACCAGTTGCACGTAGGGCAGCTTGTTCTCCAGCGCCAGCTCCTGCACGCGCAGGGTCTTGTCGAGGCCGTAAGGCTGCAGCGCTCCGGCATCGATGCCCGCGTCATTCGCCGAGACCATGCAGCGCACGCCGGACACGAAGCCGATGCCGGCGACGACGCCGCCGCCCGGCACGCTCTTGGCCGGGTCCGGCGTATCGAACATGTAGCCGGCAAGCGTCGACAGCTCCAGGAACGGCGCGCCGGGATCGAGCACCAAGGCGACGCGCTCGCGCGGCAACAACTGGCCGCGCTGATGGAAGCGCTCCTTTGCCGCCGCAGAGGCATTGCGCGTGCGCGCCTCGAGATCGCGCATCCGCGCGATCAGGCCGAGCATGCCATCACGATTGGCCTGGAAGGCGGCGCCGGAGGGAGAGATGGTGTTGTCGATGGTGGCCATCAGTTCATGCTTTCGTCATTCCGGGGCGCGAGTGCGCAGCGAGATGGACGGGCCATCTTGCTGCGCGGGAGCGAACCCGGAATCTCGAGGATCACCCCTCACGCGCTCTTCGCCACGAAATGATCGCCATAGGCCTGGCGCAGCTCGACCTTGCGCAGCTTGCCGGTGGCGGTCATCGGCATCTCCTCGAGCACCCGCACCAGCTTCGGCACCTGGAAGCCGCCAAGCGACTTGCGGCAGTGCTCGAGCAGCTCGGTCTCGCTGGCCTGTGCGCCGGGCTTGAGCTTGACGAAGGCCGAGACGGCCTCGCCCCATTGCGGATGCGGCAGGCCGACGACGGCGGCATTCTGCACCGCCGGATGCGCCAGCAGGGTCTCCTCGATCTTGACCGAGGCGACGTTCTCGCCTCCGGACTTGATCATGTCCTTCTTGCGATCGAGGAACAGCACCTCGCCCTTGTCGATGACCGCGAGATCGCCGGTATGGTGCCAGCCGAACTTGCGGGCGTCCTCGGTCGATTTCGGATCCTTGTAGTAGCCCAGCATCACGTTGGGCCCGCGATGCACGAGCTCGCCGATCTCGCCCGGCGGCAGCAGGTTGCCGGCATCATCCATGATCGCGGTCTCGTTGACGAACAGCGACTCGCCCCAGTAATTGCCGAACCGATTGAGCTGCACCTCGGGACGCGACATCGTCGTCGCCGGATACATCTCGGTCTGGCCGCTGGTCAGCACGAAGTTCGGGCACAGCTCCTTGATCGCGCGCTCCAACAGCGGCCGGCCCATCGGCGCCATCGTGTAGAGGCAAGTCCGCAAGTGGGAGAGGTCGAACTCCTTGCGGCGCGGATGATCCAGGATCGCCTGGTACATCAGCGGCAGGCCGACGAACACGGTGAGGCGGTCGCGCACGATCGCCTCCATGCAGGCGACCGGGTCGAAGCCGCGCATCAGCGCCATGCGGCCGCCGACCGAGAGATAGCTGAGCAGCAGCACATGGCCGGCGCAGTGGAACAGCGGAAATTGTCCGGTGATGCCGTCGTCGCGCGAGAGCTGCATCTCGATGCAGTTGCTCATCACGGCCATCACCACGGCGAGGTGACAATGCATCGCGCCCTTCGGCCGCGACGTCGTGCCCGAGGTGTAGATGATCATCGCAAGATCGCGATCGTTGATCTCGATCTCGGGCTCGACGTCCGAATGCCCCTGGATGAGGTCGGTGAAGCCGGCGAGCCCCGCGGCCTTCGCCGTCCCGGTGAGATCGACGGCGATCAGCTCGACGCCCCGCTTTTCCAGCGCGGCGCGGCGGTCCGCCTGAGCAAACAGATTGTCATCGATGAGCGCGAAGCGAACCTCGGCATGGCCGAGGATGTAGTCCATGTCGGCGGGCCCGAGCATCGTATTGATCGGCACCCAGACGAGACCCGCGCGATGGATGCCGAACAGCGCTTTGACGAACTCAATCGAGTTGTTGCAGACGGTCGAGATCTTTTCGCCCGGCTTCAGCCCCTTGGCGACGAGATAGTTCGCAAACCGGTTGGCATCGCGCTCCAGCTCGGTGAACGTCACCTGACGGGCGCCATCGGTGATCGCCACCCGCTCGGGAAAGCGGCGCGCCGCGCGCTTCAGGAGATCTCCGATCGCGACCCGGCCGATGCGGCCGGGACCGGACACGCCGCCGGTGGCATCGAGATTGGTCATTGGTCTGTTCCCTCCCCATCCACGTCATTGCGAGGAGCCGAAGGCGACGAAGCGATCCAGGGCGTCGTGCAGAACTCTGGATTGCGTCGCTGCGCTCGCAATGACGGCGTATGCCGCGTCAATTCACCGTGCCAAACATCTGCCGGGCCTCGGCGGGACTTGCGATCTCGCGGCCCGCGCGCCGCGCGCACGCCGCGATGGCCTCGATCAGTTGGCCGTTCGAGGTCACCTTGGTGCCGTCGCCGAGATAGAACGTGTCCTCCAGCCCGGTGCGGAGATGGCCGCCGAGTTCGGCGCAGCGCTGGTGCAGCGGCCAGATCTCGGCGCGGCCGATTGCCGTGACCTGCCAGTGCGCTTCCGGCAGCTTCAGCTTGAGCAGGATCGGCAGCAGCTCGGGATCAGCCGGCATGCCGGAGGCAACGCCCATCACGAAATTGTACTCCAGCGGACCGCCATACATGCCGGTCTGGCGATACATCGCGACACAGCGCACGATGCCGACGTCGAAGCATTCGAATTCCGGGATCGTGTGGGCGTCCTTCATCGCGGCGAGATAGTCCTGGATCTTCTCGACCGAGTTGTCGAACATCATCGGCGGCCAGGCCCAGTTGTTGTCGGCCTTGACCTTGAGATAGTTCAGCGAGCCGGCATTGCAGGCCGCGATCTCCGGCCGGGTCTGCCGGATGCAGTCGAGCGCACCTTGATAGTTCGGTCCCGACACGCCCGAGGTGTGATTGATGATCACGCCGGGACAGGCCTCGCGGATCGCCTGCTGGATCTCGCGGGAGACGTCGACGTCCCAGGACGGCAGATGCCCCTTGCCCGGCGCCTGCTGGCGCAGATGGATGTGCATGATCGCAGCACCGGCGTCATAGGCGCGCCGCGCCTCGCGCGCCATCTCCTCGGGCGTGACCGGCACATGATGCTGCCTGGGATCGGTGAGCACGCCGTTCAGCGCGCAGGTGATGACGGCTTTGTCGCTCATGGCACTCGTTCGATGGCTTCGCGCAAGCGGCGCTGTGCTGATCCGGCCCGTATATGACGGTGTCTCCGCCTGATCTGCTTGCGTTGACTCGCTGGTTGGAGGCCGCGCAACCCGCTATTGCTCTGCATCAAGCGCCCGGACGGGATCGGCGCTAACTGGTTCCCATGTTTCTCGTCACGGGGCGTGCAATGCCGATCGACACACAACCGGCGCCGACAATTCCGAACGGCCTGAGCGCAGCCGAGGCGGCACGGCGTCTGACGGCGGAGGGATTCAACGAGCTGCCGCAGACCGGCAAACGCTCGATCCTGCGCCTCGTCGCCGACGTGCTGAAGGAGCCGATGCTGCTTCTGCTGCTCGCCGGCGGGGGCATCTATCTCGCGCTGGGCGACGCGGCGGAAGCGATGCTGCTCGGCGTGTTCGCCTCGGCCTCCGTCTTCATCACCATCGTGCAGGAGGCGCGGACCGAGCGCGTGCTGGAATCGCTGCGCGACCTCTCCAGCCCGCGCGCCCTGGTGATCCGCGACGGCGAGCGCATCCGCATCGCCGGCCGCGAGGTGGTGCGCGGCGATCTCATCGTGCTCGCCGAGGGCGATCGCGTCGCGGCCGATGCGGTGCTGCGGGAGTGCGACGATCTGCTGACGGATGAATCGCTGCTGACAGGCGAATCCGTGCCGGTGCGCAAGCGCCCCGCCCCGGCCGAGCCGATCGACACGCCCGCCGCGGCGGCCGGCGGCGACGACCAGCCATTCGTGTTCTCCAGCAGTCTCGTCGTTCGCGGCGGCGGCATTGCCGAGGTGACGGCGACCGGGCCGCACACGGCGATCGGCAGGATCGGCCAGTCGGTGACCGCCCTGGAGACCGAGACGCCGCGGTTGCGGCAGCAGACCCGGCGCCTGGTGCTGGCGTTCGCCATCGGCGGCGGCATCGTGGTTGCGATCACGGTCGTGCTCTATGCGGTGTACCGCGGCGGCTGGCTGGAGGGAATCCTCGCCGGCATCGCGCTGGGCATGTCGATGCTCCCCGAGGAATTCCCGGTGGTGCTGACGGTGTTCCTGGCGATGGGCGCCTGGCGCATCTCGCAGGCGCGCGTGCTGACGCGGCGCGCTTCGGCGATCGAATCGCTCGGCGCCGCCACCGTGCTGTGCACCGACAAGACCGGCACCCTGACGCAGAACCGCATGATGGTGGCCCGGCTGGTGCTGCCGGACGGCGGCGCGCTGCAGCCTGCGACGGCGACGCCGGATGCCATCACGCCGCCCTTCCGCGATCTCGTCGCCACCGCCGTGCTTGCCTGCGACCCGCAGTCGCATGATCCGATGGAGAAGGCGCTGCACGCGCTCGGCGCCGACGCCACCGCAGGCGCCACGTTGCAGCGACGCTACGGCTTGCGCCCCGACCTGCTGGCGATGACCAACGTCTGGTCGCGCGACGGCGCCGGCGTCGTGGCGGCCAAGGGCGCGCCGGAAGCGATCGCATCGCTCTGCGGCGTCGACGGCGGCGAGCTGGCGGCGCTGCAGGCGCGCGTCGAGACGCTCGCCGCCGAGGGCCTGCGCGTGCTCGGCGTCGCCCAGGCGAGCTGGAGCGGCGAGGCGCTCCCCGACATACAGCAGGACTTCGCGTTCTCGTTCCGCGGTCTCGTCGGCTTCGCCGACCCGCTGCGTCCGGAGGTGAAGGATGCCGTCGCCGAGTGCCGCTCCGCCGGCGTCCGCGTCATCATGATCACCGGCGACTATCCCGCGACGGCCACCGCCATTGCGCGGCAGGCCGGGATCGATCCCGAGCGCGTCATCGCGGGCCCCGAGCTTGCCGATCTCGACGACGACGCCCTGGCGCTTGCGGCGCGCGCGCCGACGGCGTTCGCGCGCATCATGCCGGAGCAGAAGCTGCGCATCGTCACCGCGCTCAAGGCCGACGGCGAGATCGTCGCGATGACCGGCGACGGCGTCAACGATGCGCCGTCGCTCAAGGCGGCGCATATCGGCATCGCGATGGGCGGCCGCGGCACCGACGTCGCGCGCGAGGCCTCGGCGATCGTGCTGCTCGACGATGATTTCGGCTCGATCGTCAAGGCGATCCGGCTCGGCCGGCGCATCTACGACAATCTGCGCAAGGCGATGAGCTTCATCCTTGCCGTGCACTTTCCGATCGCCGGGCTGGCGCTGCTGCCGCTCGTCACCGGTCTGCCGCTGCTGCTCGGGCCCGTGCACATCGCTTTTCTCGAGATGATCATCGATCCCGTCTGTTCGCTGGTGTTCGAGGCCGAGACCGAGGAGAGCGACATCATGCGGCGGCCGCCGCGCGATCCGCAGGAGCCATTGCTGCCGCGGCCGCTGGTGCTGTGGGGGGCGCTGCAGGGCATCCTGGCGATGCTCACCACGGGCGGCGTCCTGCTGCTGGCACACCGCAATGGCATGCCGGACGACGAGCTCCGCGCGCTGGTGTTCTTCACCCTGGTGTCGGTGATCGTCAGCCTGATCTTCGTCAACCGCTCGTTCTCGAGCTCGCTGCGCGAGGCGCTGCTGCGGCCGAACCGCATGCTGCTGCTGGTGATCGGCTTCGTCGTCGCCGTGCTCGCGACCAGCCTGACGCTGCCCGCCGCCGCGGCGCTGTTCCGGTTCGGACCGCTGCATGTCGACGATCTCGCGCTGACCGCGGCAGCCGCGCTGACCACGCTGATCATGCTCGAACTGTCGAAGTTCCCGCTGCGCGCCGCGCTCGCGCGGCACGCAGCCAGGAAAGATCAGGTCAAGGCGACCTCGCCGGCGCGGTAGATCGCGAGATCGCGCGAGCCGGAGAAGATCGCGCGCGGCTTCAGCCCGTAGAAGCGACGGATCGAATGGCTGAAATGCGTGGAATCCGGATAGCCGATGTCCTGCGCGAGATGCGCGAGGTTGAGGTCCTGGTTGGCGTAGTTGAGCAGATGCCGCGCGCGCTTCCAGGCCCGGAACGAACGGAAGGAGATGTCGGTCTCCTCCTTGAACAGATGCAGGAAGCGCGACGTCGACAGCCCCACCGCGGCGGCGCAGCTCTCGGCGGTCGCCGGCTCGCCGGAGAAGCGGTTGATCAGGCCGATCGCCTTGACAACGCGCGGGTCGAGCGTCCGCTGCGGCAGCACCTCGCCGAAGCAGAGGCGGTCGAAGATCGCGCTGGTGACGTCGCCGCTCAGCGGCCGCTGCACCAGCTCCTCATAGGCGGCGCGAATGCGGCAGGCGAACGCCTCGGCCTCGCGGGCGACGCGGCTGGCGAAGCGGTCCAGCGTGCCGATCGGCACGCTCTCCGGCTCGATGGTGACGACGATGACGGTGCGATAATCGCTCTCGATGGTGTGCGGCCGGTTCGGCGGCACGACCAGCAGCTCGCCGCTGCGCTCTTCGGCTCCTTCGGCCAGCAGCCGCAGGCTGCCGGTGAGCGCGACGTAGATATGGCACGCGCCCGAGCAGCGCTGGCGCGGACGACCGAGCAGCCCGGCGTAGAAGACGCGCTCGGGCGTGATCAGCATGAGATGGCCGGAGTCCCGGCGGGTCACATCCATGGTCTTCCTCCTGAGGCGCGGCTCTGGCGGCCGCTTCTTTGGAGAAGAACCATAGCGCAATTCGCGCCCCTGTCATCGGCGACGATTGCCGATTTTTGTCGCGGTTAACTCACCGATTCGAGATGATCGTCGTTCCGGGGCGCGCGCGAGCGCGAACCCGGAATGACGTGCCCAAAGCTACGGCCTGACCCGCGGCTTGATGCCCTGCTCGATCCCGGCGCGCTGCTCGGCCGCACGCGCGCGGCTGTAGCCTTCACGCTGCTGCAGGCGCGCCCAGTAAGCAGCCACATTCGGCCCAAAATCCTTGGCGAGCCCAAGCGTGTCTGCGAGACGCAATGCATAGCCGATCACGATGTCGGCCGCGGTGAAACGACCCGCGCACAAGAACTCGGCATTCGCCGTCGCTGCCTCCACGGCGCGCAGCCGTCCCAGGAACCACTTGGCATAATCGGTGGCGACCTGCGGCGAGCGCCGCTCCTCCGGCTCGAGCTGAGTGTATCGCAATACCAGCGTCTGCGGGAACGTCAGCGTGGCGTCGGAGAAATACATCCAGTTCAGGAACGCGCCGTAGTCCTTTTCCTCAGGCCCGACCATCAGCGGCGTGGGTCCGTGCTTGACGCCGAGGTAATGGCAGATGCCCGAGGACTCCGTCATCTTCGTCTCGCCGTCGATCAGAAACGGGATCGTGCCGAGCGGATTGATCGCCAGATACTCCTTCGCCAGCACCCGCGGCGGGAACGGCAGCATCTTCAACTCGTAGTTAAATCGAAGCTCTTCCAGCATCCACAACGGGCGAAACGAGCGGGCGCCGTCGCAATGATACAGCGTGATCATCAGGCGTTCCCCGCTTTGCCGCTGCCTGGCAAGGTCCCCATCATCTTGCACAGGATGGTCAGCATCACCTCGTCGGCGCCGCCGCCGATCGAGCTCAGGCGCGAATCGCGGTAGGCGCGGCTGACCGGTGTCTCGTTCATGAAGCCCATGCCGCCCCAATATTGCAGGCAGGCGTCGGTGAGTTCGCGCCCCAACCGGCCGGTCTTGAGCTTCACCATGGTCGCGAGCCGCGTCACGTCCTCGCCGGCGATCAGCGCCTCTGCGGCCTGATAGGTCAGCGCGCGCAGCAGCTCGACCTCGGTCTGCATTTCCGCGAGCTTGAAGTGGACGACCTGGTTGTCGAGGATCGAGCGGCCGAACGCCTTGCGGTTGCGCGTGTACTCGATGGTCGCATTGATGATCGCTTCATGCGCCTTCAGGCAGGCGGCGCCGGCCCACAGCCGCTCCTCCTGGAACTGCATCATCTGATAGGTAAAACCCTGCCCCTCCTCGCCGATGCGGTTGCGCTTGGGGACGCGAACGTTGTCGAAGAAGATCTGCGCCGTGTCCGACGAGCGCATGCCCATCTTGTCGAGCTTGCGCGCGACCTGCACGCCCTTGCTCTTCATCGGCACGCAGATCAGCGACTTGTTGCGATGGACAGGTCCGTCGCTGGTGTTGGCGAGCAGGCAGATGAAATCGGCCTGGGTGCCGTTGGTGATCCACATCTTGCCGCCATTGATGACGTAGTCGTCGCCATCGCCGCGCGCCTGGGTCTTGATCGAGGCAACGTCGGAGCCCGCGCCGGGCTCGGAGACGCCGATGCAGGCGACATAGTCGCCTGAGATCGCGGGCGCCAGAAACTCCTTGCGCACCTCGTCGGAGCCGAACCGCGCCAGCGCTGGCGTCGCCATGTCGGTCTGCACGCCGATCGCCATCGGGATGGCGCCACAATTGATGGCGCCGAGCTCTTCCGCCATCATCAGCGCGTAGGAATAGTCCAGCCCCTGGCCGCCGAACTCGACCGGCTTGTTGAGGCCGAGAAAGCCGAGGTCACCGAGCTTCTTGAACAGCTCATGCGCCGGAAAGATGCCGGCCTCCTCCCATTCGTCGACATGGGGATTGATCTCGGCAGCGATGAATTTCTGCAGGATGCGGCGCGGTTCGTCGTGGTCGGCGGTGAAGAGCATTCTTCGTCGAGCTCCTGTCGTCTCTTTTCTTGACGTCATGGCCGGGCTTGTCCCGGCCATCCACGTCGTTGTTCTTATATGGCGTACAGCGTGGATGCCCGGGTCAAGCCCGGCCATGACGAGCGGACAGAGTGCGCGTCACAATCCCATCTGCCGGCTGGCCAGATCCTTCATGATCTCCTCGGTGCCGCCGCCGATCGCGTTGACCTTCACCTCGCGATAGATCCGCTCGACCCGGATGCCGCGCATGAAGCCGGCGCCGCCGAAGATCTGCACCGCTTCGGAAGCGCAGTAGGCCATCGTCTGCGTCGCCTGGTTCTTCATCATGCAGATCTCGGCGACCGGATTGTCGCCCTGTTCGAGCCGCCACGCCAGCATTTCCAGCATCGCCTGCGATGCCGCCACGCGCTGCGCCATGTCGACCAGCTTGTGGCGGATGACCTGGTGCTGCGCGAGCGGCTTGCCAAAGGTCTGGCGCTCCTTGGCGTAGGCAATCGCATCGTCGAGGCAGACACGGGCGTAGGCCGTGCAGCTCGCCGCCATGCCCATCCGCTCGCTGTTGAAATTGTGCATGATCAGCTTGAAGCCCTGCCCCTCCTCGCCGATCAGGTTCTCGACGGGCACGCGGCAGCCGTCGAAATGCAGGGTCGCGGTGTCCGACGCCCACCAGCCCATCTTGTCGAGCTTGGTGCGCGTCAGGCCCGGTGTGTCGCCGGGAACCAGCAGCAGGCTGACGCCCGCCGGCCCAGGTCCGCCGGTGCGCACGGCGACAGTGATGTAATCAGCGCGCATCCCGGAGGTGATGAACGTCTTTTCGCCGCTGACGACGTAGTGATCGCCGTCGCGGACCGCCTTGGTCCTGAGATTGGCAACGTCGGAGCCGCCGCTTGGCTCGGTGATCGCCAGCGCCGAGATCTTGCGCCCCGCAAGAATCTCCGGCAGCACGCGCGCCCTCACCTGCGGCTGCGCGGCGCGCGCGATCGGCGGCGCGCCGATCGTATGGCTCATCAGGCTGGCGCTGATGCCGCCGGCACCCGCACGCGCCAATTCCTGCGACGACACGATCTTCATGAACTGGTCGGCCGGCACGCCGCCGAATTCCTCCGGGAAGCCGAGCCCAAGCAGGCCGATCTCCGCCGCCTTCAGATACAGCGCGCGCGGAAATTCGCCGGCCTCGTCCCACGTGCTCGCGAACGGCGCGATCTCCTTGTCGACGAAGCGCCTGATGACGTCGCGGAAGGCCTCGTGCTCGGCCGTGTAGAACGGGCTCTTGGTCATGGCGGCGCCGGGAGGATCCTGCTTCGTGCGCGGGAGAAGATGCGCCGGAAACGCCCGTATCAACTTGCGTGGAGTGGCTGGCCGGCAAAATCAACTGCGGCGCGCCCGATCGGCCCCCGCCAGGTTCCCAAGGCCAGCGCCTGGACGCAAGACAGTGCATTGCACACATCTGCCCACTCGATTGCGGTGAGCGGCCTCCCATGGCCACCATCGCCGCAGGCCAAGAGCAAAAACGACAATCACGGAAATTCAATCGAAGAAGCCCAGGGATGTTGCCGATGACGACCAGGACTCTGCTCTCATTCGCGGCCGCGGCCGCCTTTTCCGTACTGGCGAGCCAGAGCGCGCTTGCGCAGAAGAAATACGACACCGGCGCCACCGACACCGAAATCAGGATCGGCAACGTCGAGGCGTATAGCGGCCCGGCCTCGGCCTACGGCATCATCGGCAAGACCGAGGAAGCCTATTTCAAGATGATCAACGATCAGGGCGGCATCAACGGCCGCCGGATCAACTTCATCTCCTATGACGACGGCTACAGCCCGCCGAAGACGGTCGAGCAGGTGCGCAAGCTGATCGAGAGCGACGAGGTGTTCCTGGTGTTCAATGCGCTGGGCACGCCGACCCAGACCGCCGTGCAGAAATATCACAATGCCAAGAAGGTGCCGCAGCTGTTCCTGGCCACCGGCGCCAGCAAATGGAACGACCCGAAGGAATTCCCCTGGACCATGGGCTTCCAGCCGAGCTACCGCGTCGAGGCGCGGATCTTCGCCAAGTACATCCTCAAGGAGAAGCCGAACGCGAAGATCGCGATCTTTTATGCCAATGACGATTTCGGCAAGGACTACGTCCTCGGCATCAAGGAGGTGCTCGGCGATAAGGCCAAGACCATGATCGTCGCCGAGGAGAGCTACGAGACCACCGAGCCCTCGATCGATTCCCATATCGTCAAGCTGAAGGGAACCGGCGCTGACGTGTTCGTCAACATCTCCACGCCGAAATTCGCAGCCCAGGCGATCAAGAAGATCGCCGAGCTGGAATGGAAGCCGATGCATGTCATGACCGACGTCTCGATCTCGATCGGCGCGGTGATGAAGCCCGCCGGCCTCGACGCGTCCGAAGGCGTGCTGTCCGCCGGCTATCTCAAGGATCCGTCGGACCCCCAGTGGAAGGACGACGAGGGCATGAAGAAGTTCATGGCCTTCATCGACAAGTACATGCCGGGCGCCAACATCTCCGACGCCAACCTCGCCTATGGCTATGCCGCGGCCCAGACCATGGTGCAGACCCTGAAGCAGTGCGGCGACACTCTCACCCGCGACAACGTCATGAAGCAGGCCGCCAGCCTGAAGGATTTTGCGCCCGACACCCTGATCCCCGGCATCAAGGTCAATACCGGCCCCAATGATTTCGCCCCGATCGAGCAGCTCAAGATGATGCAGTTCAAGGGCGGCAAATGGGACCTGTTCGGCGACATCATCAGCGCGGACGTGGGGGGATAGGCGGACAAGATCGTCCCGTGTGCTTCAGCCAACCCGTTTCGCTGGTCTGAGCACACGGGCTTGGCATTGGCCTCGCTCTCGCAACGACGGCAGTGTGCTCCCCTCCCCCTTGCGGGGAGGGGTTGGGGGTGGGGGTCCCCGCGCACCGACCCGCATGAAGGCCCCCGCGCCTATCGACGTCGTCGCTCGATATCAGCTGCTCTGGACCTCAGCCCCCCCTCGCCCCTGCCGCGAAGCTGTGCTCGCGTCTCTCAGAGATCCTCCCTCATCACATCGAGCACGACTCGTTGGACCCCCACCCCCTCCCCGCAAGGGGGAGGGGAGCTGACCGACATCGCGGCAAGAGCCTGCTCTTCACGAAGAAAACCGATGTTCGGCTTGCCTCCGGATTCTGATAAAAATAATTTACTTGCGATTTTTCGGAATTCATGATTGTATCCCTGCATCCCGCCTCACCGCAGAGGGGCGTTGCGCGCGATCGTCACGACACGCGAGGTGGGGATGCGATGGCCGCGAGAGATCACAGCATTCTCCTCAACGAGGATGCGGACGAACGATCGCTTGCGGACGTGAAGTCGCAGCGTCCTGACACCCCGATGCTGGTGTCCCGCGCAATGCGCAAGCATTGTCGCGAATGGTGGCCAACAAGCCCGGCGCACCAGGGAGACTGCGTATAAGCGTGAAGACCGTCGCGCAGGGAATGCCGGTTGAATCGGCTTTGCCTGTGGTACCTGCCGCCTGCATTTTTTGAGCAGGCGGGCCATGGGTGAGGCCTTCACCCGGCATTCCCTGCGCCCTCTGCATTTGAGGAGGGACGAACTGATCGCAGACCTCGGGCATGATGTGCCGCGGGAATGCGTCGACATGTCCGTCGTCTGCTGTTCGATCCGTTCTGCTGTTTAGGCCTTCTGCTGTTTGAGCCGTGAATCCGCCCACCCACCGCTGTCGTCCCGGCGAACGCCGGGACCCATACTCCGCGGCGGTTGTGTTGGGCAAAATGCCAATGACCAGCCAGCCTCAAACCCCTCCCTGGGGGTATGGGTCCCGGCGTTCGCCGGGACGACAGCGTATTTGTAGGAGCACCGCGTCTCCCACACGCACCGTCCTAGCGAACGCGGCGACGGAGTCAGCTGCCGTAGGGTGGGCAAAGCGGACGCCCGCAGGGCGGTTGCGTGCCCACCGTCCGTCGGCGCATTCGGAGCGAATGGTGGGCACGGCGTGCGGTGGAGCGCAGCATGCAACACGCACCGGGGCGCGCCTTTGCCCACCCTACACCTAACAACTCACGCCACGCCTTGCACGAACAGCGCGAACGGCTCCTCGATCGTCTTGCGCAGATGCTCGCGATAGAAGGCATAGTGCGGATCGTCAGTCCCGAGTCGGCCGAAGCTCGGCTCCACCACATTGCGCAGCGGAAGCAGCGCGATTGGCGCCGCGATCGGCGTCAGCAGCGAGCCGCGGCCCGCCAACAGCGTCGTGATGATGCCGTACATCTCGCCGGTAATGGTGGGACGCGACACGGTGATCAGGCGGTGCTGGCCGTGGCGGTTGGTGACGAGGTAGACGAAGCCGGACTGGTTGGGCACGGCGACCTCGCCGAACTGCGTGAACGCCGCATCGAGCCGCGCGCCCTCGCGAAACACCAGCGACGACGCCGCATCGTCCCAGACGATGTCGGTGCGGTAGGCGTAGATCGCGTCCTTGTCGCCGAATGACGGCCGCAAGGTGACGTAGGTGCCCTCGATCCACTCCACAGCCCGCCGCGAATAGGAGCCGAGACTGTCCGGCGCGATGCCGCCGCTCGTGGCAGGCGCCGCGAGAGGCGCGCTCGGCGCCTTGCGCAGGGACATCCCGAGCGCCTGCTCCAGCCGGACGATGGTGGCCAGCGTGAACGGGCGGCGGCCGCCGAGCGCCTTCTCCAGGGTCGACAGGCTCAGCCTGGCCTGCTCCGCCAGCGCCTGCCGCGACATCCGGCGCCGCGCGATCTCCTCGCGGATGGTCTCCGCGACCTGCCGGCTCTGCTCGTCGGAAAGCTCGCTGTTGTCCGGTATCGACATCCTGTCCCCTGCCGCGTGACGCCCACCTCTTCTAGCAGACGGACAAATCAGCACAAACCCGGACAGATCAGCCGCGCTCTCGACCACCACCGGACAGACGCGGGCGGGCCGCGGCCAAACAAGACCGACCATTCCGCTCGCGGCGCCGGCGCGCTGCGCTCAGTGTCGGCATGCCGAAATTGTTCGTTGCGGAGCCAATGATGAGCGAGACGATCGACCACGATATCAGAAGCAGCACCCATCCGGTCCGGTCGTGGATCGTGACCATGCTGCTATTCCTGCTGCTGCAGGCCGCCGCCGTGCTGCTGGTCGGCTTCACGGCGCTGTTTCTCAGCGTCACCCCTGGCTGGTCCGCCGAAGGGTCGCTGGCGCCGCTGACCAGGCCGGGCGATGCCCGCTCCGGCGCGCTGCTGTTCAAATCCGACGGCAGCTATGCCGAGGCGCCGCGGCTCGGCATCGACGTCGACATCGTCGTTTCAGGCCCGACGGCGCGGGCGCGCGTGACGCAGCTGTTCAAGAACACGAGCTCGCAATGGATGGAGGCGGTCTATGTCTATCCGCTGCCGCCCGACAGCGCGGTGGACACGCTGAAGATGATCGTCGGCGACCGCGTCGTGGTCGGCGACATCAAGCCGCGCGAACAGGCCAAGGTGATCTACGAGCAGGCCAAGCGCGACGGCAAGACCGCGGCGCTGACCGAGCAGGAGCGGCCGAACATCTTCACCAACTCGCTCGCCAATATCGGCCCCGGCGAAACCGTGCTGGTGCAGATCGAATATCAGCAGCCGGTGGCGCAGGCGGCCGGCGAATTCTCGCTGCGGGTGCCGCTGGTCGTGGCGCCGCGCTACAATCCGGCGCCGATCGTGCAGAGCGTCGATTTGCGCCCGGGCGGCAACGGCTGGGGCGCCGCTGCGAACGATCCGGTACCGGACCGCAACCGCATCTCCCCGGAGGTGCTCGATCCGGCCAAGAATGACCCGGTCAATCCAACCAGGATCGCGGTGCGGCTGCAGGCCGGCTTTGCGCTCGGCGAGGTCAAGAGCCACCATCACCAGGTGACGATCGACAGCCCCGATGCGAAGACGCGAGTCGTCACCCTGGCCGAGGGCGTGGTGCCGGCCGACCGCGACTTCGAGCTGACCTGGAAGCCGGCCGCTGCGGCGATGCCGTCGGTCGGGCTGTTTCACGAGCAGGTCGGCGACGCCGATTATCTGCTCGCCTTCGTCACGCCGCCTGCCGTGGCAGCGCCGGCGCAGCGGCCGCAGCCGCGCGACGTCATCTTCGTGATCGACAATTCCGGCTCGATGGGCGGCACCTCGATCCGCCAGGCCAAGGCCAGCCTGCTCTATGCGCTGGGCCGGCTACAGCCGGGCGACCGGTTCAACGTGATCCGCTTCGACGACACGATGACCGTGCTGTTTCCGTCCTCGGTGCCGGCCGATGCCGAGCATGTCGGCAGCGCCACCAGCTTCGTTAGTTCGCTGGATGCGCGCGGCGGCACCGAGATGGTCCCTGCGATGCGCGCGGCGCTGACCGACGACGGCAGCGACAGCGCGCGCGTGCGGCAGGTGGTATTCCTCACCGACGGCGCCATCGGCAACGAGCAGCAGCTATTCGAGACCATCACCGCAATGCGCGGCCGCTCGCGCATCTTCATGGTCGGTATCGGCTCGGCACCGAACACCTATCTGATGACGCGCGCCGCCGAGCTCGGCCGCGGCGCCTTCACGCATATCGGCTCGGTCGAGCAGGTCGAGGAGCGCATGCGCGGCCTGTTCGCCAAACTCGAGAACCCGGCCGTGACCGCTCTGACCGCGACGTTTTCGGAAGCCTCAGCGGATCTCACGCCCGCGGTGCTGCCGGACGTCTATCGCGACGAGCCGCTGGTGCTCGCCGCGAAGATCGACCGTCTCGCTGGATCGCTGCAGCTCAAGGGCCGCATCGGCGACCAGCCCTGGACCATCACGCTGCCGCTGTCAGGCGCCGCCGAAGGCAAGGGCCTCTCCAAGCTGTGGGCCCGGCGCAAGATCGGCGATGCCGAGGTGGCACAGACGATGCGGCAGATGACATCAGAGGAAGCCGACGGCGCGATTCTGAAGCTCGCGCTGGAGCATCAGCTGGTGACGCGCCTGACCAGCCTCGTCGCCGTCGACAAGACGCCGCGGCGGACCGATGGCGAGCCGCTGAGGCTTTCCGAGCTGCCGATCAACCTGCCCGCTGGATGGGACTTCGAAAAGGTGTTCGGCGAGCGCAGCCGGATGCCGACGATGCAGAACGAGCGCCGCGCTGAAGCTGACGGCGACGTCCAGCTCGCTGCGCTGAAGCGACCGGTCGTTCCGGCGGCGCCTGCGACGATCACACTACCGAAGACGGCGACCGATGCCGAGCTCAGCATGCTGCTGGGACTGGGCGTGCTGCTGCTCGAGCTGATCTGGCTCGTCGCCATCCGGCGGCGGGCGACCAACTGATACGCGCCGTCATTGCGAGCGAAGCGAAGCAATCCAGGGCCAGGTTCGCGACTCTGGATTGCTTCGTCGCTTCGCTCCTCGCAATGACGGGAGGAGACATGATGCCCCGCTTCCTCATCCCGCTCGCGATTGCCCTGGTCGGCCTCGCCCTGTTCGGCCACGGCGCCCTCATCCACGCCAAGGCCGTCGTCGCGCAGGTGCTGCTCGACCGCGCCTTCACTGAGACCGTCGCCACCGGCCATCCGGTCAAGCCGTGGTCCTGGGCCGACACGGTCCCGGTGGCGCGGATCGAGGTGAAGCGCCTCGGCGTCTCCACCATCGCGCTGACCGGCTCCAGCGGCCAGGCGCTCGCCTTCGGCGCCGGCCATGTCGAAGGCAGCGCCGAGCCGGGCCAGCCGGGCATCGCGGTGTACTCCGCGCACCGCGACACGCATTTCCGCTTCCTGCGCGACATCAGGATCGGCGACGAGATCGACATCGTCAGGCGCGACGGCAACACCTTCCGCTACCGCGCCGACGCCGCCCATGTCGTCCGCTTCGATGCCTCGGGCATCGATCCAGGGACCGACAGCGCCGAACTGGTGCTGTCGACCTGCTGGCCATTCGATGCCCTGACACAGGGGGCGGAGCGCTATGTTCTGCACGCCACGATGATCGCTGCGGGCAAATGAACGGGAGCATGGCCGCTCTTGGGAACCAGGCGACGAATGCCCATTTGTCACCCTGCCGTCCCCGTGGAATGATCCTACGGGGACGGCAAGGCCCACATCTCAAACGCTTTCGACATGCATTCCCAGGTCCAATATCTGCCGATCACGCCGGCCTTCTTCGCCATCCTGGTGCTGGCGTTCGGCGTCCTGATCGTCCTGATCCAGCTCGGCATCCTGCGCTACGCCTACATGAAGCTCGGCGTCAGCTCGGGCACCGCGATGCTGCTGCTGTTCGGATCGCTGATCGGCAGCTATTTCAACATTCCGATCACCATGCTGCCCGGGCAGGTCGCGCGCTCCGGCGAGATCATCGACTTTTTCGGCATGCAGTATGTCGTGCCGCTGGTGCATCAATGGCCCGGCACCCTCCTCGCCGTAAATGTCGGCGGCGCCGTGATCCCGACGATCATGTCGACCTATCTCGTGCTGCGCTACCAGCTCTGGCTGCGCGCGGCGATCGCGGTGCTGGTGATCGCCGTGATCATCCACGCGATGGCAACGCCGGTGCAGGGCGTCGGCATCGCCGTGCCAGTGTTCGCGCCGGTCGTCGTGACCGCGATCCTGGCGTTCCTGCTGTCGCGCGAATATGCCGCGCCGCTGGCCTATATCGGCGGCTCGATGGGGACGCTGGTCGGCGCCGACCTGATGAACCTCGACAAGATCGGCAGCCTCGGCGCGCCCGTGGCCTCGATCGGCGGCGCCGGAACCTTCGATGGTATCTTCCTGACCGGGATTCTCGCGGTGCTGCTCGCGGGCCTCGCCGCCCCGTCCCGGCCCGGGCTCGCGCGCTGAGCTTCCAACCGGGAGACTTAACGGCTAAAATCGAGCAGAGGCAGCGACGGACACGGAATGCGCGCGATCAATCTCATCGTCGGAACCCTGACGATCGCGGCCGTTGCGGCCGGGATCAGCGGCGTCCTGATCAAGCAGAAGGCGCGGATCGCCCAGCAGCGCAGCGTCATGCGCGTCGTGTTCGACGGCGGCTCGGCGGCGGGCCTGCGCAAGGGCGGCCCGGTGAATTTCGACGGCGTGCAGGCCGGGCAGATCCTCTCGATCAACCTCGAAAGCCCGCGCAAGATCGTTGCCATGATCACGCTCGACAATTCGGCGCCGATCCGCAAGGACACCACGGCCGGCATCGAATTTCAGGGCCTGACCGGCATCGCCGCGATCTCGCTGGTCGGTGGCGCGCCGACGGCGCCGCCGGTGCCGTTCGATCGCGACGGGGTGCCGGTGCTGACGGCCGACCTCAAGGACCAGGAGACGATGGTCGAGACGGTGCACAACGTCGACAAATTCATCGTCAGCAATGCACCGGCCATCAAGGAGGCGCTGCAGACCTTCGAGTCCGAGACGGCGTCGCTGCAGGAGAAGACCGCAGCGATCGACGCCGCGATCGACAAGGCCGAGGACGTGTTCAAGGGCTTCGACACACTCGTGACCAGGATCGACGGCGCCATTCCCGGCTTCGCGGACGGCAATCCCGGACAGCTGTTCGATCAGATCAAGTCGATGCGCGAGCTCGTCGACAGCTTCAAGCGCAAATCGGCCAAGGTGATCGACGAGAGCCGCAAGACGCTGCTCGACATCAGCGACGGCGCCAATGCGATGACTGTCAAGTTCGGCGGCCAGCCGACGGGTCCGGGTCCGCGCCGCGTGCCGGCGTCACGCTGAGGGACGGCGGATCGCGCCGCCCCTCGCGTTCAGTGGCTGATCATCCACGGCCGCGCCGTCGGAAAGCCCTTGGCGCCGCTCCTGGTCTTGGTCATCAACCGCGGCGACTTCTTCGGCGAGCAGCAGCCGCAGCCCGGCCCGTGCTTCGCCTTGTATTCCGCGACCGTCTGCGGCGCGTGGCGGCTGCGCTCATTGGTGGCATGCGCCGTTCGCCGCTCCGCGGGCATGCAGGCGAAGGCGGGTGCGGTGAGGATCACGCGCGGCGCCATGTCCTGGCATTGCGGACAGACCTGCGGCTCATCACATTCAGCCATCGGGCGCATGTCGGTGAACGGACCGCATGCATCACAGAGATATTCATAGACCGGCATCGTTTCGTCTCCTGCGCAACAATCATCTCCATCTCACGCGGCGGATGCGGGGCGGCCGATACGCTGCCGTCCCACACCCATCGCGCAGGGAGACCGCTATTTGTCCGGCGAGATCGGCATCTGGATATCGCCCGTGATGTGCTTGATCGGCCCCGCCGACGACGGCATCACGTCGAAGTCGAAGATCTCGGTCGGCAGCCACAGAGTGGCGCAGGCGTTGGGCACGTCGACCACGCCGGAGATGTGGCCCTGCACCGGCGCGGTGCCGAGGATCGAATAGGCCTGGGCGCCGGAGTAGCCGAACTTCTTCAGATACTCGATGGCGTTGAGGCAGGCCTGGCGATAGGCGATGTGGACGTCGAGATAGTGCTGCTTGCCGGCCTCGTCGACCGAGATGCCCTCGAAGATGAGGTAATCGCGATAGTTCGGCGTGATCGGCGACGGCTTGAAGATGGGATTCTTGATGCCGTATTTCGCCACGCCGTCCTTGATGATGTCGACCTTGATGTGCAGCCAGCCGGCCATCTCGATGGCGCCGCAGAAGGTGATCTCGCCGTCGCCCTGGCTGAAATGCAGATCGCCCATCGAGAGGCCGCCGCCGGGCACGTAGACCGGGAAGTAGATCTTCGAGCCGCGCGACAGGTCCTTGATGTCGCAATTGCCGCCATGCTCGCGCGGCGGCACGGTGCGGGCGCCCTCGGCACCGATCTTGGCCTTGGCGTCGCCCTTGGCCTGTCCGGCATGCGCGGTCGGCGCGAACGGCGGGTTGGCGAGACCGGGCACGCGGGTCGGGTTGGTGGCGATCAGCGCGGTCTCGCGCTCGTTCCAGGTCGCGAGCAGCTTCGGATCGGGCAGACAGCCGATCAGGCCGGGATGGATCAGGCCGGCGAAGTTCACGCCCGGCACGTGACGCGACGAGGTGTAGAGGCCCTTGATGTCCCAGATCGACTTCTGCGCCAGCGGGAAGTGATCGGTCAGGAAGCCGCCACCGTTCTGCTTGGAGAAGAAGCCGTTGAAGCCCCACAGGCTCTCCTTCAACGGACCGACGTCGAGCAGGTCGACGACCAGGAGGTCGCCCGGCTCGGCGCCCTTGACGCCGATCGGCCCCGACAGGAAGTGCACGATCGACAGATCGATGTCGCGCACGTCGTCGGCGGAGTCGTTGTTCTTGATGAAGCCGCCGGTCCAGTCGTAGGTCTCGATGATGAAATCGTCGCCGGGATTGACCCACTCCACCATCGGAATATCCGGGTGCCAGCGGTTATGGACCTTGTCGTTCTCGTAGGCCGACTTGGTCAGATCGACCTTGATCAATGTGTCTGGCATCAGAAGCTCCCCATTTTCCTTGCTTGGACGGAGTGGTTAGACGGACAGATATTTCGAGACCTGTGCGGCATCGACCTGATCGCGCGGATCGTCGCGGACGATCTCGCCGTTCTCGATCACCAGCACGCGGTCGGCGATGTCGAGCGCGAAGCTCAGCACCTGCTCGGAGACGACGATCGACAGCCCCTTCTCGTCGCGGATGCGCTTCAGGGTGCGCGCCATGTCCTTGATGATCGACGGCTGGATGCCCTCGGTCGGCTCGTCGAGCAGCAGCACCTTCGGCTTGGTCGCGAGCGCACGGGCAATCGCGAGCTGCTGCTGCTGGCCGCCGGAGAGATTGCCGCCGCGGCGGCCCTTCATCTCCAGCAGCACCGGAAACAGCTCGTAGATGTCGGCGGGCACCTCGGACTCGCCGGAGACGACGAGGCCGGTCTCGATGTTCTCCTTCACCGTCATGGTCGAGAAGATCATGCGGCCCTGCGGCACATAAGCGAGGCCCTTGGCGACGCGTTCGTAGCTCTTCATGCCAGACAGCTCAGTGCCGTTCATGTCGATGGAGCCGCTCTTGGATGGCAGAATGCCCATCAGCGACTTCATTAAGGTGGTCTTGCCCATGCCGTTGCGGCCCATGATCGCAACGATCTCGTTGGGCGCGACCTTGACGTTCAGGCCATGCAGCACCTCGCTCTGACCGTAGGCGACATGGAGATCGGAGATTGCGAGCATCAATGGCTCCTGCAAAGTGATGAACTTGAATGAGGCTGCAGCAACATCGGCAGAGCGCTCCCTCCCCCCTTGTGGGGGAGGGTTGGGGAGGGGGGTGGCCCCAAGCGAGACTGCCGCCGTGGGCCCCCTCCCCTAACCCCTCCCCACAAGGGGGAGGGGAACGCGGCGTCATTCGGAGCGAACAGGATCGCGATCATCGCTCAATGCCCCAGATAGACTTCGACGACCTTGGGATCGTTCTTGACCCGCTCCATCGTGCCTTCAGAGAGGATCTGACCCTGGTGCAGCACGGTGACCTTGTGCGCGATGTCCTCGACGAACTTCATGTCGTGCTCGATGACGAGCACCGACCGATCCTTGATGATGCGGTTGAGCAACTCGGCGGTCTTGGCGCGCTCGCTGACGCTCATGCCGGCCACGGGCTCGTCGAGCATCAGCAGGTCCGGGTTCTGGATCAGCAGCATGCCGATCTCGAGCCACTGCTTCTGGCCGTGGCTGAGCTCGGCGGCCGAGGTCTTGAGACGGTCCTTGAGGAAGATCATCTCGGCGACCTCCTCGACGCGGTCCTTGACGACCGCGTCGCGCTGGAAGGTGAGCGAGCCGAACACGGTGCGGCCGCGCGGAAACGAGATCTCGAGATTCTCGAACACGCTGAGATCCTCGAACACCGACGGCGTCTGGAACTTGCGACCGACACCCGCCTTGACGATCTCGTTCTCGCGCAGCTTCGTCAGCTCCTTGCCGCGGAACTGGATCGAGCCCGAGGTCGCCTTGGTCTTTCCGCAGATCAGGTCGAGCACCGTGGTCTTGCCTGCGCCGTTCGGGCCGATGATCACGCGAATCTCGTTCTCCTCGACATAGAAGGAGAGATCGTTGACCGCCTTGAAGCCGTCGAAGGAAACCGTGAGCGCTTCGACCGCGAGCAGGAAGTCCTTGGGCTGATGACCGATGAGCATCGCTGTCTCCTCACTCTGCGGGGGCGCCGTTGGCGACGAGCCCGCCATTGCCGGATTTCTTGGTGCGGGACGCCAGCAGGCGATCGATGCGCGGCTGCACGTGATCGCCCCAGATCCCGGCCAGCCCGTTCGGGAAGGCAAGGACCACCGCAATGAAGAGCGCGCCGAGGCCGAACAGCCAGAGCTGCGGGAAGGTTTCCGACAGGCTGGTCTTGGCGAAGTTGACCAGGATCGTGCCGTAGACCGCGCCGAAGATCGACAGCCGGCCGCCGACCGCGGTGTAGATCACCATTTCGATCGACGGCACAATGCCGACGAAGGACGGCGACATGAATCCGACTTCCAAAGTGAACAGGGCACCGCCGACCGCGGCGAACACTGCGGCAGCGCAGAAGGCAAAGATCTTGAAGTTGGCGACGCTGTAGCCGGAGAAGCGGACCCGATCCTCCTGCTCACGCATCGCCACCAGAATGCGGCCGAGCTTGGTCAGGCGGATGAACTGCGCCACCAGGATGGCGACGAACAGCAGGAACACTTCGACGAAGTAGAGGATGAGTTTGGCGTGATCGGTGCGGATGTCCCAGCCGTGCAGGGTGCGCAGATCGGTGATGCCATTGATGCCGCCGGTATAACCCTGCTGTCCCACGATCAGGATGGTCAGGATGGCCGCGATCGCCTGGGTGATGATCGCGAAGTAGACACCGCCGACGCGCCGCTTGAACATCGCGGCGCCGATGATGAAGGCGAAGATCGCCGGCACCAGGATGATCGCCGCCAGCGCGAACGGGAAGCTCTGGAATGGCTTCCAGAAGAACGGCAGCTGCGTCAGCTGATTCCAGTCCATGAAGTCGGGGATGCCCGGCGTCGACTGGATCTTGGTGTTGGCGACGCTGGAGGCCTCCAGCTTCAGGAACATCGCCATGCAGTAGCCGCCGAGGCCGAAGAACACGCCCTGGCCGAGGCTCAGGATGCCGCCATAGCCCCAGCACAGCACCAGGCCGATCGCAACGAAGGCGTAGGTCAGATATTTCGCGACCAGGTTGAGGCGGAACACATCGAGCGCCAAGGGCAGGATGACGACGAGCAGGAGCAGCAGCGAGACGAAGCCGATGAGTTCTGATCGGTTGAAAAAGCGCGAGTTGATGATCATGACCGTGCTTTCTTGTTGGGCTGTCGGAGCTGGCTCACTTGCGGACCTTGAGGGCGAACAGGCCCTGCGGCCGCATCATCAGGATGGCGACGATCGCAAGCAGCGTGAGCACCTTGGCCATCGAGCCGGACATGAAGAACTCCATGGTCGACTGCGCCTGGGAGATGGTGAAGGCGGAGGCGATGGTGCCGATCAGGCTGGCGGCGCCGCCGAACACGACGACCAGGAAGGTGTCGACGATGTAGAGCTGTCCGGCCGTCGGACCCGTCGAGCCGATCATGGTGAAGGCCGAGCCCGCGACGCCGGCAATGCCGCAGCCGAGGCCGAAGGTGTAGCGGTCGACCTTCTCGGTGTTGATGCCGACGGCGCCGGCCATCACGCGGTTCTGCACCACGGCGCGAACCTGCTTGCCCCAGCGCGACAGGAACAGGACGTAGGCCACCACGAGCGTGATCAGGATGGTCAGGCACATCACGAACATGCCGTTGATCGGGATCTGGATGGCGTCGGTCGCCTGCCAGGAGCCCATCATCCACTCGGGGAGCTCGACGCCGACCTCGCGGGCGCCGAACACCGAGCGGTAGGCCTGCTGCAGGATGAGGCTGAGGCCCCAGGTCGCGAGCAGCGTATCGAGCGGCCGCTTGTAGAGTCGGCGTATCATCGCCCATTCGACCAGCATGCCGAGCGATCCGGAGGCGATGAAGGCGAATATCATCGCGACGAAGAAGTAGCCGGGAAACAGCGAGGGGAGGAAATGCTGGAAGGCGTTCGACGTCATCCAGGTGACGTAAGCGCCGAGGATCATGAACTCACCATGCGCCATGTTGATGACGCCCATCTGGCCGAAGATGATGGCGAGCCCCAGCGCCATCAGCACGTAGACCGAAAACAGGATGAGGCCCGCGAAGCCCTGCATCGCGAAGATGGCCCCGAGGTCGCCGATGGAATAGTCACCGAACATGATCCGTCCTCTCGTGATGCCCTGCAGGAAATGGATCGGCGTGCGGCACAGCGTGTCCGCGGCCAAGATCGTTCCCTCCCCCCTTGTGGGGGAGGGCTAGGGAGGGGGGCCTCCGCGCCGAGCTGCGGGTGGGGTACCCCCCTCCCCAACCCTCCCCCACAAGGGGGGAGGGAGCGCACCGTCAACGGCGCGCCAGAGACGCAGGCTTACTGATAGCCCTTCGGGAACGGATCGGGCTCGACCAGGTCGGCGGTCTCGTAGATCAGCTCGTACTGACCGTCCGCCTTGGCGCGGCCGACGCGGGTCTTGGACCAGAGATGGTGGTTCTCGTGGATCCGCACGTAGCCTTCCGGCGCGCCCTTGAACTCGATGCCGGGCGAGGCCGCCGCGACCTTGTCGATGTCGAAGCTGCCGGCCTTTTCCACCGTCAGCTTCCACAGCCACGGACCGAGATAAGCGGCTTGCGTCACGTCGCCAATGACGGTCTTCTCGCCCCACATCTTCTTGAAATCGGCGACGAAGGCCTTGTTGTTCGGATTGTCGAGCGACTGGAAATATTTCATGCAGGCGTACGCGCCCGCGATGTTCTCACCGCCGATGCCGTCGATCTCGTCCTCGGTCACGGAGATGGTGAGCAGTGTCTGCTTCGACATGTCGATGCCGGCGGCCTTGAGCTGCTTGTAGAACGCGACGTTCGAGCCGCCGACGATGATCGCGTAGATCACGTCCGGCTTGGTCAGCTTGATCTTGTTGATGACCGAGTTGAACTGGGTGTGGCCGAGCGGGAAATATTCCTCGCCGACGACCTTGGCGCCCTGCAGATGGCCCTCGATGTGCTTGCGCGCGATCTTGTTCGAGGTGCGCGGCCAGATGTAGTCGGAGCCGAGCAGGTAGAAGGTCTTCGCGCCCTTGGTCTTGTTGACCCAGTCGAGGCCGGCGATGATCTGCTGCGTGGCCTCCTGGCCGGTGTAGATGACGTTCTTCGACTGCTCGAGGCCTTCGTAGAAGGTCGGGTAGTACAGCATACCGTTGTACTGTTCGAACACCGGCAGCACCGCCTTGCGCGAGGCCGAGGTCCAGCAGCCCATGACGGCGGCGCATTTGTCGTTGACCAGCAGCTTCTTGGCCTTCTCGGCGAAGGTCGGCCAGTCGGAAGCGCCGTCCTCCTGGATATACTTGATTTTGCGGCCGAGCACGCCGCCGGCGGCATTGATCTGCTCGATGGCGAGCTTCTCGGCCTGCACCGAGCCGGTCTCCGAGATCGCCATCGTGCCGGTGACCGAATGCAGAATGCCGACGGTGACTTCGCTATCCGTGACTGCAAGGCCGGTGGTGTTGACTGCAGAGGTTGCAGGGCCGGCGCCGAAGGACGGCCGCGGCATCATGGCGAGCGCCGGGATCGCGGCCATTCCCATCAGCAATTGGCGCCGAAGTGGCGACTTCAGGCCCATTTTGGTTTCGTCTGACATGAGCACCCCATTCATTGGTTCGAGGACACGCGTTGGCGTCGGACGAAGGATGGCGCGCTTTGTGCAACGCACGGATACGCAAGATTGCGTATACTGCACCGCAAAAGCGCGACGTAGGCTCTGCGTAGGTCTTGCGAGCGGCAGGACAAAGCGTGCGGGCGAACCGCTTCGCGTGAGGAGTTCGAGAGTGGCAGGGCGGCAGCGGATCGACCGCGTCAGGCGCCAATACAACCAGTGGGTCGCCAACCAGACGTTGGAGGACTATGCACTCCGCTTTACGGCCAAGAGCGCGCGGCGCTGGTCCGCCGCCCGCGTCGCCAACACGGCGCTGGGCGCGATCTCGTTCCTCGCACTTGAGGCGATCGGCGGCACCATCACCTTGAACTATGGCGTCACCAACGCGACCGCCGCGATCCTGGTCGCCAGTGTGATCATCTTCTGCTGCGGCCTGCCGATTGCCTATCATGCGGCCAAATGCGGCATCGACATCGACCTGCTGACCCGCGGCGCCGGCTTCGGTTATATCGGCTCGACCATCACCTCGCTGATCTACGCGTCGTTCACCTTCATCTTCTTCGCCATCGAGGCGGTCATCCTGGCTTCGGCGCTGGAGATGTGCTTCGGCATTCCCCGGCCGATCGGCTATCTCATCAGCGCCGTCGTCATCATTCCGCTCGTCACCTATGGCATCACCCTGATCAGTCGCTTCCAGCTATGGACGCAACCGCTATGGGTCGTGCTGCACATCCTGCCCTTTGCCGCGATCGCCTATGCCAGCCCGCACTCCTTCGTCGAATGGCAGCAGTTTCCCGGCGAGCACGGCGATCCCATGGGCCATCTCGATCTGGCGCTGTTCGGGACCGCCGCGGCGGTCGTGTTCTCGCTGGTCGCCCAAATCGGCGAGCAGGTCGACTTCCTGCGCTTCCTGCCGCGTGACCGCCGCACGTCCAAACGGTCGTGGTGGATCGCGTTGTTGTCGGCTGGCCCCGGCTGGATCGTGCTCGGGGCACTGAAGCTGCTGGCAGGCTCGTTCCTCGCCTTCTTCGCGCTGAGCCACGGCGTCTCCGCCGACCACGCCGCCGAACCGGCGCACATGTATCTGGAGGCGTTCCGCTACGTGTTGGCCCGGCCGGATTTGGCGCTTGCGTTGACCGGCACCTTCGTGATCGTCTCCCAGATCAAGATCAACGTCACCAACGCCTATGCCGGCTCGATCGCCTGGTCGAACTTCTTCTCGCGCCTGACCCACAGCCACCCCGGCCGCGTGGTTTGGCTCGTGTTCAACGTCGTCGTCGCGCTGCTGCTGATGGAGATCGGCGTCTACAAGGCGCTGGAGCAGACGCTGGCGCTGTACTCCAACATCGCGATCTCCTGGGTGGGCGCGCTGGTGGCCGACCTCGTGATCAACAAGCCGCTGGGCCTGCGCCCGCCGCAGATGGAGTTCAAGCGCGCCCATCTCTACGACATCAACCCGGTCGGGGTCGGCGCGATGACGATCGCGACGATCGTCTCGATCAGCGCCTTCTATGGCCTGTTCGGGCCGACCGGAAAGGCGCTGTCGACCTTCGTCGCGCTCGGCGTCGCGCTCGTCACCGCGCCTGCGATCGCCTATCTGACCGACGGCAAATACTATCTGGCACGCAAGCCAAAGCGGAGCTGGCAGAACATCGAGCAGATCCAATGCTGCATCTGTGAGCATCACTTCGAACCGGAGGATACCGCCTCCTGCCCGGCCTATGCCGGTCCGATCTGCTCGCTGTGCTGCTCGCTCGATGCGCGCTGCCACGATCTGTGCAAGCCGCACGCGCGGGCCCAGGCTCAGGTCGCAGCGGCGCTCAGCGGCATGCTGCCGGAGTCGTTGCTGGCCAAGTTCAACTCGCAGCTCAGTCATTATGTCGGTGTATTTCTGACATCGGCCGGGCTCGTCGCGCTGACGCTCGGCATGATCTATCTGGAGACGTCGGCGGCGCTGCCGGGCTTCAAGGGCATCATCTCCGATGTGCTGTGGAAGGTGTTCTTCGCCCTCTCCATCATCATCGGTGTCGTGACGTGGCTGTTCGTACTGGCCCAGCAGAGCCGCCGTGCGGCCGAAGACGAGACGCGGCGGCAGACCCAGCTGTTGATTCAGGAGATCGAGGCGCACAAGCGCACCGATGCAGAGTTGCAGCGCGCCAAGGAAGTTGCGGAATCAGCCAATCTCGCCAAGAGCCGCTATGTGGTTGGCCTCAGCCATGAGCTGCGCTCGCCGCTGAACGCGATCTCCGGCTATGCGCAACTGCTCGAGCAGGACACGAGCCTCGCACCGAAGCCGCGGGACCAGGTTCGCGTCGTCCGCCGCAGCGCCGATCATCTGTCCGGCCTGATCGACGGCATTCTCGACATTTCCAAGATCGAAGCCGGGCGGCTGTATCTGTCGCGCGACGAGGTCCGTCTCAGCGAATTCCTGGATCAGCTCGTGGGCATGTTCCGATTGCAGGCTGCGGCGAAGGGCGTCGACTTCGTATTCAAGCGGCCGGCGGTCCTGCCGCTGGTCGTCTATGCCGACGAGAAGCGGCTGCGCCAGATCCTGATCAACCTGCTGTCGAACGCGATCAAGTTCACCGGGGAAGGCAGCGTCCAGTTCGTCGTGCATTATCGGAGCCCGGTAGCCGAGTTCGAGGTGATCGACACCGGCCCGGGCATCCAGCCCGACGATCTGGAGCGCATCTTCGCGCCCTTCGAGCGCGGCGCGCTCGGGGCCGCGCAGCCGCAGACCGGCACGGGACTGGGCCTGACGATCAGCCGTCTGCTCGCCGGCGTCATGGGCGGCGACATCAAGGTCGAGAGCAGCGTCGGCGCCGGCAGCACCTTCAAGGTCAAGATCCTGCTGTCCGAGGTGACAAACCCGACGCGGCATGCGCCTGTGAAGGCGCCGGTGGCCGGCTATCGCGGGCCGCGCAGGACGATCCTGATCACCGACGATGATCCTGTGCATCGCGACCTCCTACGCGAAGTGCTGACGCCGCTCGGCTTCATCCTGCTGAGCGCGCCCGACGGTCCCGCCTGCCTCGCGCTCGCACAACACTGCCAGCCGGATCTGTTCATTCTGGACATCTCGATGCCCGGCATGGACGGCTGGACAGTGGCCGAGACCTTGCGCAACAGCGGTCATCATCAGGCCCGGATCCTGATGACATCTGCGAGCGCGCTCGAAGCGCACGGCCGGCCGTTGGCGCAACCCTTTCACGACAGCTACCTGATGAAGCCGATCGACATCCCAAGGCTGCTGGAGGCGATACGTCAATTGCTGAAGCTCGAATGGAGCTACCAGACCGACACGCCCGTGGCCCCGCCACGCTGGCGGCCGGACACCGGATCCCGGCCCCCGCTCAAATATGTCGAAGAGCTGATGAGCCTCGGCCAGATCGGCTACATCAGGGCCATTCAGCTCAAGCTCGACGAGATCCGCAACGCGCATCCCGAGCATGCCGACTTCGTCGCCCAGATGCGCACGCTCATCGACCGCTTCGATCTCGATCAGTACATGGCAACTCTGAAGACCTTGCACGCCTATGAGCATTGACAGCAAGAAGCGCGACGTCGCGCTTGTCGTCGACGACTCGCCGGAGACGCTTCGGCTGCTCACCGACGCGCTGGATGGGGCCGGCATGACCGTCATGGTTGCGCTCGATGGCGCCGCGGCCATGCGCATTATCGACCAGATCACGCCGGACATCATCCTGCTCGATGCGGTCATGCCCGGCATGGACGGCTTCGAGACCTGCCGCAAGCTCAAGCGCGAGACAGGCCTCTCCAACGTCCCCGTGATCTTCATGACCGGGCTCGCCGACACCGAGCACATCGTGCAGGGACTGGAGGCCGGCGGAGTCGACTACGTCACGAAGCCGATCGCCGTCTCGGAGATGCTGGCGCGCATCCGCGTGCATCTCGCCAACGCCCGGATGACGCAGAGCGCGCGCGCCGCGCTCGACGTCTCCGGTCGCTTCCTGCTTGCCGTCAACCGTGAGGGACGGCTGATGTGGGCAACGCCGCAGGCGCAGAAGCTGCTGTCGGACAGTCTTGGCACCGCCGACGACCTCGTGCTGCCGGAGGCGCTGCGGCTGTGGCTGGATCAGGCGCAGAACGGCAAGGGCGGTGCGAAGGCCGCCGCTTCGATCCCGGATCATCCCGAACTGCGCCTCTACTACATGGGCGGAGCCGGATCCAACGAGTTCCTGCTGCGGCTCGCCAAGGAGTCCTCCGGTGAGCTGCCCAAGCAGTTCTCCAGCGCGTTTGGTCTCACCACGCGCGAGGGCGAGGTGCTGTCCTGGCTGTCCAAGGGCAAGACCAACCGCGACATCGCGCAGATCCTGGGACTGAGTCCGCGCACGGTCGACAAGCATCTCGAGCAGATCTACGCCAAGCTCGGCGTCGAGAACCGCACCGCCGCCGCGGCTGTCGCGACCGGTGTGGCGCGGCGGGAGAATTGAGGCGAGCCGACCAGCGGGCCCCAACCATCACTGTCGTCCCGGGCAAGCCCTGCGGCGCGAAGCGCCGGCGGGCGCCGACCCGGGACCCATACCGCGTGATGTCGCTTGAGGCAGGGCGAAAGTTGACGTTGTGCCCAGCACACCTATGGATCCCCGCTTTCGCGGGGACGACGCCGTCTTTGGAGCGGCACACCGGCCGTTAACAGCTCACCCGTACACGAACGCCGGATCATCCAGATCGATCGCCGGGATCTGATCCTTCTCGCTCCAGTAGTCCTGGCTGTGCTGCCACTCCGGCTTGTCGCCGCGCTTAGGCAGCAGATGCATGTTGCGCATCATGTAGCCGGGGTTGAAGTTCTCCGGGTCGATCCATGGCAGCAGCGGCATGTTGTGATCCTCCGGGCGCAGCGCCGGCACGACCTTGCTCACACCTTTTTCTTTCATGTGCGCGAGCAGGCGGCACACGAAATCCGCGACAAGGTCCGTGCGCAACGTCCAACTGGCGCGGAAATAGCCGAACACCCAGGCCAGGTTCGGCACGCCGGTGAACATCATGCCGCGATAGGTCACGGTGTCAGCGAAGTCGAGCGGCTTGCCGTCGATCGTAAACGCGATGTCGCCGAGCACGCAGAGATCGAAGCCGGTCGCGGTGACGACGATGTCGGCGTGCAGCTCGTCGCCAGACTTGAGCTTGATGCCTGTCTCGGTGAACCGCTCGATCTCGTCGGTCACGACCGAGGCCTTGCCGCTCTTGATGCCCTCGAACAGGTCGGCATCCGGCACGAAGGCGATACGCTGCCGCCACGGACGGTAGCTCGGGGTGAAGTGCTTGGCGGTGTAGTCGGGTCCGAGGATGGCGCTGATCTGGCCGATCAGCTCCTTCTTCACCTGGTCGGGCTCGGTCAGGCAGCGCTTGGTGAACCAATCCTGTTCGAACAGGATCTTGCGCCTGACGATCTCATGGATCCATTCCTCCTTCACCTGCAGTCTCCGCAGCTCCTCGGCCAGCTCGATCGCATTGCGACCGACGCGGAAGTAGGTCGGCGACCGCTGCAGCATCGTCACATGCGCGCATTGGCCGGCGATCGAGGGCAGGATGGTCGCGGCCGTCGCACCGGAGCCGATCACCACGACCTGCTTGCCCGTGAGATCGAGATCCTCGGGCCACAGCTGCGGATGGACGATGCGGCCCTTGAACTTCACCATGTCCGGCCACTCCGGCGTGTAGCCCTTGGAGTGTCGGTAGTAGCCCTGGCACATCCAGAGAAAATTCGTTGTAAAGGTGACGGGCTGCTGATCCCTGCCCTTCACCGCATGAACCGTCCAGAGATTGGTCGCGCTCGACCAGTTCGCGGACAGGATGCGGTGGCCATAGCGAATGTGGCGGCCGAGGTCGTTCTCCTCGATCACGTCGCCCATGTAGTTGAGGATTTCTTCCGCAGTCGCGATCGGCGGCCCGACCCATGGCTTGAAGCTGTAGCCGAACGTATGCAGGTCACTGTCGGATCGGATGCCGGGATAGCGGTGCGTCCGCCAGGTGCCGCCGAAGCTGTCCTGGCTCTCCAGGATCACGAAGCGCTTGTCAGGCATCTGCTTGGCCAACTGATAGGCGCTGCCGACACCGGAAATGCCGGCTCCGACGATGAGCACGTCGAAATGTTCGGTCGCGTGAGAGGACGCGGCCTCCCGGATGGGCGCGATGACGTTCATGGGAGTCCCTGGGCTTTGGTCTTGATGTTGTTTCCTCGCGCGACAGGCTGAACCCGATCACGACGATGGTCAACCCGCGACCGCGAGCCGCAACCCAGCCCTGAACGATCTCAATTTCCGCTGAGCGGCATGCCCCATTGCCGCGCGGTCTGTGCGACCCAATCGCGATATAGCGTGAGCGGCGTGACGCCGGTCATGCCGCCGCAGCCGTCGCCGAGATTCGGTCCGGTCGACCATGAGATGACGCCGATCAGCACCTGACCTTGCGGCTGCGTCTCGAAAGCAGGCCCGCCGGAGTCGCCGGTGCAGCCGCCCAATCCGGGCCGCACGCCTTGCGTCGCCGGATCGACGAGCCGGATCTGCAGCGTGCCCGGTTTGCCCGTCGCAACCAACGCCGCCCCGCGCACCATGCCGCCGCTCTTTCCGTCGCCTGGGACAGCGACACCGATCCCTGCGACCGTGAACGCGTTGCCGGCGGCAAGCGGCGGCTGCGGCACGCCAAGCGCCGCTGGCACGCGCTCTTTCACGGGCACCTCCAATTCCAGCAGCGCGACATCGGCGGTGGCGCGATGCGCCACGATGGCCTGCACGCTGAAGCTCGGATGCACCGCCACCCGTCGGACCGTCTTGAGAACCGGCTTGCGGTCACGATCGTATTCCACGATGCGGTAATCGAGCCCCGGCTGCACGCAATGTCCGGCGGTCAGCACGAGTTTCGGGGCAATCAGTGCGCCGCTGCAAAAATTGCCGCGCGAGCCGACGATCGTGACCACGGAGCGGCCGATGCCGTCATTCAGCGCCGGCGCGTTGCCGACGATGGCAAGGATTGGCGATGGCGCCAGCAGGACGGCGGCTGCAATGATTGCGTGAGACGGCTTCATCGCGGCAGCAATAGCGGCTGCGGCCGATATCGCCAAGTGCGGCGTCCCATGCTAGCGATCATCCGGGGATCGAACGAGGATGGGACTGACATGGTCGAGGCGGTGATCTTTGATTTCGGTGGCGTCATGACGACATCGCCGTTCGAGGCCTTCGCGCGGTTCGAGAAGGAGCGCGGCTATCCCGTCGACATCATCCGCAACACCAATGCTGCCAATCATCTCGAGAACGCCTGGGCGAAATTCGAGCGCGCCGAGATCGACCTCGACACTTTCGACCGGCTGTTTGCGGAGGAGTCGCTGGCGCTCGGCGGCGCAGCGGTCAGCGGGCGCGAGGTGCTGCCGCTGCTCGCCGGCGATCTCCGGCCCGGCATGGTCGAGGCGCTCCGCCGCATCAAGGCGGAGTGCAAGACCGGCTGCATCACCAACAATCTGCCAGCGAACGCAATCGGCAGCCAGGGCGGCCGCTCGTTCTACGTTGCGGAGGTGATGGCGCTGTTCGATCACGTGATCGAATCCGCCAAGATCGGCCTGCGCAAGCCCGATCCGCGGATCTACCGGATGATGACCGAGACGCTCGGCGTCAGCCCCGCGGACTGCGTCTACCTCGACGATCTCGGCGTCAACCTGAAGCCGGCGCGCGAGATGGGCATGACGACGATCAAGGTCGTGAGCGCATCGCAGGCGATTACGGAGCTGGAAGCCGCGACGGGACTGCGCCTGCGCTGATCGTCATTGCGCGGCGCTTTTGCGCCGAAGCGAGCCGGAGGCTTCGCGGGATTCTGGATTGCTTCCGCCTTCGCCCTTTGGGCTTCGGCGGACACGTCGCTGCGCTCGCAATGACGAGGATCTCAATAGTTCGTTTGTTTCGCCCGCTCGGGAAATGCGGCCGCCAGCGCCGCTCCGTCAGCCTGCAGCACGCCGCGCTCCGTGATCAACCCCGTCACCAGCCGTGCCGGGGTGACGTCGAAGCCGTAGTTCGCGACTGGCGAGCCCGGCGGAACGATGCGCACGGTCTCGATGCGACCGTCGGCGGTGCGGCCGGTCATCTCTGTCACTTCCTGGGCGCTGCGCTGCTCGATCGGGATCTGCCGTCCTTCGGCGACGGCGAAGTCGATCGTCGGCGACGGCAGCGCGACATAGAACGGCACGCCATTGTCGTGCGCGGCCAGTGCCTTGAGATAGGTGCCGATCTTGTTGCAGACGTCGCCATTGGCGGCGACGCGGTCGGTGCCGACGATGGCGAGATCGACCATCCCATGCTGCATGAGATGGCCGCCGGTGTTATCCGGGATGACGGTATGCGCCACGCCGTGATGCCCGAGTTCCCAAGCGGTCAGCGAGGCGCCTTGATTGCGCGGCCGTGTCTCGTCGACCCAGACATGGATCGGAATGCCGCGATCGTGCGCAAGATAGATCGGCGCGGTCGCCGTGCCCCAATCGACGGTCGCAAGCCAGCCGGCATTGCAGTGGGTCAGCACGTTCACGACTTCGCCCGGCTTCTTGCGCGCCGCGGCCGCCTCGATCAGCGCGAAACCGTGCGCGGCGATGCCCTGGTTGATCGTGACGTCCTCGCCGGCAATGTCGACGGCGCGCGAATAGGCCGCATCGCGCCGCTCCGACGGTGCCAGCCGGCGCAGCATCGTGCTCATCGTGTCGAGCGCCCATTTCAGGTTGATCGCCGTCGGCCGCGTCGCGATCAGCATCTCGTAGGCGCGGTCGATGCCAGGATCGGAGCGGTCGTCGCGCATCGCCAGCGCCATGCCGAACGCGGCGGTGGCGCCGATCAGCGGCGCACCGCGGACCAGCATGCCGCGGATCGCGTCCGCCGCCTCCTCGCATGTCGTGATCTTCGCCACCACGAACTCGTGCGGCAATCGGCGTTGATCGATCGCGCAGACCGACCAGCCGTCGGAGTCGAGCCAGATGCTGCGATAGTGCCTGCCGTCCACCTTCATGTTCGATCTCCCCTCAACCACGCAAGATACGGCCTGCGATCGCATCGAGCTTCTTCAGAAGCTCGGGATCGCGCGCCTCCGGCGCAGTGATCAAGGCGGTGTCGAGCGCTCGGTCGGAGCCGATCGGGCACGGTTCATGCTCGCGCGGAAACTCCTGGGCGAGCCGCGCCACCAGCGATTTCGCCTTGTCGGCGTTGGTGGTGAGCACGCGAATGATATCCTGCACGGTGACGGCGTCGTGATCCGGATGCCAGCAGTCGAAGTCGGTCACCATCGCGACCGTCGCGTAGCAGATCTCGGCCTCGCGGGCGAGCTTCGCCTCCGGCATGTTGGTCATGCCGATGACCGAATAGCCTGACGCCTTGTAGGTCATGCTTTCGGCATAGGTCGAGAATTGCGGCCCCTCCATGCAGACATAGGTGCCGCCGCGCGCGATCGCGATGCCCTCGGCCTCGGCCGCAGCCGCGAGATGAATCCGCAACCGCGGTGAAACCGGATGCGCCATCGAGACGTGGGCGACACACCCCCTGCCGAAGAACGAGCTCTCGCGCTTGTAGGTGCGATCGACGAACTGATCGACCAGCACGAAGGTGCCCGGCGGGAGCTCTTCCTTGAACGAGCCGCAGGCCGACAGCGACACCAGGTCGGTGACGCCCGCACGCTTCAGCACGTCGATATTGGCGCGGTAATTGATGTCGGACGGGGACAGTCGGTGTCCCTTGTCATGGCGCGGAAGGAACACGATCGGCAGGCCCGCGATCGTCCCCCGGCGTACCGGCGCCGACGGCTCACCCCAGGGACTCGCGATCACCTCTTCGCGCGCATCTTCCAATCCCGGCAGATCATAGATGCCCGAGCCGCCGATAATGCCAAGCACAGCCTTCGTCATGACGTCCCCATCTCCAGCGGAGACGAGAATGCCAGCTTTGCGGCGAATTGAAAACAGCGACGCGGTGATCCGCGGGGCATGGCAACTGGGTCAGGCGGCCTTCGCTGCCGCCAACTGACCGCTCACCAGCCGCTCCAGCGTTGCGACCGACTGGAAGTTCTCCGGCGTGATCAGCTCTTGCGGAATGGTGAAATCGAACTCCGCCTCGATCGCCAGCATCAGGTTGACCATGTCCATCGAGGTCAGCCCGACATCGACGAGCTTGGCATCCGCCGCCACGTCGGCGGCCGTAGAATTCTGCGCGAGGATATCACGCACGAGCGCCACGATCCTGCGACTGACATCGACATCGAAACTCGGCATGGGGTCCTCTTCACTCGCGACTTGTTCCGGCGCGTCGGATCTGATCGACGCACGCGCAGGGGAGATAACGCAATTCGGCGTCGAAAGAGTTACGCCGCATCCCCATTCCAGTCTGAACTCGTCTTAACGCTAACGGCTTGGTCCAAAATTCTCGGATCGAACCAACCGGAAATTAACCCCCACCCGTCGATTGCGCGGCGTTTACCCTGAATTTCGTCGACGCATTTGAATCAAATCCATACCCTGCGTTGCAGCCCAAAGAAGGCGCAGCGCATCGGCCTGCTACGCGGATGGGCGTGCCGCTCTCTCAAAGAGACAAGATCCGGAGTATCGATCGACCATGACTCTCCAGGGAACCGCGCTTCGCAACCCGATCCCCGACGACGGCGACAGCCTCCTGCTCGATCGCAGCTCCTTATTCGTCCAGCGGACCGCCGCTGTTGCGACACAGGCCGCGGCGGAAGCCGAAGAGGTCGACCGTGACGGCCGCTTCCCGAAGGCCGCGATCGATGCGGCACGCGAGCACAAGCTGCTCGGGATGCAGATACCCGTCGAGTTCGGTGGCTTCGGCGCCTCGATCCACGACATTGCCGACGTCTGCTATGTGCTCGGCCGCGCCTGCGCCTCCAGCGCCATGATCTTCGCCATGCACCAGACCAAGGTCGCCTGCCTGGTTCGTCACGGCCGCGGCAATCCCTATATGGAATCGCTGATGCGCCGGATCGCCGCCGAGCAGCTGCTGATGGCCTCCTCCACCACCGAAGGCCAGAACGGCGGAAATATCCGCGCGAGCGCCGCGGCAGTCGGCCACGAGGGCGAGCGAATCACGCTCAACCGCGATGCCACGGTCATTTCCTATGGCGCTGAAGCCGATGGCCTCGTCACGATCGCCCGCCGGGCCGATGGCGCTGCCGCGTCCGATCAGGTGCTGCTGGCGCTGACGAGGGACGACTACACGATCGCGCGCACGCTCGACTGGGAAACGCTGGGCATGCGCGGCACCTGCTCGACCGGATTCGCGCTCGAGGTGAGCTGTCCCTCCGACCGCATGTTCACCGAATCCTATGATCGCATCCACGGCCAGACGATGACGCCGTTCGCACATCTGTGCTGGTCGTCGGCCTGGGCCGGCATCGCTGCGGCTGCCGTGGAGCGCGCCCAGCGCTTCCTGCGCAAGGCCGCACGCGGCGCCGGCGGACAGATGCCGCCGGCAGCTGCGCATTACACCGCGGCGAAGATGGCGCTGGCCCGGCTGCGCGCAATGATCGTCACCAACATGGATGCCTTCGTCGCCCACGAATATGACGAGCGGGCGCTGAGCTCGCTCGACTTCCAATCCTCGATCACGCTGTTGAAGGTTCAGGCCTCTGAACTTGCCGTCGAGACCGTGATGCATGCCATGCGCGCCTGCGGCCTCTCGGGTTATCGCAACGACGGCGAGTTCTCGATCGGCCGCCACCTGCGCGACGTTCTGTCGGCGCCGATCATGATCAACAACGACCGTATTCTCACAAGCATTGCCACGGCCAACTTGATGAGCACGGTACCGACCTCGCTCCATGAATGATCACGCCGATCGCAGCCATTGCCTCCACTCAGGATTTGCAGAATGACGATTCCCGTTCTCCCGCAGTCGCCCGAGATTGCGCCCCAGCCGGCCGACGCGCTCGATCATCTGACCGGCGCGCTGTTCCATCGCATGGGCGCGGATGGCGTCTATGCGCGGACCGCGCTGTATGAAGGCGTGGTGGAGCGGCTCGCGACGCTCATCACGCGGCATCGCGAGCCCGGCACGGAGGTCATGCGCTTCCCACCGGTCATGAGTCGCGCCCAGCTCGAGAAGTCGGGCTATCTCAAGAGCTTTCCCAACCTGCTGGGCTGCGTCTGCGGCTTGCACGGCACCGAGCGGGACATCCACGAGGCCGTGGCACGTTTCGACAAGGGCGGCGACTGGACCACCTCATTGTCACCAGCCGACCTCGTGCTGTCCCCCGCGGCCTGCTATCCGGTCTATCCGATCGCGGCGAGCCGCGGCGCCCTGCCGGTCGGCGGCCTGCGCTTCGACGTCGCGGCCGATTGCTTCCGCCGCGAGCCGTCGCGTCATCTCGACCGCCTGCAGTCGTTCCGGATGCGCGAATATGTCTGCATCGGCACGCCCGACGACGTCTCGGCATTCCGTGACCGCTGGATGGTGAAGGCGCAGGCGATCGCCCGCGATCTCGGCCTGTCGTTCCGGGTCGATCACGCCAGCGACCCGTTCTTCGGCCGCGTCGGCCAGATGAAGGCGGTCAGCCAGAAGCAGCAGGCGTTGAAATTCGAGCTGCTGGTGCCGCTGCGCTCGGAAGAGCAGCCGACCGCCTGCATGAGCTTCAACTATCACCGCGAGCATTTCGGCACCACCTGGGGCATCGTCGACGCCGATCGTGCACCGGCGCACACCGGTTGCGTGGCCTTCGGCATGGATCGCCTCGCGGTCGCGCTATTCCACACCCACGGCATCGATCCGACGCGCTGGCCGTCGCGCGTACGGGAAGCGCTGCAGTTCGAGCGCCAGGCAAGCACCGTCGGCTGACGCCACGAAGCCGCCGTCGAGGGATCGGCAGAACATCTCATGGGCGCGCCCAAGCCGCCGATCCGGTGCCGCGAGATCGGAGACTCCGATCTGGACGCGATCACCGATCTCTTGACACGCGGCTTCCCCCGGCGGCCCCGCGGCTATTGGTCGAGCGGCCTGCAGCGGCAAGCCGCGCGCCCGACGCCCGACGGCTATCCACGCTACGGCTATCTGCTCGAGCAAGACGGCAATGCGGTCGGCGTCCTGCTCGCTATCTACAGCGATCGCGGCACGCCTGCGGAGCCGCAGATCTGGTGCAATCTGTCGAGCTGGTATGTCGAACCTGCCTTTCGCAACTACGCGACGATGCTGACGAGAATCGCGCAGCGTCGGCCGGAGGTCACTTACGTCAATATCAGCGCCGCAAGGCAGACCTGGCCGATCATTGAGGCGCAAGGATTTCGCGCCTATTGCAGCGGCCTGTTCTTTTCGATGCCCGCGCTGTCGCTGGCTGGCCTCAGTTCGACGGTTGAGAAGGTCAGGGCAGACGCCCGCACCGTGGATGGCGTTCCGTCGGATGAGGCCGAATTGCTGATACGCCACGCGCGCCATGGCTGCCTCAGCGTGGTGGTGCGATCGACGGCGGGCCCCGTTCCGCTGGTGCTGCAGAAGGTCCGCATCCGGCAGGGACGCTTCGCATTGCCTGCGATGCAGCTGATCTACTGCCGCAGCATCTCCGACTACGTTTCCTGCGCCGGTACCGTCGGCCGCCTGCTGCTGCGTCGCGCCGCCGTTTCTGTCATCATCGACGCTAACGGGCCGATTGACGGTCTCGTCGGCATCTACACCGAGCGGCGCGGCCGGAAGTACATCAAGGGACCGCAGCCGCCGCGCCTCGGCGATCTCAGCGACACCGAGCTGCCGCTGTACGGCCCCTAGCTCAGGCGGCTGCCCTGACCTCATGCGCATAGTCCCAATACAGCCGTCGCGCACGGCTGAACACCGGACCGATCGGCAGGGCCCGGTCATCGATGCGAATGACCGGTGCGACCTTGGCGAAATTGCCCGACGAGAAGATCTCGTCGGCGGCCAGGAAGTCCGCATAGCGCAGCGTGGTCTCGACCACGCTGACGCCGTCGGCTCGCAGCAGCTCGGCCACGCGCTGGCGGGTGATCCCGTTGAGAAACGTGCCGTTCGGCACCGGCGTGAACACCACGCCGTCCTTGACCATGAACACGTTGGCATTGCCGAACTCGGCGACGTTGCCGAGCAGATCGAGCATCAGGCAATTGTTGAAGCCGCGCGAGGCCGCCTCGATCAGCGCGCGCGAATTGTTCGGATAGAGGCAGGCCGCCTTGGCATCGACCGGCGCGCACTCGGCGGTCGGCCGCCGGAACGGCGACAGCGTGATGGCGTTGCCCGTCGGCTGCGGCATCGGCGCTTCATAGATGCAAAGGCACCAATTGGTGGTCTCGGGATCGAACAGGACACCGCCGCCGGCGCCATGCTGCGCCCAGTACATCGGGCGGATGTAGAGCTCGGCTCTCGCTCCGAACCGCGCGATCCCCTCCCGCGCCAACCCCATCCAGGTCTCGACGTCCACAACCGGCTTGAGCCGGAAATTGATCGCGGACTGATTCACGCGCGCGCAGTGGCGATCGAGATCTGGCGTCACGCCTTCGAATGCGCGTGCCCCGTCGAACACGGTCGACGCGAGCCATGTCGCGTGGGTCCGGACGCCCATGATCGGCGCATTGCCCTCGCGCCATTCGCCGTCGAAGAAGGTCCAGGTCTGCGAGTAGCTGACAGGCTTGACGATGTGGGTCATGGCGGCGCTCCCGTTCGGCATCGATCGTGTCTGCACTTCTGGCGTGAACATTTTAAGGATTTCCCTGTCGCGACCTGCTGCTCACGATCGATTCACTGCTGATGGGCACAATGCCCGATGCCTTGGTTAATTGGAGCTGTCATGCCGCTCGACCCTCGCGCCCAGCGCCTGCTTTCGATGGTGGCTGCCGCTGTGCCGGAAAGCCAGGAGCGTCCGGGCCCCGCGCAGCGGCGGCAGTCGCTCGCCAAGCTGATGCAATTCGCCCGCAACGACTGCGGTGCCGTCATCACGCGGGACGGCAATTTCTCCGGGCCCTCCGGGCTGCTTCGTTATCGCCTGTATACGCCTGCAGCAGGCCCGGATGATACTGGGGCGCCCCTCCCCGGCTTCGTCTACTTTCACGGCGGCGGTCTCGTGGCAGGCAGCATCGACACGCACGACAAGGTCGCCGCCGCGCTTGCCGCCGCCTCCGGCTGCCGGCTGCTCTCGATCGACTACCGCCTCGCGCCTGAGCACAAGTTCCCCGCAGCGATCGAGGATGCGATCGCGGCGGTTCACTTCGCCATCGATCGCGCGGCCGCGCTCGGCATCGACGGCGGTCGGATTGTGATCGGCGGCGATTCCGCGGGCGCCACGCTCGCCGCCGCCGTTTGTCAGCAGGCCGTCGGCAGCACCGATCTCAGGATCGCGCTGCAGTGCCTGATCTGTCCGGTGCTCGATTTCTCCAATTTCTGGCCGTCGCGCGAGCTGTTCGGGACCGGCCACCTGATCGACAGGGCGACCTGGCAGGCCGACCTCGCCGACTATCTGGTTGGCGAGGTCGATGTCGCCAATCCACTGATATCGCCGTTGTGCCGTGAGACGCTGGCTGGGCTTCCCCCCGCCGTGATCCACACCGCGGAATTCGACGCGATGCGTGACGAGGGCAATGCCTACGCGGCACGGCTCGCGGAAGCTGGTGTCACGGTCGCGCATGTCTGTCACAACGGCATGGTCCACAATTTTCACGCGCTTGGCGCGATCCTGCCGCAGGCCAAAGCAGCACTGGATCTGGTCGGACAGCAAATTCGGTCCCTCCTCCCGGTCCCAACCGCACGCTAATTCGAAGCTTATCGGCCACACATCGTTAGGGTTATTTCGTCGTTCTTGTCGCGAATTATTGCCCGCTTTACGCCTGCGCTCCTACAACGACACCCCTCGCGGAATACGTGCAACCTGCATTGTGGACGGATGCGGGAGTGGAGATCGCCGATGCGCAATGAGACGATTGCAATCCACGCCGGCTATGAACCGGAGGCGACCACCAAGGCCGTGGCGGTTCCGATCTATCAGACCGCCGCCTACGCCTTCGACAGCGCCGATCACGGCGCCGCGCTGTTCAATCTCGAAGCCGAGGGCTACCGCTACAGCCGTATCTCCAATCCGACCACGGCGGTGCTCGAGAAGCGCGTCACCGAGCTTGAGGGCGGCGTCGGCGCGCTCGCCGTCGGCACCGGGCAGGCCGCGCTTCACTTCGCATTCGTCAATCTGGCCGACAGCGGCGGCAACATCGTCTCGGTGCCGCAGCTCTATGGCACCACGTACACGCTGCTCGGGCACATCCTGCCGCGCCAGGGCATCACCGGGCGCTTTGCCGAAAGCGATGCGCCCGATGCCATCGAGCGTCTCATCGACGAAAACACCAAGGCCGTGTTCGCCGAGACGATCGGCAATCCTGCCGGTAATGTCTGCGACATCGAGGCGCTGGCGAAGGTTGCGCATCGCAACGGCGTGCCGCTGATCGTCGACAACACCGTCGCAACACCGATCCTGCTGCGGCCGTTCGATTACGGCGCCGACATCGCGGTGCATTCGCTGACCAAGTTTCTCGGCGGTCATGGCACGACGCTGGGCGGCATGCTGGTCGACAGCGGCAACTTCCCCTGGAAGGATCATGCCGACCGTTTTCCCGCCTTCACCCAGCCCGACGCGTCCTATCACGGGATGGTCTACACCGATCATTTCGGCCGCAGCGCCTACATCCAGCGCGCGCGCAGCGTCTATCAGCGGACCATGGGTGCGGTGCTGTCGCCGTTCAATGCCTTCCTGCTGCTGCAGGGCATCGAGACGGTCGCGCTGCGCATGGAGCGCCACGTCGAGAATGCACGCAAGGTCGCCGAATTCCTGCGCAACGATCCGCGCGTGGCGTGGGTCAACTACGCCGGCTTCGCCGACAGCCGCTATTACCCCCTGGTCCAGAAATATCTCGACGGCCGGGCGTCGTCGCTGTTCACGTTCGGGATCAAGGGCGGCATGGAGGCGGGCAAGGCGTTCTACGACGCCCTGAAGCTCGTCACGCGGCTGGTCAATATCGGCGATGCGAAGTCGCTGGCCTGCCATCCCGCATCGACCACACATCGGCAGATGCCGCCGGACGACCAGCGCAAGGCGGGCGTCCTTCCCGAGACGATCCGGCTGTCGATCGGCATCGAGCATGTCAGCGACATCATCGAGGATCTCGACCAGGCTCTCGCCCAGGCCTGCCCTCGTCCGCGTCAGTTGGATGCGGCGGAGTAGAGCGATCAGCCGATGACCCTGCTGTTCGACCGACATCGCAGGATCGCGAGCCCTGCCCTCGCGCCCGCCGAGTTCGACGACCGCGGAGGGCGCCCGATCGAGCTTTCGATCGGCCTCGTCAACAACATGCCGGACAGCGCCCTGAAGGCGACCGATCTCCAGATCGCCCGCCTGCTGCAGCAGTGCGCGCCGCGGCACGTCCGCATCCGCCTGCACTGCTTCTCGCTGCCCTCCATCTTGCGCTCGCAAGCGGCCAGGAGCCACGTCGCCCAGTCCTACGCGGACATCGGGTCGCTCGATCGGCTCGGCATCGACGGCCTGATCGTGACCGGCGCGGAGCCTGTCGCCGCGACATTGCGCGACGAACCTTATTGGTCGGACCTCACCTCCGTGATCGACTGGGCCAGAACCAACACGCGCTCGACCATCTGGTCGTGTCTCGCGGCCCACGCGGCCGTGCTGCACCTGGACGACATCGAGCGGCAGCGGCTGGCGAGCAAATGCTCCGGCATCTTCGACTGCGTGAAGGTCCAGGACGACTGGCTCACGCACGGCATCCATTTGCCGCTTCAGGTGCCGCACTCCCGCCTCAACGCCGTCAACGAGCCGCTGCTGGCGGAGCGCGGCTACGACATCCTGACCCGCTCGGACGAAGTCGGCGTCGACATTTTCGCGCGCTCGATGCCGAGCCGGTTCGTGTTCTTCCAGGGCCATCCCGAGTATGATGCGCTCTCCCTGCAGCGCGAATACATGCGTGACATCGCGCGCTTTCTCGCCGGGCAGCGCGACGACTACCCGCGGCTGCCGAAATCCTATTTCAGCGCCGAGACCGAGGCGGTGCTCAACGCGTTCGAGTGGCGGGCCAAGGAAAGGCGCGACCCGACGCTGGCGGCCGAGCTCCCTGGATTGACGCTGCGGCCCGATCTCGCCGCAGAAAGCGCCGCCCAGACGCTGTTCAGCAACTGGATCGGCCATCTCGGGCAAACCGGATAGCGCCACAGCCCGCCTTTCATCGGGGGCGATCGCGCAATCGCGCGCTATCTGTTAGATTGGCACGACACACTTCGCTTGCAAGGTTCCGATGGCCCGACGCACCGGCAGCGCCGATCTTCCGCTCCATTCCGGACGCGTCCCGGCCTGGCTCGGCACGCGCATGGCCTCGCTCGGCGCCATCATCACCCAGGCGATCGTGCATCATTACGGCCGCGACGAATTCCTGGCGCGGATGTCGCATCCGTTCTGGTTCCAGTCGTTCGGCGCCGTCATGGGCATGGACTGGCATTCCTCCGGCATCACCACGAGCGTGATCGGCGCGCTGAAGCGCGGGCTGAAGCCGCTGTCCGGCGAGCTCGGCATCTACGTCTGCGGCGGCCGCGGTGAGCATTCGCGCAAGACGCCCGACGAGCTGCGCCTGCTCAGCGACCGGCTCGGCCTCGACGGCGAGGAGCTGGTCCGGACCAGCAAGCTCGTCGCCAAGGTCGACAGCGCCGCGGTGCAGGACGGCTTCGACCTCTATCTGCACGGCTTCTTCGTCACATCGGACGGCAAATGGACCGTGGTGCAGCAGGGCATGAATGGCGACGCGCGCCAGGCCCGGCGCTACCATTGGCATTCGCAGCAGCTTGCGAGCTTCGTCGACGCGCCGCACAGCGCCATCGATGGTCCCGTCCAGGGCGAGATCGTCAACCTCACCGACAAGCGCGCCGCGCCGTCGCGCGACGCCCAGCTCGAGCTGCTCACCGAGCTCGGCCCCGACCGCGTCGTCACGGAGTTCGAACGGCTGAGCACGCCGGAGCCCGCCCAGGGCCTGCTGCCGCATCTGGTCATGCCGGCGCATCACGACGTCAGGCCGAAGGACGTATTCGCCCGCCGCCTCCACGGCACGCTGGCGGCTGCTGCCGAGCGCGGCCCGGTCGACTTCCCCGACCTGCTGCTGACGCCGGGCGTCGGCGCCCGCACCGTGCGCTCGCTCGCCATGGTCGCCGAGGTCGTGCATGGCGCGCCGTATCGATTCAGCGACCCGGCACGGTTCTCGCTGGCGCATGGCGGCAAGGACCGGCATCCCTATCCGGTGCCGATCAAGGTCTATGACGAGACCATCCGCGTGCTCAAATCGGCCGTCGGCAACGCCAAGCTCGGCCGCGACGAGGCGCTGTCGGCGCTGAAGCGGCTCGACGACCAGGCCCGCCGGCTGGAGCGCAGCGCGACCGGCCCCTCGCTCAAGGCCTACATCGCGACAGAGCGCGCCGCCTCGCCCGAGCTCGACGGCCGTTCGGTGTTCGGCTGGGAGCGCGACCTCATCCAGCGCACCGGCGAGGCGTAGCGGCATGCCGGCGCGCAGCGCGGGCGTGCTCGCCTTTCGCCGCACCGCCGATGGACTCGAGGTGCTGCTGGTGCATCCCGGCGGCCCGTTCTGGCGCAACAAGGATCTCGGCGCCTGGTCGATCCCGAAGGGCGAGTTCGGCGCCGGCGAGGCGGCCGAGGCGGTGGCGCGGCGCGAATTCGCCGAAGAGCTCGGCACGACGCTGACGGCGCCGCTCGTTCCGCTCGGCGAGATCAAACAGCGCGGCGGCAAGGTGGTCGAGGCGTTCGCCGCCGAGACCGACCTCGATGCCGGCAGCATCACCAGCAACGCGTTCGAGCTCGAATGGCCGCCGCGCAGCGGCCGTATCCAGCGCTTTCCCGAGGTGGACCGCGCCGCCTGGTTCGACCTCGCCGAGGCGAGGGTCCGGATCAATCCGGCGCAGGCCGCGCTGCTCGACCGTCTCGTGGAGATCGGCGGAGGGTGAGCTGTCACCATCCGCCGCCGACATCACGCCGCGCGGACGTTGCCGAGGAATCGCCCGGTCTGGGTCTTGAGCTGATCCGACTGGCTGCCGAGCTGCGAGGCCGCACTCAACACCTGTGCCGCCGCGGCGCCGACCTGGCCGGACGCCTCGCGCACGCCGACAATGTGCTGCATGACCCCCTGCGTGCCCTGCGCCGCCTGCTGCACGCTGCGGGCGATTTCCTTGGTCGCAGCGCCCTGCTCCTCGACCGCGGCTGCGATCGCGTCGGTGATCTCGTTCATCTGGCCGATGGTCGCGCCGATCTCACGGATGGCGTTGACCGTCGAGCCGGTGGCGTCGCGGATGGCTTCGATCTGGCTGGTGATCTCCTCGGTCGCCTTGGCGGTCTGCGCCGACAGCGCCTTGACCTCGTTGGCGACGACCGCGAAGCCCTTGCCGGCCTCGCCGGCACGCGCCGATTCGATGGTGGCGTTCAGCGCCAGCAGGTTTGTCTGCCCCGCGATGGTCTGGATCAGCGCCATCACCTCGCCGATCTTCTGCGACGCGTGGACCAGCCTGTCTACCATCGCCTCCGTCCGCGTCGCCTGCCCGACCGCGTTCTGGGCGATCGACGACGACTGCGTGACCTGCTTGGCGATCTCCTGGATCGATGACGACAACTGCTCGGCGGAGGCCGACACCGTCTGCACGTTCTTGGCGGTCTGCTCGGCGGCCGCGGCCACCTTCGCGCTCTGGTCGGTGGTGCCGGCGACGATGCTCGACATCGATTGCGCGGAGGTCTGCAGCTCGCCGGCGGCGGTCGCGGTGGTCTGGATCACGCCGCCGATCGAGCGCTCGAACTCGTCGGCGATCCGCACCAGCACCGTGCGGCGCTCCTCGGCGGCCTGCTGCTTGGACTGCTCCTGCTCGGCCCGGAGGCGCTCGCTCTCGGCGAGATGGTCCTTGAAGATCTGCAGGCTGCGCGCCATGCGGCCGATCTCGTTCCTGCGATCGGTGAACGGCACCTCGAGGCCCAGATTGCCCTTGGTCAGCTCGTCCATCACGACGCAGGTGCGGTCGAGCGGAACGACGACGCTGCGTCCGAGCCAGAAGGCGACGACCGCGGCGACCAGCAGACCGGCAAGCGCGCCGAAGCCGGCCCACATCGCACGCTGATAGACGACTGCGTCGATGTCGTCGACATACACGCCGGCCTGGATCGCCAGCATCTTGTCGCCGCTGCCATAGGCGCCGACGTAGGACATCTTCGGCAGCTCGGTCGTCCCCCCGGCGCGCGGCACCTTGTACTCGACGAAGCCGCCGCCGGCGCGCGCCGTGCGCACGATGTCCTGGATCAGGAGCTTGCCGGTGGAATCCTTGAAGTCCCAGCGGTTGACGTTGATGTATTTCGGGTTGGCATGGACATAGGTCACGCCCGCATCCGACGATCCGGTTCCGTAGACGCCGAGATAGTCGTTGTACTGGCCCCAGCGCATTGCGCCGATCGCGGCGTAGGCCTGCTGCCGCGCCTGCTCCGGCGCGACCTTGCCGGCGGTCGCCGCGGCGTCATAATAGCTCAGCACCTTGACGGCGGACTCGACGAGGTTGCGGACCATGGTCTGCCGCTCCTCGAGAACGGTTCCGCGCAGCATCAGGATCTGCATGGCGGAGACGGCGAACAGTGCGATCGACATCACGGCGATGATCGCCGCGAGACGCTGATAGACAGTCAGGTGTCGCATTTTCTGGTTCTCGTTGCGTGGACTGTATGCACGATACCAACCCTACATTAATGGTTTGCTATCCGTGCCGCCCGAACACTGGCGAACTAATTAGTCTTTGGACTGGAAACGTCCGTTCACGCGAACTTATGCCAGAGAACAACCAGCGCGGCATTGTGCGACGATCGCTCGAATTAACATGCGATAATTGAAAGGGCCGGTTCGCACCAGTTCCACCCGATTGGGTGTCGAGTCCCACGGAGTTGCGTTGTCGCGACGCGTCAGGCGCCCGAGCTTTGTGCAGCGAAGCCCTCACGTCATCGAGGGCGCAGGGAAGACCAGGCATCGGCTGATTCCTGCGGCCCCCGTGCGGAAAGGAATGCACGGGGCAGGAACCACAGGTTCAGCCGGGTCTGCCCGGCCTTCCCTGCGCAATGGTGTTACGGCTGCTTCGCACTCTCCCCGGGGACCGGCGTTCTTGCCCCCGTTTGCGACAACGCGCCAAAGGGCACGCCACGCAGGCATCAGCATCGGGATGCCAGGACCATGCGACTTGACCGTCCGTGCCGGCGCTGCTCGTCAGTCGGCGCCTGCCCGTCCATCACATCCCACCCCAACGCTCCTGACGATGCGCAGCGCCCCTCGTCGATGAGGCGGGACAGCGATAGAGAAGCACGAATTCCGATAAAACGAAAGAACAAAATTTGCGCAGGCGGGCGCGGCTGCGGCGATGTCGTTGAGACGGCGAATGAACTTCGTGTTTCGGCGCAGGGCGAATGCGGCATGTCCCGGCGCTTCCGGCGGGCGCAGGTCCGCCCCGACGGGCGACTCGGTCGGACGTCTCAGGACGAGACCGCCGCGCGCGCCGGCCGGCGCTGCCGCAGCAGCAACAGGGTGACCACGGCCGCGCACGAGCATGCCAGGCTCAGCGCCAGCGGCGCGTTGCTGCCGTAGCGGGTCAAGAGCTCGACGAGGATGGGCGCCGACACCGCCGACAACAGGTTGAGCGGCAGTCCGATCTGGGCGGACGCCTTGGCGAAGGCCGCCTTGTCGTAGAACACCAGCGGCATGGTGGCCCGCGCCACGGCGAGCGCGCCGCTGCCGAGGCCGTAGATCAGGATGAAGGCGCCGATCGCGGCATGCGAGCCGTCGCTCAGCATCAGCAGCAGCATCGCCACCGGCAGCGCCAGGCCGGCGACGATCGCGGTGGTGATGCCGTCCCAGCGGCCGCCGCCGAGAAAATCGATGGCGCGGGCGCTGATCTGGATCACCCCCAGCATCGAGCCGAAGCCGACCGCCTCGGCAGCCGACAGGCCTTCGGCCTTCAGGAGCTCGATCAGCACGGCCCCCATCCCGAACGCGACGAAGGCGTTGAGGCCGGAGGCGCCGACCAGCAGATAGAACGTGCCGCGCGACGGCGTCGCTGCGGGGACGGACGCCGCCGCATCCGATGATGACGGCGGCAGATGATCATGGACGCGCCGCGGCAGCAGAAACACGAACAGCGGCAGCGAGACCAGCAGCAGCAGGCCGGCGTAGACGAGACAGGTGCTGCGCCAGCCGATATGCGCCGAGAGGGCCGAGGTGACCGGCCAGAAGATGCTGCTCGACAGCCCCGTGACCAGCATCAGCGCGCCGATGGCGCTGCGCGCGCGCAGGCCGGCGATCTCGTTGAGCACGATGTAGGAGGCGGTCGAGAGCGTGGCGCTGCCGGCCACGCCGAGCAGCAGCCATGCGGCATAGTAAGAGAGCGCGCCCTGCGCGGCCGACAGCAGCGCATAGCCCGGCGCGGCCAGCAGGGTGCCCGCGATCATCACCCGCCGCCCGCCATGCTTGACGAACGGCCGCGCCAGCAGCGGCGAGCACAGCCCCATCGACATGTACAGCACCGAGGTGCTGGCGAAGATGGCCGTCAGATCCATCTCCAGATCCGCCGCCATGGCCCGGCCGATCACCGCCGGCAGGCTGAGCGTGCCCCAGGCGATGAGCTGGGTGATGGCCAGGACGATCAGGACGCGCAGGAGGGAGGGGTCGGCGATGACGGGGGGCATTTCGGGCGGGGGCACTGCACGGAGGTGACGCGCGACGCGCGTTGCAACCATGATTTTAGAGCATTCGCGCCGAATCAGCCCCGCTGTTTGGGAATTGCCGCCCCGCCACCGGCGGGGTGCTCGTGCCAGGTGCCGGCAACTGCACGCACGGGCCGCCGGCCCCGGAGCAGGAGCAGCGCCGCACGGGAGCAGCCGATCGTCAGCCCCCATGGGTCTCAAGTCGATGCAAGAGCATCGCCTAACGTGCCGCGGAGCGGTGCTCCTCACGATGGAGGGGTTAGATTTTGGCCGAAAAAAACCATGCGAGGCCGCCGTAGGCGGCCGTCGCGGAGGATGGCCGCGAAACGAGCGCTCGCCACAGCTTGTTGCCTCATCTGCGATCGCCCTACCCTACCTCCGGAGCTCGAGCTTCGCGCGCCTACAGGAGGTGTGATAGGAACCAGTCACGCGCAGCCGAGGATGATTGTTCGAAGTGCTGGACATAGGGCGCGAAATGCCCGCAAGGCAGACTGACAAACTGCTTTGGCTCGCCGGCGCGTGCGAACGCCTCCCGGGACGCCTCGATCGGCATCAGCATGTCGCCCTCGGCCGCGATCCACATCAGCGGCCGCGGCGCGATGCGATGCAAAAAGGCGGCCGGCTCGAAGCTGAAGGTGAGCTCCAGGCTGCGCACGGTAACCTCGTTGCGCCACAGCGGCGAGATCTTCGCCGCCTCCATGCACCAGTCGTAGGCGTCCGACGTCCCGAGGATGCACGGCGTCGTCGCCGGATCCTGCGCCACCACCTGCATGGTCATCGGCGGCTCGCCCGCGGCACGGGCCAATCGCTCGCCGACGAACAGCTGCGACAGCTGCGCCTTTGTCTCCGCCGGAATGTGGCTCCAGATCGCGCCGCCGCTGAGGAACGAGACCTGCACTGCCACGCAGCGGATGCGCTGATCGATCGCCGCCGCCTGGATGGCGACGCCGCCGCCATAGCTGGAGCCCCAGGCGCCGATCCTGGTGGGATCGACGCGCGGCAGGGTCATTGCGAAGGTGATGGCATCGCGGTAGTCGGCCAGCTGCTGCATCGGGTCGATCTCCTGCCGGACGCGTCCTTCGCTCTCGCCGAAATTGCGGGGATCATAGACCAGCGCGCCGAGACCGGCTGCGCTGAACGCGGCCGCATATTTGTCGAGATAGCTGTCCTTGAGCGCGCTGAAGCCGTGATGAAGCACGACGATGGGCGCCGTCGGCGCGTCCCCCTGCGGCGGCACGTGCCAGCCGCGCAGCACCGTACCATCGTCGGCCTTGAAGGCCACCTTCTCGAACCCAGCCCGCAGATCCGAACCGACCATTGCAACCTCCCTGTGCTCTCGCCTCTCCGCCTTGTCTGCACGGCGGTCTCAGCCTAGGCTCTAGGCCAAGCGCGGCACCGACGTCCCGGACGGCAGCGAAGGCGAACCCGGACGACAGCGAAACGTGGGCGGACGCAGCCGCCGCAAGCGAGGGTCTCGGGCGACCAAGGGAGAGCGTTGCAGATGCCGAACGTGCAAGGGTTTGCCGCGCCCACGACCTCCCTCGACCCACTGCTCGGCTGGAGCATTCACGCGGCCAAATCACACCGTCAGCAGTTGAGGCGGCTAGGCGATGCTCTCGTGATCGAAGCGCAGGTCGCGCAGGGCTGCGCCGGGACGCGCCGCGCCTCCGATGCCGGTCTGGTGGTCGTGATGACTGTGATCGAAGGCCGGGAGCGCGGCGAGGACTCCACCGGCACGGTGCTGTTCGAACCCGGCGACGTGATCGTCTGGAACACGCGCGAGACGCTCGCCTTCGCCACGCTCAGTCCGCTGCGCAAGATGATGATCGCCTGCCCTGAAGCGGTGATCCGGAATTTTCACCCCGACCTGATCGGACGCGGCCGCCTGCATCTGCCCGGCCGACACGGCTTCGGCGCCGCCGTGTCCGGTTACTTCGAGGGCTTCGCCGGCACACTGGCCGAGATGGACGACAGCGAGGTCCATGCCGCTGTCGATGCCGGGCTCGAGATCGTCGCCAAGGCGGCCCGCCTGATGCGCCGCGACGCTGCACCGCGACGCACATCCGCACAGTTCGCGCGCATCATGAGCTACATCGACGCACAACTGCACGACCCCGATCTCGACAGCGCCGAGATCGCCGCCCACTTCGGACTATCCGTCCGCTCCGTACAATTGTTGTTCGCCGAGCACGGCACCACGCCCTCGGAATGCATCCGCCAGCGCCGCCTCGACCGCTGCCGCCGCGACCTCGAAGCCGCGCGCCGAACCGAGAGCATCACCGACATCGCCCTGCGCTGGGGCTTCAACGACCCCTCGCATTTTAGCCGCCTCTTCCGCCGTCGATACGGCGTGCCCCCGCGCACGCTCGCGCGGAAGAAGCCGGAGGGCTGACAGCCCGCAGCGATTTCATCTTCTCGCAACTGAACGGAATGGCTGGGATGGCCGGCTGGCGGAGAGAGTGGGATTCGAACCCACGGTACGGTTTCCCGCACACACGCTTTCCAAGCGTGCGCCTTAAGCCACTCGGCCATCTCTCCAGCGGCCCTCTCTTGGCGGGGTCGGCGGCGTTTTGCAAGCCGGGCGGGGGCTCATGGGCTAAATTTCCCCCAAATCGCTGATAAAAATCATCAATCCGCCCTGGTCGCGGGCTCGATCGGGAGGCCGTGCCGCCCGGCCGGCCCATCATGAACCGGCCGGCCGGGCGGCACGACCACTGTTTTGCAGCCCGTCGGTCCGGCTGCCGACTGAGGGATTCGCGATGCCGTCATCCTCCCCTGCCCGTCTCGCCATCCTGCTGACGGCGGTGCTCAGTCTCGCCGCCAGCCCGGCCCGCGCCGATCAATGCACCAAGCAGGGCGTCGACGTGACCTGCGACGACGGCCGCAAGGGGATCTGGCAGGGCGATGCGATCCTGTGGCCGGACGGGACGAAGTCGAGCCTGAAGCCGCACCCGTCCGTCATCGTCGGCAACAAGGCATCGGTGGTGGTGGGACCCGGCGTGTTCGTCGGACAGAGCAACGGGATGGTGCCGATGGACAATCCGAGCTCGCCGAACAAGCTGCGCTGCGCCGTGCTCGACGGCGTCTCCTACTGCCATTGAGCCTCGCCGGACGGAGCGACGAGGAGCAAGTCCGGTTCAGTGATAGCGCGCGCCAGGCGACAGCATGCGGCCGGCCAGAAAACCTGCCGGAGTGGCAGGCAGGGGTTCGATCTCGACCTCGGCAGCGTCACCGTCCTGCAGCGCCTCGACGAAGTCGGCAAACCATTGCTGGATCGAATGGCGGCGCAGCTTCGTCATCATGATCTCATAGCGCATGCGGCGCTCGTTGAGCGGCATCGACAGCGCCATCGCGATCGTCCGCGCCATGCCGTCGATGTCATGCGGATTGACGATCAGCGCCGCATCGAGCTCGTTGGCGGCGCCGGCGAATTTCGACAGCACCAATACGCCGGGATCGACCGGGCTCTGCGCCGCGACATACTCCTTCGCCACGAGATTCATGCCGTCTTGCAGCGGCGTGACGACGCCGACCTGGGCGCTGCGATAGAGGCCGGCCAGCACGCCCTGACCATAGCCCTTGTTGAGGTAGCGGATCGGCGTCCAGTCGACCTCGCCATGGCGGCCATTGACCTCGCTGACGAGGCGCGCGACCTCGCTCTGCAGATTGCCATAGGCCTCGATCGATTCGCGCGACGGCGTTGCGATCTGCAGCAGCGACGCGGCGCGCAGCAGGCTCGGGTGCATCGTCCACATCCGGTCGAAGGCGTTGATGCGGTTGACCAGACCCTTGGAGTAATCGAGCCGGTCGACGCCGATGGCGAGCTTCTCGCCATTCAGGCTGCGGCGCAGCCGCGACACATCCGGATGCGCCACCGCCTTTGCCGCCTGCTGCGCAAACTTGTCGGCGTCGATGCCGATCGGGAACACGGCCAGACGTGTGCGGCCGTGCAGCGACCTGACCACGCCGTCACGCACCTGCAAGCCGAGATCGGCGCGGATGCAGGCGGTGAAATTCTCGCGATCATCCTCGGTCTGGAAGCCGATCAGATCATAGGCGAGCATCGCGGTGACGAGATCGCGGTGATTCGGCACGCTGTCGATGACGCTGCGCGCGGGCCACGGCGTATGCAGGAAGAAACCGATCGGGCTCTTCACGCCCAGCGTGCGCAACTCCGCGCCGAGCGACAGGAAGTGATAGTCCTGGATCCAGAACAAGGTGTCCGGCTTCTGGAACCGGAGCAGCGCGCGCGCCACGAAGGCGTTGACCTCGCGATAGGAGCGATAGTCATCATGCGAGACGCTGATCAGATCGCTGCGTGAATGCAGCGCCGGCCATAGCGCCGAATTGGCGAAGCCTTCGTAGTAGCCGGCATAATGCGCAGCCGGCAGATCCAGCAGCGCGAGCGCGCCTTCACCGATCTGCTCGATCTCCGCGATCGGTTCCGTCTGCGCGCCGTCGCGCACACGACCCGAGGAACCCACCCATACTGCCCCCGATTTCTCCACAACGGGCAGCAATGCTGCCGCAAGTCCGCCGGTCATTGGCTCATTGGCTTTGCCACGGGCCACCCGATTCGAAACCACGACGAGGTTCACAGCTCCCTCCTGTTGGTCATGTCGGTTAACAGCTGTTCATCAATATGGTTCCGGGCCACCCTTTCAACCAATTGAAACCAAATTCGGGCATTCGCGCGGTGTAATCACAGCGTCAAATCAAGTCAGAACTGTTCTAATCAACAGCGGCGCATTCAACATGCGACCGCATGGCGAATGGAACTAACAACGTAGCGATGCGGAACCTCTGCACGGATCGCTAAGTCGATGAATTAGTTCCACCGCCCGCGAGGCGCGCCAGGAATGCGCGCACGTCGTCCGGTGCGTCGAAATGTCCGTCGACGCCGAGCGCACGGCGCCCGACGGAGAACGAGAGGCCGGCGAAATCCGGCATGATCGCGAACACCGTCTCATCCGTGACGTCGTCGCCGATGAAGAACGGCTTGCGCCCCTTGAACGGTGCGTTCCGCATCAGCTCGCGCACGCCGCTCGCCTTGGTGAAGCCGGCATGCTTGATCTCGCACACACACTTGCCGGGCAGCACCTCGATCGGCGCCCCCGGCAACTCGGCGCGGATGCGCGACACTTCTTCGTAGATCGCCTTCTCAGCCTGCGGCGCGAGGCGATAATGCAGCGCCAGCGAGTAGCCCTTGTCCTCGAGCAGAATGCCGGGGCTGAGCCTGGCGATCGCAGCGAGCCTGCGCTTCAGCTCCTTGTCCAGCGGCGGCGCCTTGATGGCGTCCGCCTCGCCGCCGCCGCCGAGCCGCATCTCCGCGCCATGGCCGCCGACGGCGGGATAGACCTCCGGCGCGAAGATGAGATCGATGTCGTTGAGAGAGCGGCCCGAGACCAGCGCCAGCGCGCCGGAGGTTCGTTGCAGCAATGCGTTCAGGGTCTCGGCCAGGCCCGGCGGCACCCACACCTCGCGCGGCGTCGGCGCGAGATCGAGCAGGGTGCCGTCGATATCGAGCAGGATCGCCACCTCGCGAAGATGCGGCACGAGACTGGTGGGCGCCGGAACGATCTCGGCGGGCTCCGACGCAGGAGAAGCGATCAGATCGGAGTTTTCGGACATCATCAACTACTCCATGACAGCGAGCGGACGCGCCACCTGTTCGAGCGATTTGCGCTCGGCCGCGATGGCATAGCGCCAAGCGACGAGCGCCGCCACCAGCATCAGCGCGGCACCGAACAGATAGCCGCCGAACACCGCGCCGCGCGCCCCGCTGTCGAGCAGCGCGCCGAACAGCGCGGGTCCCGCGACGCCGCCGATCCCGGTGCCGATGGCGTAGAACAGCGCGATCGCGAGCGCGCGCACTTCCAGCGGAAAATTCTCCGACACGGTGAGATAGGCGGCGCTCGCCGCCGGTGACGCGAAGAAGAAGATCACCATCCAGGCCGCAGTCTGCGTCGCGGCGCTCAGCACACCGATCGAGAACAGATAGCCGGTGAGCGCAAGCAGCACGCCGGAGACGCCATAGGTGAAGGTGATCATGGCGCGGCGCCCGAGCGTATCGAACAGGCGGCCGAGCAGCAGCGGCCCGAGCACGTTGCCGGCCGCGAAGGGCAGGATGTACCAGCCGACATGGTCGGACTTGATGCCGTAGAAGTCGGTCAGCACCAGCGCGAAGGTGAAGAAGATCGCGTTGTAGAAGAACGCCTGGGCGATCATCAAGGTGAGCCCGACCAGGGAGCGCTGGCGATAAACTGAGAACAGCGTATGCGCGACCTCTCGTAACGGCGTGTGGCTGCGCATCCGCAGCCGCATCCTCGGCAATTCCTTGGCGCGCGCCTCGCGATCGTGGCCGGTGACGTCGCGTTCGATCTCCGCGACGATCCGATGCGCCTCTTCGGGATGGCCGTGAATCATCAGCCAACGCGGACTTTCCGGAATCCACATCCGCATGACCAGCACGACGAGGCCGAGACAGGCGCCGATGCCGTAGGCCAGCCGCCAGCCGACATCCGGGCCGGTGACGTCGGGATCGAGCAGCACGATGGCGCCGACCGCGCCGAGCGCGGCACCCAGCCAGAAGCTGCCGTTGATCATGAGATCGGTCCAGCCGCGATAGCGCGCCGGCACCAGCTCCTGGATCGTCGAGTTGATCGCGGTGTACTCGCCGCCGATGCCGGCGCCGGTCAGGAAGCGAAACAGCGCGTAGGTCGCGATGTTCCAGGACAAGGCGGTGGCGGCCGTCGCGGACAGATAGAGCGCAAGCGTGACGAAGAACAGCTTTCGGCGGCCGATGCGGTCGGTCAGCCAGCCGAAGCCGAGCGCGCCGAGCACGGCGCCGGCGAGATAGGCGCTGTTGGCAAGCCCGATGTCGAGGTTGGAGAAATGCAGCGCCGGGCTCTGCTTGAGCGCGCCCGACAAGGCGCCTGCCAGCGTCACCTCGAGCCCGTCGAGCACCCAGGTGATGCCGAGCGCCAGCACGACGCGGGTGTGAAAGGCGCTCCAGCGGAGATCGTCGAGCCGGGCGGGGATGTTGGTTTCGATGACGCGATCCCGGCCTGCCATGTCGCCCGGCGGAGCGCCGGATTGCGGCGCTGACGTGACGACGCGGAGGTTGGGAAAGGATGCCTGTCGGGGTGCCATGGAATCCCAATGCGACGGCGCGGGTCGCACCGCATGCTCGACCGAGAGGATGAAGCAAATGCGGCAGCGAATGCCTGCCGCTGCGACTCAACGTCTCGTCGCGCGCAGGGTTCCCGGAGTGGGGCGGGGTTCGGCGCTCGACCCGCCTGGGGCCGCAGCGTTTCCTGGGTGAGGCCCAGGCGCGCCTCATTTCAGCTGTCGTCCCGGGCAAGCGAGCGAAGCGAGCGCGACCCGGCATCCATACCGCGTGATGCAAGATTGGGGCACGCGATCAATACCGCCCGCCACACATCTGCCGCGGCGTATAGATACCGGCGTTCGCCGGGATGACAGCGGAGGGTTTGGCCGCGGGCTCGCCAACGCACTTGCGAGCGGCGTGAAGACCAGCCTGTCGCCGCAAAACTCACGCCGCGCGGATGTTGGCCATGAAGCGGTTGAGCTCCGCGCGCAGCCGCGCGCTCTCCGAGGAGAGCGACTGGGCCGAGCGCAGCACCTCCTCCGAGGCTTCGCCGGTCTGGGTCGCGCCGCGATTGACCTGCGTGATGTCGGTGGCGGCGGCCTGCGTGCCTGCCGCGACGCTCTGCACGTTCCTGGCGATCTCCTGGGTCGCGCCGCCCTGCTGCTCGACCGCGGTGGCGATCGACGCGGCGATGGTCGAGATCTGGCGGATCGTGCCGCCGATCTGCTTGATCGCCGTCACCGACTCCTGGGTCGCCGCCTGCATGCCGGAGATGTGGTTGGAGATGTCGTCGGTCGCCTTGGCGGTCTGCTCGGCCAGCGACTTGACCTCGGAAGCCACCACCGCAAACCCGCGGCCGGCATCGCCGGCGCGGGCCGCCTCGATGGTCGCGTTCAGGGCCAGCAGGTTGGTCTGCTCGGCGATCGCGGTGATCAGCTTGACGACGTCGCCGATCTCCTGCGCCGCACGCGACAGCTTGCCGATGCGCCCGTCGGTCTCCTCGGCCTGGGCCACGGCGGACTCCGCGATGCGGCTGGACTCGCGGACCTGGCGGCCGATCTCGTTGACCGAGGCCGACAGCTCGTCGGTCGCGCTCGCCACCGAGTGGATGCGGCCCGTGGCCTGGTCGGAGGTGCCGCTGACGCGGCTCGCCAGCGACTGCGTGGTCTCCGCGGTGCGCGTCAGGGTCGAGGCCGCCTGCTCGAGGTGCTCGGCCGAGGTCGAGACGTTGGACACGATCGAGCCGACGGCGGTCTCGAACTCGTCGGCGAAGCGGATGAGCTCGGCCCGGCGCGCGGCGCCCGCAGCCCTGTTCTGGGCGTCCTGCGTCGCGGCATCGCGCTCGGCCTTGGCCACCGCCTGGACCTTGAACTCCTCGACGGCGGCCGCCATCTCGCCGATCTCATCGGCGCGCCCGAGGCCGGGCAGACGGACGTCGAAATTGCCCGAGGCGAGCTCGCGCATCGCCTTGCACATCGTGATCATCGGCTTGGAGATGCCGTTGCCGAGCATCAGCGCCAGCACGGCGCCGAGCGTCAGCCCGCCGATCGCCAGCATTGCGATCAGCCGCTCGATGTCCGCGATGGTGGCGTTGGTGGCGGCCTCGATGCGCTGCTGGTCGGAGGCGACCTCGGATTTCAGCCCGTTCGACAGCGCGATGATCTCGGTGCCGACGACGCTCATCTCCTGTTCGAGCTTGCCGAGCGCCTTCATGTTCTCCGACAGTTTGATGAAGGCGGCGCGGTACTGCTTGATCAGGTCGCCGAGCTCGGCGACGCGCTGGGTGATCTTCTCGTCATTGGCATAGATCGTCACCAGCGAGGTTTCCAGGAAGCGCGTGCGCGCGATGGCGCCGTCGGCCGTCTTGGCATCGGGCTTGGCGATGTAGGTCCCGACCAGCGCGGACACGGTCAGATACTGGCCGGTGAGGTCCTTGGCCGTGGTCTGCACCGACGGCAGGCCGGCCAGCGCGGCGGTGTCTGCCAGATCATCGAACTTGAAGCGGATCTTGTTGCCGATGAGGCCGATCTGGTCGGTCGCCAGCTTCGCGTTCTCGCGGGTCAGAGCAACGATGCTCGAGAATGTCTTGGCGAAGGCCTGAAACTGCGCCTGCAGCTTGCCGACCTGCGCCCGCCGCTCGGCGCCGGTCGCCGCCATGGATTTGTCGATCGCGGCCTGGAGTGCCTGCTGGGCAGCGGTGGCCGCCGCCTCGTCGTCGGCTTTACCGGTCAGAGCATAATAGCGGGCGAGCGCCTGGTACGAGACCAGCTCGCGATCGATGGTGCGGGTGGTGTCGGCTTCGGCAACGCTGCCGCGATAGGCTGCCACCGCTGCGGCGACCCGCTCGAATCCCAGATAGGAGAAGCCGATGCTGGCAGCAGAGATCGCCAGCACAACGGCGAAGCCAAGGACGATCTTGCCGCGAAAACGCAGGGTCAGAAAATTGGCACGCCGCGACTGCGGCGCAAGCTGCGCAGACATTCCCACCCCCGACACGCCATTCTTTATATTGGCCAGAAACCAAACCGCCCGGCGGCAACGCACCAGAGCGTGATCAAAACTACGTCACAATGGCTAAGGGGCGGTAAATGGACGGCATCGGCCTGCGGCCTGCGCTTCACCTGCGCCGGTGCCGGCCTCGCGTGGCGCGCCACATGCGACCGGATCGCCGATGCCGCGCGCAAGACGTCGCAATGACATCGGAGACGAAAATTCGAGTTGCAAAGTCCTGAGGGCGCTGTTTCTAATCAGAATAAGAATAATTCATCGGGAGGTTACTCGTGTCGACAGTCAAACTGACGGTGAACGGCAAGGCGGTCTCGGTCGAGGCCGAGGATCGCACCCTGCTCGTTCACCTCCTGCGGGATCATCTGAACCTCACCGGCACCCATGTCGGCTGTGACACCAGCCAATGCGGCGCCTGCGTCGTCCATATCGACGGCCGTGCCGTGAAATCCTGCACCGTGCTGGCCGGCCAGGCCGCCGGCGCCAACGTCACCACCATCGAAGGCATCGCCAAGGGCGACGAGCTGCACCCGATGCAGGCGGCCTTCCGCGACAATCACGGCCTGCAATGCGGCTATTGCACGCCGGGGATGATCATGTCGGCCATCGATATTGTGCACCGCCACGGAGGCGAGCTCGACGAGAGCACGGTGCGTGAGGAGCTGGAAGGCAACATCTGCCGCTGCACCGGCTATCACAACATCGTCAAGGCCGTGCTCGACGCTGCCGGACGGATGAAGGTCGCGCAAGCTGCCGAATGAGGCCGGCGAGAGCCGCCGTTTACCGCAATACCGAGACCACGACCGCTGCGCGCGATGGCCGCGGCGGGACAACAGAACTCCGGTAGGGGAGAGATTCGCATGGGTATGGAAGGCATTGGCGCCAGCGTCGTCCGCAAGGAGGACAAGCGTTTCATCACCGGCAAGGGCCGTTACGTCGACGACGTCAAGCTGTTGGGCATGACCTTTGCCCATTTCATCCGCAGCCCGCACGCGCACGCCAAGGTCAAGAGCATCGACTCCTCGGCCGCCGAGGCGATGCCTGGCGTGGTCGCGGTGCTCACCGGCCGCCAGATCGTCGACGACAAGGTCGGCAACCTGATCTGCGGCTGGGCCATCACCTCCAAGGACGGCTCGCCGATGAAGATGGGCGCATGGCCGGCGATGGCGCCGGAGACCGTGCGCTTCGTCGGCCAGGCCGTGGCCGTGGTGATCGCCGAAAGCAAGAACCTCGCACGTGACGCCGCCGAGGCAGTCGTGGTGGAGTACGAGGAGCTGCAGGCCGTCGCCGACATGCCCTCCGCGCTGAAGCCCGGCGCGCCGCAGCTTCACCCGGAAGCCCCCGGCAACGTCGTCTACGACTGGTCGATCGGCGACGAGGCCGCGGTCAACGCCGCCTTCGCCAAGGCCGCCAACGTCGTCACCCTGGAATTGACCAACAACCGGCTGGCACCGAACGCGATGGAGCCGCGCGCGGCGATCGCCGAGTACGATGCGGCCGAGGAGCATTTCACGCTCTATACGACGTCGCAGAACCCGCACGTCGCTCGCCTGGTGCTGTCGGCGTTCTACAACATCGCACCAGAACACAAGCTCCGCGTCATCGCGCCCGACGTCGGCGGCGGCTTCGGCTCCAAGATCTTCATCTACCCGGAGGAGATGGTGGCGCTGTGGGCCTCCAAGAAGGTCGGCCGTCCGGTGAAATGGACCGGCGACCGCACCGAGGCGTTCCTGACCGACGCGCACGGCCGCGACCACATCTCCAAGGCCGAGATGGCGTTCGATGCCGACAACAAGATCCTTGGCCTGCGGGTCAAGACCCACGCCAATTTCGGCGCCTACATGTCGCTGTTCTCGTCGTCGGTGCCGACCTATCTGTACGCGACCCTGCTGTCGGGCCAGTACAACATTCCGGCGATCTATGCCGAGGTGATGGGCGTCTACACCAACACCACGCCGGTCGACGCCTATCGTGGCGCCGGACGCCCGGAGGCGAGCTATCTGTTGGAGCGGCTGATCGAGACGGCGGCGCGCCAGTTGAAGGTCGATTCGGCCGATCTCCGGCGGAAGAACTTCATCACCCAGTTCCCGCACCAGACCCCGGTGATCATGGCCTACGACACCGGTGACTTCAACGCCTCGCTCGACGCGGCGATGAAGGCGATCGACTATGCCGGTTTCCCGGCCCGCAAGGCGGCGGCGAAGGCGCAGGGCAAGCTGCGCGGCCTCGGCCTGTCCTGCTACATCGAAGCCTGCGGCATCGCGCCGTCGAAGGCGGTCGGCAGCCTCGGCGCCGGCGTCGGCCTGTGGGAGTCCGCGGAGATCCGCGTCAACCCGGTCGGCACCATCGAGGTCCTCACGGGATCGCACAGCCACGGCCAGGGCCACGAGACCACCTTCTGCCAGCTGATCGCCGAACGCCTGGGCGTGCCGATCAGCCAGGTCTCGATCGTCCATGGCGACACCGACAAGGTGCAGTTCGGCATGGGCACCTACGGCTCGCGCTCGGCCGCCGTCGGTCTCACGGCGATCCTGAAGGCGATGGAGAAGGTCGAGGCCAAGGCGAAGAAGATCGCAGCCCACGCACTCGAAGCGTCGGAAGGCGACATCGTCATCGAGAACGGCGAGTTCAAGGTGACCGGCACCGACAAGTCGATCGCGCTGCCGATGGTCGCGCTCGCCGCCTACACCGCGCACAACCTGCCGGACGGCATGGAGCCCGGATTGAAGGAGACTGCTTTCTACGATCCGACCAACTTCACCTTCCCGGCCGGCACCTATATCTGCGAGCTGGAGGTCGATGAGGCCACCGGCAAGACGTCGTTCGTCAACTTCGTCGCGGCGGACGATTTCGGCCGGCTGATCAACCCGATGATCGTCGAGGGCCAGGTTCATGGCGGTCTGGTCCAGGGCATCGGCCAGGCACTGCTCGAGCACGCGATCTACGACAGCAACGGCCAGCCGGTCACCGCGTCCTTCATGGACTACGCGATGCCGCGCGCCGACGACGTGCCGTCGTTCAAGCTGAGCCACACCACGACCCTGTGCCCGGGCAATCCGCTCGGCGTGAAGGGCTGCGGCGAGGCCGGCGCGATCGGCGCATCCGCCGCCGTGATCAATGCGATCACGGATGCGATCGGCAACAACAAGCTGGAAATGCCGGCGACGCCCGACCGCGTCTGGCACGCGATCCACGGTTGATCATCGCTCCGGGGCGCGCGCAGGCGCGGCCCCGGAATGATCTCGATGAAAAATTCAGGGAGATTCCCATGTACGAGACGACCTACCATCGCGCCTCCTCGGTCGACGAAGCGGCGGCGCTGTTCGCCAAGGGCAGCGAGGCCAAGTTCCTGGCCGGAGGCCACACCCTGCTTCCGGTCATGAAGCAGCGCCTCGCCAGCCCGTCCGATGTCATCGATATCGGCAAGATCAAGGACCTGATCGGCGTGCAGCTGTCGGGCGACACGCTCGTGATCAAGGCGGCGACGACCTATTACGACATCATGACCAATGCCGACGTGAAGAAGGCGATCCCCGCGATCTCCTACCTCACCTCGGTGCTCGGCGATCCCGCCGTGCGTCACCGCGGCACCATCGGCGGCTCGATCGCCAACAACGATCCGGCCGCGGATTTCCCGGCGGCACTGATCTCGCTCGGCGCGACCGTGAAGACCAACAAGCGCACGATCTCGGCGGATGATTTCTTCAAGGGCCTGTTCACCACGGCGCTCGAGGACGGCGAGATCATCACCGAGGTGTCGTTCCCGGTGCCGGAGAAGGCGGGCTATGCCAAGATGCGCCATCCGGCGTCGCGCTTCGCGCTGACCGGCGTGTTCGTGACCAAGACGAAGGGCGGCGACGTCCGCGTCGCGGCCACCGGCGCCTCGCAGAGCGGCGTGATGCGCGTGCCCGCGATCGAGGCGGCGCTGAAGTCGAACTGGTCGGCCTCGGCGATCGACGGCGTCAGCATCCCGGCGAGCGGCCTGCTCAGCGACATCCACGGCTCGGCTGATTACCGCGCCAATCTGGTGAAGGTGATGGCGCAGCGCGCGGTGCAAGCCGCGGGCTGACCTCACAACGCGGATCATTCCGCGCAACGGCACAACAAATTCCACACGGCGCGCAGCGATGCGCGCCGTTTTGCTTTGCGGCATACGGCGCGCTTGCGTTGGCCGGATACACGCGGGACAATCGCGGATCAGGAAACGCATCGCGCGTGATGATGTCTGGTTGATGCGGACAGCAGCCAAGCACACCCACCTCCCCTGGAGAGGGAGGGTGAAGGTCGCGGCGACCATCTTTGTCCGATCGACCTCATCACACGCCGAAGCACCGCAGGGACAAGACAACGTGCTCGACAAGACCGCCCCACAGACCGAGACCCGCGCCACCGGACCGCTCGCGGGCTTTCGCATCGTCGAGTTCGCCGGCATCGGACCGGGACCGTTCGCCTGCATGCTGCTGGCCGACATGGGCGCGGAGGTGGTGACGCTCGATCGCGTCGGCGCGCGCAAGACCATGAAGTCGGTCGCCGGTCGCGGCCGCAAGGTCATCGAGCTCGACCTCAAGGACAAGGCCGTCATTGCCGAGGTGCTCGACCTGCTCGCCGGTGCCGACGCGCTGATCGAAGGCTTTCGTCCCGCCGTGATGGAACGCCTTGGCCTCGGCCCCGACGTCGTGCTCGCGCGCAATCCCAAGCTGGTCTATGGCCGCATGACCGGCTGGGGCCAGCAGGGACCGTTGGCGCAGGCGGCCGGCCACGACATCAACTACATCTCGATCACCGGCGCGCTGGCCGCGATCGGACCCAGGGAGCGGCCGGTGCCGCCACTCAACCTGGTCGGCGATTTCGGCGGCGGTGCGCTCTATCTCGTCGTCGGCGTGCTCGCCGCACTGCTCGAAGCCTCGAAGTCCGGCAAGGGGCAGGTGGTGGATACCGCGATGTGCGACGGCGCGGCCTCGCTGCTCGCGATGTTCTTCGACCTCACCGCGATGGGCCGCTGGACCGAGGGGCGCGAGCGCAACTTCCTCGACGGCGGCGCGCACTTCTACGGCGTCTACGAATGCGCCTGTGGCAACTTCATCTCCATCGGCTCGATCGAGCCGCAGTTCTACGCGCTGCTGCGCCAGCATGCCGACCTGTCCGATCCCGCCTTCGACGCGCAGATGGACCCGCGCGCCTGGCCGGCGCTGAAGGAGAAGCTGGTCGCGGTGTTCAAGAGCAAGACGCGCGAGGAATGGTGCGCGATCATGGAGGGCACCGACATCTGTTTCGCGCCGGTGCTGACGATGTCGGAGGCACCGAAGCACGCGCACATGGCGGCGCGCGGCGTGTTCGTCCAGCGGCATGGCATCACGCAGCCGGCCCCGGCGCCGCGCTTCTCGCGCACGCCGTCGACGATACGGGAGCCGGAGGTGGTGGAGATTGGGGCTGTCGTGAGTGCGTGGAAGGCTGGCGGGTAAGCGATTGCGGCGCGGTCGCGCCGATCAACGCTGCGCGACAATCCCGATGCCAGTGAGTTGACGACGCCCGCGCCTCACCCTCGGTGTCGTCCCCGCGAACGCGGGGACCCATAACCACCGGCCGCAGTTTGGCGAAAATCGTCTGCGACTATGCCCTATCGATAGATCACGCGGTATGGGTCCCGGGTCGGCGCCCGACGCCGCTGGCGCGTCGTCGGGCTTGCCCGGGACGACAGTTGAGGGTTTGGAGACATCCTGCCTCCAATCACGCCGTCATTGCGAGCGAAGCGAAGCAATCCGGGACGCCGACGGAAGTCTGAATTGCCTCGTCGCTGCGCTCCTCGCAATGACGCCCTCTGCTTCGTTTACTCCGCCGCCTCCACCTTCAGCACGCCGCGGCGGATCTGATCCTCTTCGATCGATTCGAACAGCGCCTTGAAGTTGCCTTCGCCAAAACCGTCGTCGCCCTTGCGCTGGATGAACTCGAAGAAGATCGGGCCGATCGCATTGGCCGAGAAGATCTGCAGCAGCACCTTGGTGTGGCCGCCATCGACCACGCCCTCGCCGTCGATCAGGATGCCGTTGCGCTTGAGGCGGGTGACGTCCTCGCCATGCTCGGGCAGGCGCGCTTCGATGCGCTCGAAATAGGTCTCGGGCGGCGACGGCATGAACGGCAGGCCTGATGCGCGCAGGCCCTCGACGGTGGCGTAGATGTCGCGGGCGCCGCAGGCGACGTGCTGGATGCCTTCGCCGCGATAGATCTTGAGATACTCCTCGATCTGCCCGGACTCGCCGGCATCCTCGTTGATCGGAATCCGAATCTTGCCGTCGGGGCTGGTCAGCGCGCGCGAGAACAATCCGGAGGCGCGGCCTTCGATGTCGAAGAAGCGGATCTGGCGGAAGTTGAACAGCTTCTCGTAGAAGCCGGTCCACACATCCATGCGGCCGCGGTGCACGTTGTGGGTCAGGTGATCGATGTAGTAGAGGCCGGAGCCGATGGGGCGCGGGTCGCGCTCGCCGATCCACCCGAATTCGAGATCGTAGGCCGAGCCCTTGGCACCGTAGCGATCGACGAGATAGAGCAGGCTGCCGCCGATGCCCTTGAGTGCGGGCACGTCCAGCGTCTTCTGGGCCGGCGGCAGGTCGGCCGGCTCGGCGCCGAGCGCGATCGCCCGCGCATAGGCCTTCTTCGCGTCGACCACCCTAAACGCCATCGACGGCGCACACGGCCCGTGCGCGGCGACGAACTCGTGGCCGTGGCTGCCGGGCTCCTCGTTCACGAGGTAGTTGATGTCACCCTGGCGGTACAGCGTGATCGCCTTGGTCCTGTGGCGCGCGACCGCGGCGAAGCCCATCAGCTTGAACAGCGCGTGCAGCTCGCTTGCTTCGGGGTGCGCATATTCGACGAACTCGAAGCCGTCCGTGCCCATCGGGTTGTCGGCGGAGATGGTGGCAGGAGGCGCATCGTGCGGAAATGGACCCATGGGGGAAGCTCCTTCAGCTTGATGGGCGGATCATCTCCCGAATTCCGCGCACGGGGCATGCAAACCATTGTCATTTTCGCCCGAGTATGCACGATCCATGCACATTCAGAGGAAATGACGCATGATTTCGGTCGATAGCTTCGATCTCCGTATCCTGGCCGCGCTGCAGGACGACGGCCGGCTCACCAACCAGGAGCTGGCCGACCTCGCCGGGCTCTCGGCCTCGCAATGCTCGCGACGGCGGATGCGGCTGGAGGAGGACGGCGTCATCGCGGGCTATCGCGCGCAGCTATCCGGCACGTCCCTGGGCTTCGAGCTGATCGCCTTCATCCAGATCACCCTGGCGACGCATTCGCCCGACAACGCGCAGAAATTCCGTGCGCTGGTGAACCGCGTCGACGACATCCAGGAGGCCTACGCGCTGACCGGCGACTCCGATTATCTGCTCAAGGTCGTGCTGCGCGACCTCAAGAGCCTGTCCGACATCGTCAACAATGTGCTGATGCCACACCAGAGCGTGGCGCATGTGCGGTCGTCGATCGTGCTCGACCGGCTGAAGGAGAGCGCGAAGCTGCCGCTGGCGTCGCTGTCTGCTGGCTGACGACGTGGCGCAAATCGAGGGAATTGCGCCATTCAACACCGTCGCGGCTTTTGCGACAGTCACATCATTCCAACATCTGCGAGACGAACATGGCGCTGCAGCTTCGCCCGAATTGCGAATATTGCGACAAAGACCTGCCACCGGCAGCAACGGACGCGCGCATCTGCTCCTACGAATGCACCTTCTGCACCGACTGCGTCGAGACTAAGCTGTTCAACGTCTGCCCGAACTGCGGCGGCGGCTTTGCGCCACGGCCGATCCGCCCGTCGCGCGAGTGGCGGCCAGGGGCCTGCGTCACAAAACAGCTGCCGTCGGACAAGCGCGTGCATCTGAAATATGCGGCGGAGGAGGTCGCGGCGTTCGTCGGAGGCGTGAAGAACGTCGCGCCGGAAGAGCGCTGACCTCTCTCCTCGTCATTCCGGGGCGCGCGCAGCGCGAGCCCGGAATCGATAACCACGACGTGACATCGTGCATCGAAAGCTCAGCCAAGGGCAGCTCGCATCACACGGCCGCTACGATCGTGCCTTCGACTTCGCCGAAGCCGACGCGATAGCCGTCGCCCTGGCACCAGCCGCGCATCACCAGAGAGTCGCCGTCCTCGAGAAACGTGCGCTTCACGCCGCCGGCGAGCTCGACCGGCTCGGTGCCATTCCAACTGATCTCCAGCAGGCTGCCGCGCTGATGCTTCTCCGGGCCGGAGATCGTGCCGGACCCGAGGAGATCGCCGACACTCATGGCACAGCCGGACGAGGCATGGTGCATCAGCTGCTGCACGCTCGACCAGTACATGTACCTGAAATTGGTCTGCGCGATGGTCTGCGCGGCGTTGCTGCCGGAGGCACGCAAGGCCACGTCGAGGGAGAGATCGTAGTTCTGCGCGGCCTTCTGCTGCAGGTAGGGCAGCGGCGTTGGATCCTGCGTTGGCCCCGACACGCGGAACGGCTCCAGCGCCTCCCGCGTCACCACCCACGGGCTGATCGACGTCGCAAACGCCTTGGCTTGGAACGGGCCGAGGGGCACATATTCCCATTGCTGGATATCGCGTGCGCTCCAGTCGTTGAGCAGCACGAAGCCGAAGATCATCGCCTCCGCCTGCGCCTCGCTCAGCATCTCGCCGAGCGGCGACGACTGGCCGATGACGACGCCCATCTCCAGCTCGAAATCGAGCCGCTTGCACGGCCTGAAGCTCGGCACCTCGGCGCTCGGCGGCTTCAATTGCCCGCGCGGCCGGCGCACCTTGGTGCCGGAGACGATCACGGTCGAGGCGCGCCCATTATAGCCGATCGGCATGTGCAGCCAGTTCGGCTGCAGCGCATTGTCCTTGCCGCGGAACATGACGCCGACATTGGTGGCGTGCTCCTTCGACGAATAGAAATCGGTGTAGCCGGCCACGTCGAACGGCAGATGCAACGTGACGTCCTGGCGCGGCAGCAGCGCCCGGCTGCGCAGCGGCTTGTCGTCACGCAGCCGCGGATTGTCGTGGCGCAGCAGTGCGCTGATCGCAGCCCGCGTCTTCGACCACACGGCGGGGCCGAGCGCCATGAAGGCATTCAGCGAGGATTGCGCGAACACCTCATAGGCCGGCGCCAGATCGAGCAGGCCTTCGTCCTCGAGCACGGCGAGGTCGAGCACGAACTCGCCGATGGCGACACCGACGCGTGGCTTTGGCGAATCGGCGGCGGAGAACACACCGTAGGGCAGGTTCTGGATCGGGAAGTCGGAGGCTGGATCGACCGGGATGAAGGAGCGGAGCGAGGGATCGTTGGGATGAGTCAAAATGCTTCTCCGGACTACGTCGTCATGCCCGGGCTTGACCCGGGCATCCATCTCTCACCGCACAGAGAATGTCGTGGATGGCCGGGTCAAGCCCGGCCATGACGGCATTCTCACAGTTCAAGGCCTGTTCGGATCGAAACGCTTCTCCAGTCCGTTCCAGCAATCGGCGTAGTCGCTCTGCATGGTGCCGGACTCCGCGGCGTGCTTGGTGATCCGCTGCGGGAAGCGCGTCTCGAACATGAAGGCCATCGTGCCCGTGAGCTTCACCGGCTTCAACTCGCCATTGCTGGCGTGATCGAACGCCTCGCGATCTGGCCCGTGCGGCAGCATGCAATTGTGCAGGCTCATGCCGCCGGGCACGAAGCCCTGCGGCTTGGCGTCATAGACGCCGTAGATCAGGCCCATGAACTCCGACATGATGTTCATGTGGTACCACGGCGGGCGGAAGGTGTTGTCGGCCACCATCCAGCGCTCGGGGAAGATCACGAAATCGATGTTGGCCGTGCCGGCGGTTTCCGACGGCGATGTCAGCACGGTAAAGATCGACGGATCGGGATGATCGAAGCCGATGGCGCCGACCGGCGAGAAGGTGCGCAGGTCATATTTATACGGCGCGTAGTTGCCGTGCCAGGCAACGACGTCGATCGGCGAGTGCCTGAGCTCGGTCTTGAACAGCGCGCCGCCCCATTTCACGTAGAGTTCGGTCGGCGTGTCCTTGTCCTCATACGAGGCCACCGGGGTCAGGAAGTCGCGCGCATTGGCAAGACAATTCGCGCCGATCGGGCCGCGCTCCGGCAAGGTGAAGGCACCGCCATAATTCTCGCAGAGATAGCCACGTGCCGGTCCCTCCGGAATCTCCACCCGGAACTTGACGCCGCGCGGGATCACGACGATCTCGCCAGGCTCGGCGTCGATGCGGCCGAACTCGGTGACGAACAGCAAACGGCCCTGCTGCAGCACGAACATCAGCTCGCCGTCGGCATCGTAGAAGTGCTGGTCGACCATCGACTTGGTGATGACGTAGACATGCGCCGCCATGCCGGCCTGGGTCGTGGCATCGCCGGCCGTGGTCATGGTCTGCACACCCTGCAGGAACGTCACATCGCCCGACGGCAACGGTGTCGGATCCCAGCGCAGCTGCTGCACCGTGATCTCCTGCTCGTGACACGGCGCGGTGCGCCACAACCCGGCATCGACCTTCGCGAATCGGCCGTAGTGTTTCACCGAGGGCCGGATGCGGTACAGCCAGGAGCGCTCGTTGGAGCCGCGCGGCGCGGTGAACGGCGAGCCCGAGAGCTGCTCGGCATAGAGCCCGTAGGCGCAGCGCTGCGGCGAGTTGCGCCCGATCGGCAGCGCGCCGGGCAGCGCCTCGGTCTCGAACGAATTGCCGAAGCCGGACATGTAGCCCGGCGTGACCTGTCCCGATGCGCGGTGCAACTGGTCAGGCGATGTGTTGATGTTCATCATCCTTCTCCTTGCAGGCGGGCCCACATCTCGCGGTCGCGCTCGGCGGTCCAGATCACGGGATCGTCGATGCCGCTGGCTTCGTCATAGGCGCGCGACACGTTGAACGGCAGGCAGTGCTCGTAGATGGCGAAGCTCGAGAATTTCGGATCCATCACTTCGCGCGTGGCGGCCATGGACTCCTTGAGGCTGCGTCCCTTGGCGACCGACATCTCCGCCGCGCCATACAGCGACGAGACGAAGTCGCGCGTCATCGCGATCGCCTCGCGCACCGTGGTCTCGCCCTTCAGCGCGTCGCCGCGGCCGGGCGCGATCGCCTTGGGATTGAAGTCGCGGATCTCGTTCAGGGTCGACGGCCATTCGCGCAAATAGGCGTCGCCGCAATAACAGGCCGAGTGATATTCGATGAGATCGCCGGAGAACATCACCTCGGCGTCCGGCACCCAGGCGACGATGTCACCGGACGTATGGCCCGCACCGAGCTGGATCAGTTGCACCTCGCGCTTGCCGAGATGGATCGTCATCTCGCCTTCGAAGGTGAGCGTCGGCCAGGTCAGGCCAGGAATGCTCTCGGCATCCTGGAACAGGCGCGGGAAGCGGCCGTATTCGGAGTCCCAGTCCTGCTGTCCCCGCTCCACGATCAGCCGGCGTGTCTCCTGCGACGCAACAATGCCCTGCGCGTGATAGGCCGAGGCGCCGAGCACGCGCACCGCGTGGTAGTGCGACAGCACGACATATTTGATCGGCTTGTCGGTCACGGTCCTGACCCGCTCGATCACCTTGTTCGCCATCGCCGGCGTCGCCTGGGCATCGAACACGATGCAGCCGTCGTCGCCGACGATGACCGCCGAATTCGGATCGCCCTCTGCAGTGAATGCATAGAGATCCGGGCCGATCTCGGAGAAAGTGATTTTCTTCTCGGCGAGATCGGTGGTGGATGCGAAACCCTTCGCCATCAGTTCATTCCCTGTCTGCGCAGCAGGCTATTGCTGCTGCTGTTGTTGTTGCTGTTGACCGGTATCAGCCATGCTGCGTTTCGCCAGCGTGACCGCCTCGCGCAGCACACCGATGTCACCGATGTGATTGGCGAGGATCAGGACCAATGCCGCATCGAGGTCGGCGCTTTCGAGGTCCGAGAGGCCCCGATGGGCTTCGACGATGGCGCGAAAGGCATCGTCGGGCTTGGCGAAATTGGAAGCGGTCGAGAGTGTCATCGTTGCGGCTCCTCAGCTCAGGCCGGAGGCGCGTGCGACCGCCGCCGCGATCGCGGCGCGGCGCGGATGCCGGAAGCGCGCCGCGACATAGCCGTCCGGACGCAGCAGATAGGATGTGCCGGGTTCGGCCCCGTAACGCTTGCCCGCGAAACCCTCGCCATCGGCAAGTCCATTCGGACCGCCGATGCTGACGACACCGACATCGTCGGGCACATCGATCGCCTCACCATTGGCAAAGGACAGCAGGGTGAAACGCCGGCCCTGAGCATTGAATGCATCGGTGAGATGAAGGTGCCGTCCGTCTGCCGTCTCGAGCGGAGCATCCGGCATCGATGTTCCCGGACAAGGGCCACTGTGCCAAGCCTCGTCGTCTTCGGTCGACAGCGGCGTCTGGTAGACCGAGGGAACCGACAGCCGGCCGCCATTGACCATGCGCTTGCCGAATTCGGTGTCCCTGGCGAGCGCGAGCACCACCTTGCGTAGCCGCGCCTCCTGGTGCGAATTCGGCGCCATGAAATCCGTCGCCCGCGTGGACTCGCGAATGTTTTCGTCGGCCGCTGCGCTTCGCTCCAGATGATAGGTTTCGAGCAGCGCCGCGGGCGAGGTACCGCGCAGCACGCGATCGAGCTTCCAGGCCAAGTTCTCGGCATCCTCCAGCCCCGAATTGGCACCGCGCGCGCCGAACGGCGAGACCTGATGGGCGGAATCGCCGGCAAAAACGACGCGACCATGAATGAAGCGCTCCATGCGCCGGCACTGGAATTTGTAGAGCGAGATCCATTCGAATTCGAACTGATCATGGCCGAGCATGCGCGCGATCCGTGGCCGCACATTCTCCGGCTGCTTCTCGACGTTGGGATCGGCATACCGACTGAGCTGCAGGTCGATGCGCCAGACATTGTCCGGCTGCCGGTGCAACAGCGCCGAGCGCCCGGCATGGAATGGCGGATCGAACCAGAACCAGCGCTCGGTGGGGAATTCAGCCGTCATCCTGACGTCGGCGATCAGGAACTGATCCTCGAACACCTTGCCGGAAAAACCCGCGCCGACCATCTGGCGCAGCGAGGAGCGCGCGCCATCGCAGGCGATCACGTATTGCGCCGATAGCCGATAGGCGCCATCCGGCGTCTCGATCGTCAGCACGACATGATCGTTGCGCTGCTCCAGCGCCGTCACCTTGTTGCGCCAGCGCAGCGAGATCTCCGGCAGCGCGTTGACGCGATCGACCAGATAGGCCTCGGCGTAGAACTGCTGCAGGTTGATGAAGGCCGGCCGCTTGTGCCCGGGCTCCGGCAGCAGATTGAACTGATAGAGCTCGGACGGACCGTGAAAGATGCGGCCGACGTTCCACACCACGCCCTTGTCGACCATCCGGTCGCCGACGCCGAGGCGATCCCAATATTCCAGGGAGCGCTTGGAGAAGCAGATCGCGCGCGAGCCCTCGCCGATACGGTCGGCATCATCGAGCACCACGACGGCATGGCCGCGCTGCGCAAGATCGATCGCGAACGACAGCCCGACGGGACCCGCACCCACGACGACGACCGGATGCGCGGCCGGCGTGGCCTGATCCTGGTCGTCGTGCCGACGATAGCCGAACTGAACCTTCGCCTGGCTCGCGCCCTGCCCCGGATTGGCCTGCACCATGGCTTGCTCGCCTTGTGGTTTTCTTGGACTTTCGAAACGACGACTTTCGAAGCGACCAACATTTCCTCGGGCGAGGCCATTCGGCCGTCTTGCCAGATAGTCTCACCTGCAACTATTCTAAAGCCGACGGCTTCGGCCGCGTCAACTCAAAAATCGGAGCGCGATCTTGGCGAAGCCATCTACCGCGGCGTCCAGGCGGCAGGCGAAGCCGGTCGAGGATGACCGAAATGCGGCAGTGCCGCAGGAAGACGAGCGGCTCGACCTGTTCAAGTTCGCACCATTCCGGCTCAACCGTCTGGCCGCCGAGGTCAGCGCGGCGCTCGCCATCGAATATCGGGAGCGCTATGGGCTCGACATTCCGGAATGGCGCGTGCTGGCGACGCTCGGCTTCCGCCGCGAGGCCTGCAGCGCGCAATATGTCGCGGCGTGCACCCGCACGCACAAATCGACCATCAGCCGGGCCGTGACGTCGTTGCTGGAGCGGCGGCTGATCGAGCGCGTCGAGAACGCCGAGGATCGCCGCGAGTTCCGTCTGCGCCTGACACGTAAGGGCAAGACGCTTTATGAGGAGCTGATCCCGCGTTTGCAGCAGCGCGAGCGCGAAATCATGGCGTGCCTGTCCGCCGACGAGCGCAAGACGTTCGACCGCCTGATCGGCAAGATCGAGGCGAGCCTCGATCTGATCCAGACCAGCGAGGAGGCCGATGCGAAGCAGGCCTATTGAGCCGCGCTTCGTCGGGTGGGCAAAGCGCCGAAGGCGACCGGTGCCCACATCCTTCGTCAAACGACAGCGATGGGCACGGGGGCGCGCGAGACTGCCGTCGACGACGAGCAAGGCGCCGCGCGCCTTTGCCCGCCCTACTTGTTAGTCGCCGACGATCGCCGCCGCTTCTCGACTTCGACCACGTCGGCGCCCTCCCCGCGCCAGCGCAGAATCTCCATCGCCAGCACCGGGTGATTGAAGCCCTTGAGATGAAGGTCGTCGATCGGCCTGGCGTCGACCGACTGTTCGACCACGCCGAACACCCGGCGCGACACGATCACTTGTCCGGCCTTGGCCTCGTCGCATAGCCGCGAGGCGAGATTGGTGACGCTGCCGATCGCGGCGTATTCGAGCCGGTGCTCGAAGCCGACCTGGCCGAGCGTCGCATATCCCAGTGCGATGCCGACGCCGAACCCCAGGCTGTGGCCGCGATTTTTCCAGCGCTCCGTCAATTGGCCGATCTCGTCGCGCATTTCGAGCGCCATCTTCACCGCGCACGTGGTGTGGTCCTCGAACGGGATCGGCGCGTTGAACAGGATCATCACGCCGTCGCCGGCATAGCGATCGAGCGTGCCCTCATATTTGAAGATGAGCTTGCCGAGCGCGGCGTGATATTCACGCAGCACGTTCATCGCCTCTTCGGGCTCGGTCGTTTCGGTAAACGCGGTGAAGCCGCGCAGATCGCAGAACACCACCGTGACCTCGCGGCGGTGGCTTTCCAGCAGCGCATCATGGCCGTCCGACGACGCGATGATCTGCGCCACCTGCGGCGCCAGGAAGCGCTCCAGCCGCCTGATCCGCTCGATCTCCGCCAGTTGCTTCTCGACCCGCTCCTCGAGCGACCTGTTCCATTCGCGCAGCTGCTCGGTCTGCTCGGTGAGCTTTTCGGCCTGCTGCTGCACCGTCGCGTGGGTCAGCGCGAGCTCCCGGCCCTTCTGATCGACCTCGGTGAACAGTCGTGCGTTGCGCATCGCCAGCACGGCCTGGTTGGCAAATGTCCGCATCAGTCCGATCAGGTTCGGCGGGAACGTGCCGGCCGACCGGCGGAGCACCACGAGCGCGCCGAGCACACCCTGCTGATCGACCAGCGGCGTGAACAGCACGGCGTGAAAGCCGGCGGCGACCGCGACGTCACGCAGCGGGTGATCGGGTGCGCTTTCGAGCTCGGCGATCGCGATCGGCTCGCCGCTACGCACGGAGTCGGAGAGCAGGCTCGTCCGCTCGTCCAGCACATTGTGCGGGCCGTCCCGGTCGACGCCCTTGGCCTCCACCAGCCTGAAGCGGCGTTCGGCGGCCTCATAGGAATAGATCAGCACGGCGTCGGTCTTGGTGATCTCCAGCGCCCGGGCCGCCACCGTCGGCAGCACCGCATTGAGATCGAGCGAAGAGGCCACCGCGCGGCCAACCTCCTCGAGCACCTTCAGCTCATTGATCGACTGAGCCAGATCGCGCGTACGCTCCTCGACCTTGGCTTCCAGCACGGCATAGGACTGCGCGAGCTGGCCGGCCATGCTGTTGAACTGATCGGCGAGCTCCTCCAGCTCGTCATGCGTCTTCACCTCGATGCGCTGGGCGAAATCTCCGGCGCCGAGCTTGCGCGCGCCAGCGCGCAACGCGGTGATCGGGACGAGCATGCGTCGCGCCAGCAGCGAGCCCGCGAGGATCGCAACGGCAAGACCGAGCGCGATCAACAGCGCACCGCGCAACAGCTGATCGCGGATCGGCGCCAATGCGTGCGCGGTAGACTGTTCGAAGAACACGGACCAGCCGAGCTTGGGGAGCGTCGCGACCGCCGAGAGCACGGCGTGGCCGGCGCTGTCCGTACCGGAGGCCAGCGGCTGGCCATCCGGCGTGAGCACCGCCGCGACCTGCGGCAGCTTGGAGAGGTCCTGACCGACCGCCGGCCCCCTCGCCGAGCTCGCCAGCACCTGGCCGCGCGGATCCACCACGTAGGCGGTGCCGACCTTGCCGATCTGCGCCTCGGTCATGAAGTCTTCGAGAAAGTCGAGGTCGATGTCGGCCACGGTCACACCGGCATTGAAGCCGGAATGCGCGACCGAGATCGACATCGTCGGCTGCGCACCCTTGAAGGTCACAGCGGAGAAATTGCTGCCGTGCGTGACGGTGTCGGTGAAGCGCAGGTCGCGCGACAGATCGTTGCCCGAGGAGAACGCGATCGAGGTGCGTGACACCCGGAGCTGCTCGCGACCCTGGCCGTCGAGCTGATACAGCTGCCGCACAGCCGGCGCCTGACTCAGCAGTTGCACATAGTCGGCGCGGCGGAGCTCCAGCGTATTGGCGCTCGCCCGCGTCACCCAGCTGATCTGTCGCTGCAGATCCGAGAGCGCCTGATCGATCCGCCGGGCGCTGGCGTCGGCCTTTTCGGCCATGGCGGCGGTCAGGCTCGCTTTGGTGGACTGATAGCTGATCCAAGTTTCGGTCGCGCCATTCACGGCCAGGACGAACACGACGAGCCCGACCAGCGACACGACGTATTTGGCGAACAGGCCCTGCCGCAACGACCAGCCTCTGTTCTCGACCTCGTTCATCCGGACCCCTCACGCGCGTCATCGCCGAGGTCAGCCTCGGACAAGCGCGTCCGCTGCCGTCCTCGCGGCAGCGACACCTCGGAGACGGGACCGTGCGGGTGCGAGACGGTCCGTCGCCGGCATCCGTTTAGCACATAATGACAAGCAGAGCCGCGCGTGCAGTGCGCACCCGCGCCGCCCGTTGTTTGCGCGGTTGGCCCTCACCCGCTCCGCCGTGCGGATGAGATCACCGTGGCTTCGATTACCCACACGGTTCTATATTACCTATTGAAGATTCGCTTCAGTACATCGTTCATCGGCTGACTGTCCTGCGCGCCGTCCTGCCGAGGCTCGGCGGGGGCGGCCTCCGCCGGGCCCTGGCCGGCATCGCCCGAAGACGGCGGAACAGCGCCGCCCTGGGGCGCAACCAGCGTACGGCCGCGGCCCTTGGCCTGCGGCTGCGCGCCCTGCTGCAGCCCTTGCTGAATCAGATTGCCGATCGCCGATCCGAGATCGCCGCCGAGCAGGTCGGATTGGCCGGCCGCCGGGGCCTGCGCGTTCGGAGCCACCGTCGATGGCGCGCCGTTCGAACCGGCGTTGGGCGCAGCATTTCCGATGAGGCCCCCGATGCCGTTGATCAGATTGTTCAGCCCGGCTCCGTCCTTGCCGAACAGGCCCTGGCCCATCTGCTTGAGCCTGGCGTAGGCAGCATCCGGATTGTCGAGGATGCCGGCCATGTCGGGGTAGAAGCGCGGCTGACTCCAGGGGCCGTCGATGACGATGGGAATCCCGAGACCAACCGGCTCCGAGGTGCGGCCCTGCCCCTCGGTCGTCATCACGAGCTTCGGCTCGACGCGCATCGCCAGCGCCCGATTGCCCAGATCGATCGTCCCCGCACCGGTGACCTTGACCAGCGGTCCGACCAGGTTGAGGTCACTGGTGGCGGCCTGCCCGCGCTCGACCTGGAACGAGGCCGAGAGCTGCGTGAGATCGGTCGTCAGCTCCTTCGAATCCTGCCATCCCGACAGCGGATTGGCCGTCAATGAGCGGATCATCTGCGCGACGTTGATGCCGCGGATAGCGCCGTCCTGGAACAGCAGGAACGCCGAGCCGCTCAGGTTGCTCATGAGAGCCTGCTGGCTGGCGCCGCTGGAGCGCAAGGCCAGCTTGCCCTGCATCCGCGCATCGAGCTTGTCGAATCCGGCGACGCTCGAGAGCAGCGGCAGCGCGCGGATGCCGACGAGATCGCAGTGCATCGCATAGGCCGGATTGCCCGTGGAGGCGTCGATCACGACCTCGCCGCTGGCCTGCCCGTCATAGGCGCCGAGATTGGCGACGGTCGCCTTCAGCAGGCCGCCGGCCAGCGAGGCTTCGAGATCGAGCGGACCGAGGCGAGCCCCGGAGAGAACGACATCCGTCGCCGACAACTTCACGCGCGCATCGACGTAGTTGAGACCGCGCAAGTCGATTGCCGCCGTGCTCCATCCCGACGCGCCGGCAGAGCCCTGCCCCGCAAGCGCTCCCAAGTCGAGCCGGCGAACGTCGAGATCGACCTTCACCAGCGGCTTGCTCGCGAGATCGACCGAGGCCCAGCCGTTGAAATCGCCATCGCCAAGCGTACCGCTGAGGCCGTTGATCAACACCACCGGGCCATTCAGCCGAACGTCGGCGCGGCCAGCAAGGACTCCGCGAAATGCATTGGCCACGTCGATCTTGAAGTCGACCGGCAGCGTCTGGCGGTCAATTGGCAGCGCAGGCGCCGCCGCCGTGACGTCGAACGTCACCGGGCGGCCGCCGGCACGGGCCGCGCCCGTGATCTTGACCTTGCCGTCGGACAGAGACGCCGTCGCGCCGATGCCCTCGAGCCGATTCTCGACGCGGTCGCGCGGGTTGGAAAGGATGACGGCGCCGTCCCTGACGGTGACCCGTTCGATCCGGACCGCAGGCGCCGCTTCCGACTTCGCCGAGGCACGGCTACGCGGCGCGTTGTCCCGCAGCCGTTCGCGCAGCAGCGGCAGATAAAGTGTGGGCTTGTCGACGATGATCTCGCCGATGTCGGGCCGGCCGGACCACAGGCTCGACAGCGCCACGTCGGCCTGCAGCTTGCCGATCGTCAGCCGATTGTTGCCGTCCCTCTCCTTCGGATCCTGCAGGGTGATGTCCGTCAGGGTCGCATGCAGCGACGGCCACAGGCTGACGCTTGCCGAGCCGGCGATGCTCAGGCGATAGCCGGTGTCACGCTCGACGCGGTCCTGGATGGCGACCGTGAGGAAGCTCGCCGGAAGTCCAAAAGCGAGCGCCAGAGCGAGCACGACGATGACGGCGCCAATCAAACCGCCTGCGATCTTCAATGCCTTCATGTCGATGTCCCAAGCGCAAGGCGCGAGCGGTCTCCACGGGTTAGCGTGCGGCAACGCCGACCCGGTTCAATCCGAATTTTTCTCGGAACGAAGACCGCTCCGAGAGCGACCAACATAGTCGTGAGCACGTGCGCCATTATGTGACTTATGACACACTTCCGCCCGGGCGGATTCTGTAACTCGGGCTTTGAACCACTGCCGAAGGTATAGTGATGAGCAAGCAGGCCGAATTTGCGGTCATTCTGAAGATGAACCCGATGTTCGCCGACCTCGGCGCGGACGAGCTGCAGCGAATCTCGAGCCTCTGCCACACCCAGCATCTGTCGTCGGGCGAGGTGCTGTTCCAGAAGGGCGACCCCGGCAATGCCCTGTTCGGGGTGCGGCGCGGCCAAATTCGCATCGAGACCGGCGCCACCGACGGCAGCCGGCTGACCCTCAACTTCATGGGGCCCGGCGATCTGTTCGGCGAGGTCGCCGTGCTCGACGGGCAGGAGCGCACGGCGGACGCCACGGCCGGTGAAGCGTCCGAGCTGTTCGTGCTTCGCCGCGAGGATTTCCTCAGCTTCCTGGAACGCGAGCCCAAGGTGGCGATCAGGATCATTCAGCTGCTGTGCCAGCGCATCCGCTGGCAGAGCGAGCGAATGGAGGAATCGGTGCTGCAGCCGCTGCCGGTCCGGCTGGCACGCCGGCTGTGCGCGCTGGCGGAGGATTTCGGCTCCGAGGTTCATATCTCGCAGGAACAGCTCGGCGTCTTCGTCGGCGCGGCGCGTGAAAGCGTGAACCGCCAGTTGCAGGCCTGGCGCAAGGACAAGATCCTGGATCTGCAACGCGGCCGCATCCTGCTGCATGACCTGACGAAGCTGAACACGATCGCACGCAACGAGTAGCAAGCCGGGCGCCCAGCTTCGTTCACCGCGAATTTGTCGATTGCGGGTCCGGTCCATGGCGGGAACCGCCCGTCGTGCATCGTTTGGTATCAGCATCGGCCAAACATGATCGCAATTGGGCCACCACGCCTCACAATTTGCGACATGAACTCTTTTTAACAATTCTAACAGGGTTCAATCCGGCAGCGGAGAGTTCCATTTGCTCGCGCACGGCGGCGCGCGGGGTGGAGCTTTGCGCGCCAGACGAGCGTGGTTGGAAGTAACATCATGAGTCTTGCGTTGCCGGCCATCGCGATCGAGGCCAGTGGTTCGGTTGGCCGTTGGCGCAAAGCTCTCGCGGTCTGGATCGACGCCGTGGAGGATGGTTGGGCCGTTCCGGCCTTGATCGTCGGGTTCGTCGCGGTCTGGATGGTGTATTTCTCGATCGCCTATCTGGGGGGCGATCTCCACCAGGACGTGATCGAAACCTGGTCGCTCGGACGCAGCTTCGACTGGGGCTCGACCAAGCATCCGCCGCTGATGGGCTGGGCCGCGCGGGCCTGGACCACCGTGTTTCCGCTGACCAACTGGTCGTTCAACCTGCTGGCGCTGACCAACGCGGCGGTCGGCCTCTGGGCCGTCGACCTCATCACCCGGCGTTTCGCGCGCGGTGACAAACGTCTGGTCGTACTGCTGCTGCTCATGCTGCTGCCGGTCTATCAACTGCATGCGCAGCGCTTCAACGCCAACGCCGTGCTGCTGTCGAGTTGGCCGCTGGCGACGTGGTGCTTCCTGCGCTCCTTCGAGACGCGTCACGTCGGCTGGGCCATCGCGGCCGGCCTGACCGCGGCGCTCGCCATGCTCGGCAAGTACTACGCGGTCTTCCTGATCGCGGGCTTCGCGGTCGCAGCGTTGTGTCACGGCGAGCGTCGCGCCTATTTCACCTCGTCCGCGCCCTGGATCGCGGCGCTGTCCGGCTTGGCCGCGCTCGCACCTCACATCTATTGGCTGGCCACGACCGGCGCCCAGCCGTTCTCGCATGCGATCGAGCATCACGTCGGCAAGACCGCTGGGGCCGCCCTGGTCGAGGGCAGCGGTTTCCTGCTGGCGATGGCCGGCATCGCCGGTATCCCCGGCCTCATATGGCTCGCCATGACGCGGCCTCGCCCCACCCGCGTGCTGAACGATGCGCTCAGCCTCGAACCCGGGCTCCGGCTGCTGGCGACAATCAGCATCGGGACCGTTGTGTTCCCCACACTGGTCTCGGTCGTGTTCGGCACCGACATGCCGCCGCTGTGGGGCCTGCAGGGCGTCTTCCTGTTCGTCATCGTGATCGTGTGCGGCGCGAGCTATCACGCTCCCCGCGACATCACGATCAATCTCGCCGCGGCGACGATCGCGATCGCGGCATTCGCGGCCACCGTCGTGGCGCCCCTCCATGCATTGTACCGGAACTACGTTCCGTTGAACGAGGGCCGCAACTTCTATGAGCCGGCCGTGACCGAGCTCGACCGCCTGTGGCGGACGGCGTCGAACGGCGTCCTTCCCGCTGTCGGCGGCGACGACGGCCTTGCTTTTGCCGCCGCGTTCTACAGTCCCGACCATCCGCGCTATGAAATGGCGCTGGTGCACCCGCACGAGCTGCAGCCTCCGTCCAAAGTGCTGACCGCGCAGGGCTGGGCGGCGCTGTGCTACGACTCCGACATCTCCTGCATCTCGGGCATGCAAGCTGCGGCGGCGCAGGCGCGACGTTCGGTGCGGGCCGACTTCACGCTCCGGACCAAGCTGTTCGGCCTGGAGGGCGCGAGCCAGGGCTTCGTTGCCCTGATCGTTCCGCCTGAGACCGCCGCGCCGCTCGAGAGCACGCCGAGCGAGGCCCACGATCTCAGCGCACGCCGCCGCATGCCCTCGACCGCGAACTGAAACAGCTCGTTCCGGCACGTCATCTCATTCCGCGGCCGGCGACATCGCCGACGGCGGCGGCTTTGGCTGATGCCCCACCTCCGGTTCATGGCCGGACTGCGCCTCGTCGGCGGCCTCGCCGGAGGAGACGATCAGCTTGCGGCCGAGCCGGGCGAACAACGCGCCGACATCGTCCATCACCAGGAACATCGCCGGCACGAACAACAGCGACAGCACGGTCGAGAACACCAGCCCGCCGATCACCGCCAGCGCCATCGGCGAGCGGAACTCGCCGCCGGCACCGACCGCGAGCGCGCTCGGCATCATGCCGGCGACCATCGCGATCGTGGTCATCACGATCGGACGCGCCCGCTTCATGCCGGCATCGATGATCGCCTCGTCGCGCCTGATCCCGGCATGGATCGCCTCGACCGCGAACTCCACCAGCATGATCGCGTTCTTGGTGACGATGCCCATCAGCATCATCATGCCGATATAGACCGGGATCGTGAGCTGCTTGCCCGTGAGCATCAGCGCGCCGATCGCACCGCCGATCGACAGCGGCAGCGAGAACAGGATCGTGATTGGCTGCAGGAAGGTGCCGAACAGCAGCACCAGCACGGCGTAGACGATCATCAGGCCCGCCGTGATCGCCGTGATGAAGCCGGAGGCCAGCTCGTTCAGGCTTTCGGCGTCATCGGACGGGATCAGCTTGACGCTGGCCGGCATGCTCTTTCTGACCGGCAGCTCGTCGATCTGCTTCGTTGCATCGCCGAGCGCTGCAAGTCCGACGAGGTCGGCGGCGACGGTGGCCTGCCGCCCACGATCGTAGCGGCTGATGCTGGTCGGGCCCTGGTCGAGCTTGATGTCGGCGACCACCGCCAGCGGCACGCCGCCCTTTTCGCCGTACTGGCCGAGCGGCACCCGCAACTGTTCGAGGATCTTCACGTCGCTGCGCGCTGCATCCTCGAGCTGCACCCGGATCGGGACCAGCCGGCCGCCGGCGTCATACTTCGCCAGCGCCGGTCCGACATCTCCGATCGTGGCGACGCGGATCGTCTGCGACAGGCTTTCGGTGGACACGCCCAGACGAGCGGCCAGGTCGGCGCGCGGCTGCACCCGCAGTTCCGGCCGGTCGAGCGAAGTGTCCGACACCACGTTGGAGATGATCGGAATCCGCTTCATCTGCGAGGCGAGCTCGCTCGCAACGTTGTCGACCAGCTTGGGATCCGAGCCCGTCAGCACCAGCTTGATCGGGCGCAGACCGTTTTCGTCGGTGAACCAGAAACGGATGTCCGGAATGGTTTCGAGATCCTTGGTGATCTCGAGTTCGAGCTCTTTCTGGGTGATCTTGCGCTCGGTCTTCGGCGTGTAGTTGACGATCATTCCGGCGCGGCGAACCTCCATCGCGCCCTGGAGCCGGCCGCCGTCGACGAACACGCTGCGAACCTCTGGCCGCTTGCGCAGGCGCGCGACGATGTCCTCGGTGACCTTCTCGGTGTAGGCGAGCTGCGCGCCTGGCGGCAGCTCGATCGCGAGCAGCGATCGCGCCGCGTCCTGCGCCGGCAAGAACCCTTGCGACAGCAGCGTCGTACTCCAGATCGAGGCAGCGAAGATCCCGATGCCGAGCAGCACCGTGACAAAGTAGTGCTTTACCGACCAGGTCACGATGCGCTGATAGGCACGCAGGATGAACCCCGGCGGCGGATCGTCATGGTCGTGATGCTTGAGGAAGTAGGCCGCCAGCATCGGTGTGACGAAGCGCGCCGCCAGCAGCGAGAAGAACACCTGCACCGAGACGGTGATGCCGAACTGCTTGAAGAACTGGCCGGCAATGCCGGACATGAAGCTGGCCGGCGCAAAGATTGCGATGATGGTGAGGCTGATCGCGATGACCGCCAGCCCGATCTCGTCCGCGGCATCGAGCGCCGCGCGATAGGGCGACTTCCCCATCCGCATGTGGCGCACGATGTTCTCGATCTCGACGATGGCGTCGTCGACGAGAATGCCGGTCGACAGCGTGATCGCCAGGAACGAGACCATGTTCAGCGAGAAGCCGAGGATGTCCATCGCCCAGAAGGCGGGGAAGATCGACAGCGGCAGCGATATCGCCGCGATCACCGTGGCCCTGAAGTCGCGCAGGAAGAGGAGCACGATGATGACGGCCAGGATCGCGCCCTCGAACAGGGTCGAGATCGCGGCCTCGTAGTTGCCTTTGGTGAACTCGACCGAGGTGTCGATCAGCTTCAGATCGACGTCGGGATGGGCGGCCTTCACCTGGTCGATGCGCTTCTGCACGGCGGCCGCGACGACCACGTCGCTGGCTCCCTTGGAGCGCTTGATGCCGAGCGCGACCACCGGCTCGCCGTTGAAGCGCGCAAAGGTACGGCGATCGGCGATCGTGTCGGTGACCGTCCCGAGATCGGCGAGCCGGACCTCGCCGCCGCCGAACAAGGGAATCATCGTGTTGGACAGCTCGTTCAGCGTTTTCGCGCCGGCAAGCGTGCGGATCGCCTGGTCGTTCTTGCCGATCTCGGCGCGGCCGCCGGCGACGTCGACATTGGTGCCGCGCAGGCTCTGGCTGACATTGACCGCGGTGAGCCCCATGGCCTGCAGCCGGTCGGGATCGAGCGAGACCAGGATCTCGCGCTCGACACCGCCGATGCGCTCGACCTGGCTGACGCCGCGCACGCCCTGCAGCTCGCGCTTGACCACATCGTCCACGAAGAACGACAGCTGCTCCGGCGTCTTGCCCGGCGAGATCGCCGCATAGGTGACGATCGGCAGGCCGATCTTGTCGACGCGCGAGATCAGCGGCTCGGTGACGTTCTGCGGCAGATCGGAGCGCACCCGGGTCACGGCGTCCTTGACGTCGTTGATGGCGCGATCGGTGTTGGTCTCGAGCGCGAACGTAATCGTCGTCACCGACAGGCCGTCGGTGATCAGCGACTGGATGTGGCGCGCGCCCTCGACGCCGGAGACGCCGTCCTCGATGATCTTGGTGACCTGGGATTCAAGCTCCGAGGGCGCCGCGCCGAATTGCGCCACCGCGACCGAGATCACCGGAATGTCGGCGTTCGGCAGCCGCGTGACCGCGAGCTTGGTGAAGCTCATCCAGCCCAGGATCAGCAGGATGATGGAGAAGAGGATCGACGGCAGCGGGTTCCGGATCGACCATGCCGAAATATTCAGTGCCATCAGCGTACCCGCGTGCGATCGATGTCTTCGGCAAACATGGTCTTGATCTGGTCGCCGTCGTGCAGCGAGCTGCCGGCGTCGGCCACCACGATTTCACCCTCTGTCAGACCGTCGAGGATTTCGCTCGATGTATCCGACACCAGGCCGACCCGCACCCGGCGGGTCTCGATCGTGTTGCCCTTCACGACCTGGATGGTGAGATGATCGATCGCCGTGTTGGGCACGGCGACGCCGCAGCTCCGCCGGGCATCGATATTGGCGCGCGCGAACATGCCAGGCTTGAGCGACGGACTGCTGGTCAATGCGATGCGGACGTGGCCCAGCTGGGTGGTCCGGTCGACCTGCGGTGCCACCACGCGCAGGCGGCCGACAATGTCGGGAAGGTTGTCACGGGTGATGCGCACCGGCGCGCCCGCGCCGAGCTTCAGGAGATGAATGCTCGGAACTTCGGCGTCGAGCTCCAGCTCGTTGTTGACGGCGATACGGAACATCGGACCGGCCTGCGGCGAGGCCGGCGCACCGGCGATCGTGCGGACCTCGGTGACGAGTCCTGCCGCCGGCGCACGCAGCGACACCGGCCGGTTCGCGGCCGCCGCCGGCGCTCCCGGCTGCGGCGGTGACGGCGTCAGGCGCGCCAGCTCCTGGTTCTCGGTGACGGTGTCGCCCTCCTTGACCAGGACGTCGATGACCCGCGAGCCTTCCTGGTCGGCGCCGACCACCGCCTCGCGGCGGGCCATGACGAAGCCGGTGACGCGCACGAGATCGGAGAAGCAGGCCTTCACCGCCTTGGTCACCAGCACCTGGGCCTGCATCGGCGGCTCCTCGGCAGCGTGATGGGAACGATGCTCGTACCAGTAATAGCCGGCGAACAGAGCCACGAAGACGACCGCGCTGGCCGCAGTTTTGAGGGATTTTGGCAGCTTCATCGGCAGGTGGATCCGGTCGGCGCGAGATGCGGGTTGTGGATGCTGCGAATTTGGCGCGGGGCGCCCCGACAAGGCGATGCGCCCCACAATCCTGCGGGACGCATCCGTTCACTTCGATCTCCGGCCACGCGACCCCCGACGGCGCTTGATGGACGCGACGCTACTTGGCCGCCGCCGTCTTGCTCTGCATGTTGACGACCTGAACGCGGCGGTTCACCTCGGCGAGCGGCTGGCTCGGATCCTTCAGCTTGCTCTTGCCGTAGCCCACTGTCACCAGGTCGGCGCCGGCGATGCCGAACTTCTCGACCAGATAGCGCTTGATCGAATCGGCGCGGCGCTCGGAGAGGTCCTGATTGTAGGCCTCGCCACCGGCGGCATCGGTATGACCGGCGACGACGAAGGTCGCCCCCTTCAGCTCAGCGTTCGTCAGCGCCCGGCCGAGCGCCTGCACCGACGGCAGCGACTTCTGGCTGATGTTGGCGGAGTTGTAGTCGAAGGTGATCTCGAGATCGATGTTCGGCTTGGTCTTGGCGACCGCCGCGATCTCCTCGCGCTCGGCTGATGACAACGACCGCGTCGAGCGGCCGCGGATGCTCTGCAGGAACTTGTCCTGTTCCGGCGCGATCGCAGGCGCGGCCTCGGACGGCGGCGACATCGACAGTCCGCGGGTCAGCGGCCTCTTCGGTCCGGCCAACGCGCGGACGATCTGATCCTCGCTGACATCATCGGCGGCGAAGGCCGGCATCGCGCTCAGCGACGCGGCTGCGCTCAGAACTGTCACGGCCAGGAGAGCCGTCAGGCCGGCGGTCCTGGTCGAATTCGTTTTCGGTGCGGTCATTGCCATCCCTCCTCACGCGAACTGATGATCCCGGTGTCCGTCGCGAAGGCCCGCTCGCGACACCCGGCTGTCCGCTGTTATGTCGGTCCGGCCTGCCGCATGGTTCGAGCCGGCCGGCCGACGCGCGCAAGAAATCAGCGCACGCCGTAAGCTTCGAACTCGCGGACGATGTTGGGGTCCATCGCCTTGGCGTTGGCGATGTCGAGCGCGCCCTCCTGCGCGGCGCCGTTGCGCTGCTTGGCGAGGCCCCGGCCGTACAATGACGACGTCAGCCGCGGATTGATCTTCAGCGCCGCATCGAAATCGGCGATGGCGTTCTTGACCGCGCCGCTCTTGAGATTGACCAGCCCGCGGCTGTCGAGCGCGTCGACGAAATTCGGCCGCAGCCTCAGCGCCTCGTTGCAATCGCGCAGCGCAGGCTGCAGCTCGCCGACGACGGTGCGGGCCCAGCAGCGGTTGTTGAGCGCCTCGACGTCCTTCGGATTGATCCGGATGGTGTCGTCGAAATCGCGGATCGCCTGCGCGTAGGCGCCCTTGCTCGCATACACTTGGCCGCGCCGGTACAGCGCGCCGGCATCCTCCGGATTGGCCGCGATCTTGGCGCTCAGGCTCTTGATCGTCGGATCGTCGGCGAACGGATCCTGCGCAGGCGCTGCCGGAGCGGCGGGGGCCGCGGGCACAGCCGGAGCGGCGGGCGCCACGTTCGCGATCACAGGAGATGGCGCGGACACCGGCGGCGCTGGAGCAACCGGCGGCGGGGGCGGCGGGGTATCCACCTTCTGCACCGGCGTCGGCTGCGGCGCGGGCGGAGCCGGCGGCAGCGGTGACGGCACCGGCGGCGCCACCACGACCTGTGTCGGGGTCGGCGCAGGCGCAGGTGCAGGTGCAGGTGCAGGTGCGACACTGCTCTCGGCCGGCGGCGGCCTGACGCCGCCATTGCCCGGCACGAAGGAGAAATCCTCCGCCAACGACGACGAGATCCACGGCACCTGCTCGCTGCGCGACGCGCGGGTGACGCCGACGCGGGTGCGATTCAGCGTCTCCTCGGCGGTGAGGTCGGGAACGCGGATCTCCTTCAGCAGCTCCTGCACGAACAGGCTGCGATCGCGCCCGCCATCCGTCACGACAGCGGACAGCGCCGCCGAGTACATCACCAAAGTACCGCTCGGTGCGATGACCGGCGCGAGGCCGGCCGAGGCGGTGCGGAACCTGCGCTCATAGGGATTGCGCCGGGAGGCATCGAGCAGCGCGATCTTCACGCCGGCGCCGCGGCTGTTGATCTCCTGCAGCACCTGCTCGAGGCCGATGCCGTCGCGCCGCACGTCGGCCTCCTGCCAGATCTGCGCGTCGACCGGGATCATGTAGCTCTGCCGGCTCGACTGGATGCCGTAGCCGGAGAAGAACAGCAGCGCCACCGAGCCTGGCTTGATCTTGCCATAAAGCCGATCGAGGCCGCGGCGCATCGCGTCGCCGCCGGCATTTTCCAGGGTCTCGACGCTGAAACCGTCGCGCTTCAACTCGTCGGTGAGATCGCGGGCATCGTTGACCGGCTCCTTGAGCGGCGCCTCGGCATCCGGATATTTTGCATTGCCGATCACCAGCGCGAAACGGTCGCCGGCCGCGCGCGCGGGCCAGGAGACCACGGCCGAGAACGCGACGGAGAACATCAGGCCGAGCGGCAACAGCAGGCGGAAAGTCATCACGATGGCGGTCCAGCGGTCAGCAATCAGGCGCCGTCCAGCTTGCGCCGCGGCGACCATATCCCACGCGTCAGGCATTATCAAATCGCCGTGACGGCACGTCAACCGCTTGCAGAGGTTGAAGAATCGTCTGAGGCGGCGACCGCCCGCAGGAGCCTCTTGCGAGCTGCGGGTCATGACACGAGCGGACCATGCAACGATCCCAATGGCTTGAAATGTGAGATGCCTCACGCTGTGTCGCGGCAGCGCACCGTCCGGTTCGACGCGCACCGCGATTGACCTCGATGCGATTGACCTCGATCCCTGCCGATGGCTCGATGGCGGCCGTGCCCAACCAACGAGAAGGCCATCATGGGGAACGCTGCCGAGATCTACGCGCTGCGCTATGCGACGATGTCGCCGCGCACGCCGCACATGAACTTCCTGCAGCCCGATCCGCACGACAGCATGGCGCAAGACCTCGACTATTTCGTGTGGCTGATCCGCCGTGACGGGCGCGACATCCTGGTCGATACCGGCTTCAACGCCGCGGAGGCCGAGATCCGCCACCGCACCCTGACGCGCGATCCGATCGACGCGCTCGCTTCCTTCGGCGTCGCGGCGGCCGGCATCCGCGACATCATCGTGACCCATCTGCACTACGATCACGCCGGCAATCTCGACCGCTTCCCGAACGCGCGCTTTCACCTGCAGGAGCGCGAGATGGCCTATGCCACGGGCCGCTGCATGTGCAACGGCATGCTGCGCTACCCGTTCACCGTCGAGCACGTCACCACCATGGTGCGCCACGTCTATGGCGACCGCGTCACCTTCCACAACGGCGACGGCGAGGTCGCGCCCGGCGTCACCGTGCACCGGGTCGGCGGCCATTCCGACGGGCTGCAGGTGGTGCGCGTCGAGACCGCGCGCGGCCCGGTCGTGCTCGCCTCCGACGCCGCGCATTACTACGCCAACCTGCAGCGCCGCAGCCCGTTTCCGATCGTGCTCAATATCGGCGACATGATCCAGGGCTGGGAGATCATCGAGCGCCTCGCCGGGCATCCGGATCGATTCATTCCGGGCCACGATCCGCTGGTGACCGAACTCTATCCGCGCGTGAGCGAGGCGGCCGATGCCTATGCGCTGCATGTGGCGCCGTCGCGGCCGTTTGCGAGATAGTGGCGCCGAGCCTGTAGTTCTGATGTGATTGTCAAACAGCCCACGCGGCTGAGCACCAGCGTTCTCGCGGCGCGTTTCGCGTCCGAGCTGTGATCATCGGGACACCCTCTTGAAGCAGAGGGCGCAGGGAGAGCCAGGCCTCGGCTGAGGCCTGCGGTCCGCCTGCGAGAAAAAATGCAGGCGGCAGAACCACAGGTACAGCCGGAATGACCCGGCCCTCCCTGCGCGATGGCTTTACGATTTATACGCAGTCTCCTCGGTGACCGGCTTGTTTGCCACCGTGGCGACAACGCGCGCATGACGCGCATTGCGCGGACCTCAGCGTCGGGAGGCCAGGACCCTGCGACTTCACCGTCCGCGGCATGGCGTACGTCGGCGTGCCGAGCACGCTGCACCACATCGCGGCCATCGCATCCCACCCCAACGCGTCGTGACGTTCGCGAAAGCGCCCCTCTTCAACGAGGCGGGACGGGCGTAAATCTCCACCCGATTTGCCCGACGGCGCAAGCGATTTCTTTTTTACCGAACATCTGGACAGGGCAGATCAAGTTGAGATGACTGGATAAATCGGCCGCTACGCGCAGATGCAGATTGACGTGCTCCGTCATTGCGAGGAGCGAAGCGACGAAGCAATCCAACCGCCCCGGAATGATTGTGAACATTCAATGCAGCTCCACCTTCGCCTTCTTCGCCAGGTGGTCGCCAAGGAATCGCACGTCCCAATTGGTCAGCCGCACGCAGCCATGCGACTCCGACTTGCCGACCTTGGACGGCTCGGCGGTGCCGTGGATGCCGTAGCCGATGCCGACCGACAGGCCGATCCAATAGGCGCCGACCGGGTTGTTGGGGCCGGGCTTGATGGTGAACGGCTTGCGCGCCTTCACACCCTTGAACTTGTAGTCGGGGTTATAGCGGTAGTTCGGGTTGGCATCGATCGAGATCACCTTGAAGCTGCCGACCGGCGTCGGCTTCTCTTCGCTGCCGACCGTGGCGGGAAATACCGCCACCAGCTTGCCGTCCCGGTCGAACGCCTGCACGGTGCCGGCGTCCTTGCTGATGTCGAGCCGCATGATTTTCGGCGCGGCGTCGTCCGGCTTCATCACATTGGCGACGGAGATCTGCTCGCCCTCCTTGTCGAAGCCGGCCTTCGGATTGAGCGCCGACAGCAGCGCTTCGCTCATGTGGAATTTCTCGGCCAGCGCCTCGCGCGGCGAGGTGTAGCCGAGCGCCGGCAGGTCCTTCATGTCCTCCATGTGATGCGGCAGCTTCTTCAGGAACGGCCCTTTCACATCGTCGCGGGTGATCGTGTAGGAGACGATGGCAGGCGCCTGGTCGCCGCGCAGCAACGCATCCCACAGCTCGGGCGTCAGCTTCGCATCACCGGCAAGGCCCTGATCGCCCGCAAGCCCCTTGGCGCGCGCGAACGCGGCGAGCGCCTTGCGCGCATTGTCGCCGAAGCGGCCGTCGATCTCGCCCGGCGAGACGCGCGCGCGATCGAGCAGCACCTGGGCGCGGATCGCCACTGGGTCCATCTTCTCCTCGGCCGGCGGCCGCTTGCGCAGCTCGGCACCGTTGACGGCGTCGGCGGTGAGCTCGGCGGAGACCGCAGGCGTGACGACGACGGCGCAGAGCAGAAGCGGTATCCAGGGCCGAAGCATGAGCGTGAGTCTCAAGTGGAGATGGCTGACATCGGCAGCGTCAACGTGGACGCTGCCGAGAAGTTCGGGGGGCGTCGGCTGAACGTCGCGGCGTCCTGGCGCGACTACCAGGGACGCGGGTCGGCTGGCCCGGCGGCGGCGCGTCTGCTATCTCGACCACGGCCGTTGAATGAATGGGTTTTCGCGAGGATCGGTTTCGCATGGGACATGCCGCAATTGCCGCCACGATGCGCCGGATGCCGATGCTCGCCGCCGCCGGCCTGCTGGCGATGATCCAGGCTGCGGCGGCGGCCGAGGACACCGCGCCGAGGGGCGCCGCGGTCAGCGTGCTCAAGGCGACCAAGGCCTGCTTCGACAACACCGTCGAGGTGTCCGGCATGGTGCTGGCGCGCGACGAGACCGCGGTCAGGCCCGACCGTCCCGGACTGAAGGTCGCGGAGGTGCTGGTCGATGCCGGCGACACCGTCACGGCCGGACAGAACCTGGCGCGGCTGACGCCGCCGGAGGGCGGCACGATCATGATCCAGGCGCCGGTGGCGGGCACCATCCTGTCGTCGAGCGCCACCATCGGCGCGTTTGCCTCCGGTCGCGGCGAGGCGCTGTTCTCCATTCTCGCCCGCAACGAATATGATCTCGTCGGCCTGGTGCCGAGCGCGCAGCTCGCCAAGCTCGCGGTCAACCAGACGGCGCGGATCCGCATCGTCGGGGCCGGCGAGGTCGAAGGCAAGATTCGAAGGGTCGCGCCGACCGTCGAGCCGAACAGCCAGCTCGGCCAGGCCTTCATCGGCATCAACGGCACGGCGCGGCTGCTGGTGAATTCGTTCGGGCGCGCCGTGATCAAGATCGGCCAGAGCTGCGGCGTCGCGGTGCCGCTGACCGCCGTGCTGTACGACCCGGACGGCACGGTGGTGCAGGTGGTCCGCGCCCAGCGCATCGAGACCAAGCGGGTCGAGATCGGCCTGATGGCCGGCGGCCAGGTCGAGATCCGCGACGGCCTGGCCGAGGGCGACGTCGTGGTCACCCGCGCCGGCGCGCTGCTGCGCGAAGGCGACCCGGTGCGGCCGGTGATGGCGAGCAATTGACGGACACGGCCGAGTCCTGCGGGACATAGCGGGGAGACCGCGCCAGACGCGGTCCGCTCCCCTCCCCCTTGCGGGCTACGGGATTCCCGGTTTTATGCTTTGGGTTGCAAGTAGATAGCCTTCAAGCATTGCAGCGAGACGATCCCAGCCGTCTCGCATTGTCTTTGGCCCTGGTGGTTTACCGTAGCAATTCCAGCCGCCGAGGCGTGCCGCGATCCATGCGACGAACGCGAGGGAATCGGGAGGATGTGGGTTCTGCTGCCGCGCGGTCTTGCCTTCGAGCGTTTTTGATAGGTGCCCCAGAGCTGGTCTGAAGGCCGGGTCGATCACGTCGCTCATGGGACGGGGACTGCCGTCTCTGGCGTCGACAAGCTGGATGGTCCGGATAGCGCCAGCAAGCCCGATCGCCGCGAGATTGAACATGCGATCGGCATCGATGACCTGACTGTCGTCGAGAGCCAAGCCATCGCTCTTGAGAGCACGGAAGACCTGTTCGATGCGCCAGCGCAATCGATAGAGTTGCACGATCTGTTCGGCATCTGCCGCGCTGGCAACGGAATGGGTCGTGAGCAGATGCCACAACAACGGTGTTTTGCCGGCGGGCGCATCGATCTCACGCGCCTGTATCAAAGTCATTTCGATGGCATCGCAGGCCTCTGATCGTTTCAGGCTCTGTGGCCGGGCAAGAGACACGCTTCCGGCGCGAAGCTCGACGGTCGCCCCGCGCCCTTTATCGCCGGGGCCGCGCGGCGCCACCTTGACGAGGCTTGTTTTCAGCACCTTCGTCTCGGCAAGCGCTGCAAACAGCATTTTGCCATCGGACAGGCAGCGATCTTGCGCAGCACGCACGATCAGATCGAGCCCTTCCGGCTTACGCGTAAACAACGGGTAGATGTCGCTTTCGCGATCGGCGACCATCGTGACGCTGGCCGCCTCCGATAAGACGCCGGCAGCCGCCTGACAGCCATACAGCCAGCGTATCGACTCCTTATCCTCGATCGCTCGCTTGCGGCGAGCCGGAACTCGTCCGGCTGAGCGCGTCCAGATTTCCGCGTCGACAAGTCCCAACACCGCCTCGCTCTCGACGTCGAGGGCAATCACGGGATGGATGAAGAAGCCGGGTGTTTTTCCGTCCCCGCCAGGACCGAAGCCGCGCCGCTTCTTGTCACGGCCGGAGAAATTGATCTCGCTCGTGTCCTGGATCGCCAGAATACGCCGTCCCACGCATTGAGCCGCAGTCCGAGCCGCCAGCGTCTCGACGATCCGATCGACCGAGACGTGGTGCGAGGACAGAAATCGGTGAATGGCCTTCTCGCCGGCTCGCGTCTCCCCCAACTTCCGCAAGACCAGCGTGCCTGCTGTCGCCACCCGTTCGATCAGCCAGTCAGCCCGCTCCGCAACTCGAATATCGCCAAATGACATTCAAAGCTCTCCACCGAACCGGTCGAAAACTTTGAATCACATCCAGAAATCGCTTGGAATCGCTTTCGGGCATCCCGTAGCCCTTGCGGGGAGGGGTCGGGGGTGGGGGTTCTCCGAGTCGCACTCGACGTGATGAGCGCGCGAGCTCCAGGGAAATCTTCAGCGATCTAGGACAAGGGCCATGCGGGGAATCGCTATCCCTGCCAAAGCGGCCTTGTAGGGAAGGCTCAAGCCAACGACGCGCGGCGCCTGCGAACCCCCACCCCCAACCCCTCCCCGCAAGGGGGAGGGGAGCTGACCGTCAGCTTGGTGAGAGCGGGGCAGACGCTCCGAGCGTCAGATGCGTTGGACGAGAGATGGAAAACCGCCGCCTCAGCTGCCGGCGTTCGCGACGTCGGCGCTGAAGCGGATGTCCTCGACCAGCGAGGACGACACGGTCGGCACCTGCTCGCCGTCGGAGCTGCGCGCGATGGCGTTGCGGGTCTTGTTGAACACGGCCTCGGCGCTCGGGCTCTTGCCGAGCTGATTGAGCAGCTCGCCGACCAGCACGCTGTTCTGGCCCTTCGGATCGTCCAGCACCTTGCCGGGCGTCGCCGACGACAGGATCAGCGCATTGGCAGGCGCATTGATCGGCGCCAGGCCGTGCGAATAGGCGCGGAAGCGGCGCTCATAGGGATTGCGACGCGCGGCGTCGATCACGACCAGCTTGGCGCGCGCACCCTGCTCGCGGACCGTATCGAGCAGGCCCTCGATGCTGGTGCCGTCGCGGCGCACGTCGGCCTCCTTCCAGATCTTGGCATCGACCGGGATCATGTAGCTCTCGCGTCCCGCCTGGATGGCGTAGCCGCCGAAGAACAGCATCACGACCGAGTCGGGCTTGATCCTGGCCTTGAGGCGCTCGACCGCGCGGATCATGTCGTCCTTGTTGGCATCCTCGACGACATCGACGTCGAAGCCGTCGCGGCGCAGCGCGCCAGTCAGCGCCCGGGCATCGTTGATCGGCTGGACGAGCGGCGCATTCGCATCGGGGTAATGACCATTGCCGATGACCAGCGCGAGGCGCGCGCCGTTGGCGGTCGCCACGCTGCTCTGCTCGGAGGCTGCCGCCTTGGGCGCCTCGAGCGAACGCTTGTTGAGGGCAGCATGCGCACCGATGGCGAGCGACACCGTGCAGAGAAGCGCGGCGGCGATCACGGCCGACCGGCGGGAGAGAGAAGGCTGCCTTGCGGTCATCACGTCAATCCTGGTCCGAGCCTGCCCAAGCGTGACCAAAGGGGCGCACCCTTTGGTCGCGCTGGCGCCTCTGAGGTTTGAGGGGTTGCGAGACGATGTGTCGTCGAATTGCGCGCAATTTGCGGCACCGCAACGAGGAAAGGCTTAACCCGAACCCGCATCCCAAGCAACACCGGAACAGCCTTGACTTTTCAAGCACTTGAAGAGAAACGCAAATTTAACCATGGCGCCGATCTCCAAAGAGCCCTGGGCGGGCCGCCGGGAAGCCATATTGCCGCCCAATCCGCCTCGCGCCGTGACCGCCGTCACGTTGTCTTTGGCCGTCCAGCGTGTCAGTTTGACCCATGCATGCGCGTGACGCGCCGTTGCCGGGCGTTTCGAGCAGCGCATGCCGTTCGTCCCGCCTCCGACAACCCGCGAGTCCTCGCTTGAGTTTCCAGTATTTCGCCGGCGCGGCCTGCCGCGCACTGACGGCCCGGAAGGATGGGCCCTCGCTGTACGAGGTCTGCGATCCCATCCTGCGCCGGCCCGGCAGCGGCGACCCGCATCTGTCGAAATTCTACCGGACCGCGCTGGGGAACCCCGCGCTGCGCGCATTGCTGCGCCGTGCCGGCCTGCCCGAGTTGAACGATCCCGCTGTTCTCAATGCGCTGCGGGACGCGCTGGTTCTCGCCCGCGACAATCCGACGCCGGACTGGGAGCAGGTCGGCCGCCCGATCGCCGATCTGGTCGACAGCGTCGCCTTGCATCACCCTGCCCCGCCGCGCCGGACCGCGGCGGCGGCCATGCCGCCGGAAGGCGAGATCGACCGCGTGATCCGGGCCTGTGGCGCCGACCTGCTCGGCTCGTTCAGCCGCAATGGCTTCATCCCGACCTATGCCGCCTTCAACCTGATCGGCGATCCCGACATGAAGGGCCGCGAGGTGCTGATGGCGCTGCAGGGGCTGGACGCGCGCGGCTACAAGAACTCGACATTGCTGTTCAACCTCGCCCGCGTCTTCATCGCGCGCTCGCCGGCGGCGGCCGTCATCAATCCGCCGTGGCGCGGCATCGCCGAGCCGATGTGGGAGCCGGTGCAGATCCGCCACCGCTCGGCCTATTACGACGCGTTCTTCACCGAGGCGCTGCTGAGCTATCTGGAGACGGGCCTCGCCTCGTCGGAGCAGACGACCGCGGCGCGCACGGCGATTTCGGCCATGGTCGAGTTCTGCCTGACCGTCAGCCGCGAGGAGGTGCGCGGCGCCGACGGCAAGAGCTACGACGTCGTCACCGCGCTGGCGCCGCCGCCGCATCCGCGCTTCTCGCGCTTCTTCACCCAGATCAAGCAGGACCTCGGCTTCGGCGTCTACGTGCCGGATTGCGACACCACGGCGTGCTCGTTCTCGGCGGCGACGCAGGCCGGCTCGGACGATCCGATGCTGAGCCAGCCGCTGCTGGATTTCTATGCCGGCTACCAGGTGCGCGCCGGCGGCAACGAGCCGCGCGTGACGGTGCCGATCAACGACAACATCGACTATGAAGGCGGCGTCGCGACCTGGATCGACAGTCTGGCCGGCGAGCGGCCCTACGGCAATGATCTCGATCCGACGCTGAATCTCGACGTGCTCGAAGTGTCGTTCCGCAATCTCGGGCGCTGGCAGGTCCTGGAGACGCAAGCCCGGCTCGACGTCGTCAGGCGAATCGTCGGCTTCCAGCAGCGGCTGGTTCTGAGCGGCGCGTTCGCCGACCCGCGCGCGCACATCTATTATCTGCCGGAGCTGTATTGCGCCTATTTCGGCCGCTGCTACCACGCCTTCATGGCACTGCCGCCCGCCGCGCGGCGGGCGATCGATCCCGACGGCGCGTTCGAGCTCATTCGTCTGCGCGTGCTCGGCTATGTCGAGGACGAGCTGATCGGCCGCGAGATGAACCCGTTCGACGCCGCGCTGGCGCTGATCGCGCTTGGACATCTCGGCGGCGCTGCGGCGAGCTTCGCGCCCGCGGTGCATTGCATCGTGACGTCGTTCGGCGAGGGCGGCCGGCGGCATCCGTACCGCGCCTATGAATGGAACAAGATGAAGACCCCGACCCGCATCCTGGTCGGCGGCCCCGAGGTGACATCCGCCTTCGTGCTGATGGGCCTGGCGCTGGCGCGAAGGGTCGTGGTGCGGTGAGGCCGAAGCTGTGTCGCCGATGTCGGTCCACTCCCCTCCCCCTTGCGGGGAGGGGTCGGGGGTGGGGGTGGGGGTTGACCGACCGGGTTGATCCCTGACATTTTGGACCGGGCTGATCCCTGACACTATTCGATCACTGCTGTGTTGTCTCCGCCGTTTCCTGCGCGACGCGGAGCCGCGCACGCGGCGGAGCAAAGCGCAGGAAACGGCGGTCGCGGTCGATCAGCCCGAGGTCTCGGCCCCAGAAGCGGACGATGTGGCCGCCGGTATCGTGCTTGGCGAGGCCGATGAGTTCGCCGGCGAGCGCTTCGCCAACGAAGACGTGCTCGCCTTGCCATTTGATGTCCCCGGTGGGACGCACGCGGCGGACCTCGTGATCGGCGTCGTACCAGGGATCATCGAGACGGTCTGGCATGAAGCGCACCGGCCTGCGCCAGAGCTTGACGGGGGCCACCTGGTCGAGCGCCTCGTGCGGCCGCTCCTCGTTGAAGTGGCGGCGAAAGGCGTCGAAGCGTCGCTGCTGCTCGGCGGCCGTGTCTGCCGGTGGCTTCGACGTCTCGGCCTTCAGCGTGCGGTGCATGCGCTCGTGCCGGCCGTTGTCCTGCGGGCTCGCTGGTGGGATGTAGCGTGGCTCGATGCCGAGCTTGAGCCACCACACCGAGAGCGCCGAAAGGCCGCCAGCTCCCGTCGATCCGAACGGTACTCCATTGTCGGAGCGGATCGCGTCGGGAAGGCCGATATCCTTGAAAACGCGCTCCAGAGCGCCCTTCACGCCAGCCCAGGTCGGATCGACAATGCGCACCTCGATGAGATAGCGGCTCGCCGCATCGGTGATGGTGAGCGGATCGCAGCGCGTGCCATCGCCAGTGCGGAACCAGCCTTTGAAGTCGATCGCCCACTCGTCATTGGGGCCCTCCGCCGGCGTGATCAGCTCGCCTTGCGCGATCGCCCGACGTCGGCGTGGCCGCGCTTCGACCAGGCCTTCACGCTTCAGGAGGTCGCCGATCGTCGAGGCCGCCGGCCAGTCGACCTCCGGCCGCTCGCGCGCGAGCCAGGCCTTGATCTTCTTGGGGCCAAAATGCGGAAACCGTCGTCGTGTTGCGATGATGCGCCGTGCCAGCCGGTCCGCTGTGGCGTGCGGGCAGTTCTGCACGGCGTGGCTCTTCTCCTCGAACCACTGCGGATCCCCGCTCGCGCGGCGGCGCTCCCAAACGTAGAACGTCTCCCGGCTGATGCCGTGCCGCGCGCACAGCTCCGTCACCGAAAAAGCTCCCGTGTCGTACTCCCGAAACAACCCGATACGCTGCTCCACAGGACTGCTCTCCCTGAAAGGCATCGACCGATCCTCCTTCGAATCGGACGAAGCTTGCCTGTCAGGAATCAACCCGGTCTGAATTGTCAGGACTCAGCCCGGTTCATACCGGTCAGCGAGTCGCGCTCTGACTGATGCCAGCGTGTGCCGCTGAGGATCTGTGTGTTTCACTCCCCTTCGCAAGGACCGTAGCCGAAAGCCTTGGCACGATCTCGCACAACAGCTGAGTTCAGCGCCCGCGGACCCCCACTCCCGACCCCTCCCCGCAAGGGGGAGGGGAGCGCACCACCGTTGTTGTGATAGCTCGAGTCGAAACGTCCCCACCATCGCGTGAAGTTGAGCAGGTCAGGCAATCACGGCGCTGGAACAACCGGGCGATCCGCCGCACAATTGCCCCAGCCCTCCCCAAGGACGATCCGCGCCCGTTCATGTCGATGAAGCCAGCACTTCTTCTCCTGCTCACGCTCGCCCCGGCGCTCGTCCATGCCGCCGACATCACCGGTCCCGCCAAGGTCCGCGAGGCCGACAGCGTGCTGATCGGCACGACGCGCATCCGGCTCGGCGGCATCGACGCGCCCGCCGTCGATCAGCTCTGCCTGAACAAGAACGGCGAGCGCTGGACCTGCGGCGTGGCGGCGCGTGACGAACTGATCAAGCACGCCGACGGCAAGAGCTGGACCTGTCATCCGCGTTCGATCGATCGCCGCGGTCGCCAGGTCGCGCGCTGCGACGTCGACGGCGAGGACATCCAGAAATGGCTGGTGCGCAGCGGTTGGGCGCTGGCCTATCGCACCATCTCGCACGATTACGAGCCCGACGAGGCCGAGGCGCGGGCCGCCAAGGCCGGCATGTGGCAGGGCGCATTCATCGCGCCGTGGGACTGGCGCGTGCGCAACAAGAAGACCACGATCCTCGGCGCCACCAAGCCACCGGACAGCGCGAAAGCCATCCTGCTCGCCTCGGCCTCGGGACCGGTCGCGCCGTCGCCCGACTGCACCATCAAGGGCAACGTCAACGGCGCCGGCGAGTGCATCTATCACACGCCGAAGAGCCGTTGGTACGCTCAGATCAAGATGCACGTCGCCAAGGGCACGCGCTGGTTCTGCTCGGTCGAGGAGGCCGAGGCCGCCGGCTGCCGCGAGACGAGGCGCTGACGGCCTGACGCGCCGGCCCGCCGGGGCATGCCAGCCCCCCGGCTTCTCCGGCTTTTCTTAATGCGCCGCGCCACGTAAAACGACCATGGGCCAGCCGTGTGCGAGAGCCCGCCACCACCCTCAACCGCCAAACCACATCGCCGAGGACACTGACAATGACCGTTCGCGCGGGCCGGGAGTTTCTGGCCATCCCGGGACCCACCACGATGCCCGACGAGGTGCTGCAGGCGATGCACCGCCCGGCGCTCGACATCTACTCCAAGCAGATGGTCGAGCTGACCGACGGCATCATGTCCGATCTCGGCCGCCTGTTCGCGACCAAGGGCAAGACCTACATCTACATCGCCAACGGCCATGGCGCCTGGGAGGCCGTGCTCTCCAACGTGCTGTCGCGCGGCGACAAGCTGCTGGTGCTGGAGAGCGGCCGCTTCGCGATCGGCTGGGGCCATGCGGCGCGCGCGATGGGCGCCGAGGTCGAGGTTCTCAGGGGCGACTGGCGCCGCGCGGTGCGCCCGGCCGAGGTCGAGGCGCGGCTGCGCGCCGACAAGGAGCACACCATCAAGGCCATCGTGGTGGCGCAGATCGACACCGCCTCGGGCGTCGTCAACGATGTCGAGGCGATCGGCCGCGCCATCAAGGCCGCGGGCCATCCGGCGCTCTATATGGTCGACACCGTCGCCTCGCTCGGCTGCATGCCGTTCGAGATGGATGTCTGGGGCATCGACGTCGCGATGTCCGGCTCGCAGAAGGGCCTGATGACGCCGCCCGGCCTCGGCTTCGTCGCGGCCAACGACCGCGCGCTCGAGGCGCATAAGCGCGCCAACATGCGCACGCCCTATTGGGACTGGAGTGAGCGGGAGGGCGCCGAGCACTATCGCAAATATGGCGGCACCGCGCCGGTGCATCTGCTGTTCGCGCTGCGCCAGGCCATGGACATGCTGTTCGCGGAAGGGCTGCCGCATGCGTTCCGCCGCCATGCCCTGCTCGGCGAGGCCGTGCGCCGCGCGGTGGCGAAGTGGAGCGAGGGCCAGGTGATCGGCTTCAATATCGCAGACGCCGCGGAGCGTTCCAACACCGTGACCACGGTGCTGGTCGGCGGCGGCTATGATCCGGCCGTACTGCAGACCTACTGCAAGGAGCAGTGCGGCGTCGTGCTCGGCACCGGGATCGGCGACCTCCAGGGCCAGGCGTTCCGCATCGCCCATATGGGCCATGTCAACGCGCCGATGGTGCTGGGCACGCTCGGTGTGATCGAAATGGCGCTGGTGGCGTTGAAGATTCCGCATGGCCGCGGCGGCCTCGACGCCGCGATCCAATGGCTCGGCGAGAGCGTGACCCCGTAAAGGACGACATGACCGACAGCAGCACAAGTGCGCCGGTGGCGCCGCGCCGCCCTTATTCCTTCACCCGCCACGGCATCACCGTGAGCGACGATTATGCTTGGCTGAAGGATGCGCGATGGCAGGAGGTGCTGCACGATCCGTCGCTGCTCGACGCCGACATCCGCGCCTATCTCGAGGCCGAGAACGCCTATGCGGAATCCGTGCTCGGCCACACCGCACCGCTGCAGAAGAAGCTCGTCGCGGAGATGCGCGGCCGCATCAAGGAGGACGATTCCTCGGTGCCATCGCCGGACGGGCCCTACGCCTACTTCCGAAAGTACCGCGAGGGCGGCCAGCACGAGCTGTTCTGCCGCACGCCGCGCAACGGCGGGGCGGAGACCATCGGGCTCGACGGCGATGCGCTGGCGCGCGGGCATGAGTATTTCAAGTTCGGCGGCAGCCGGCATTCGCACGACCACAAGCTGGCCGCCTGGAGCGCCGACACCAAGGGCTCGGAATATTTCACGATCCGCGTCCGCGACTGGGACGGTGGAAACGATCTCGTCGATCTCGTCGAGGAGACCGACGGCGGCGTGGTGTGGTCGCGTGACTGCAAGAGCTTCTTCTACGTCAAGCTCGACGACAATCACCGCCCGATGCAGGTGTGGCGGCACAAGCTCGGCACCAACCAATCAGACGATTTGCTGGTCTATGAGGAGAAGGACACCGGCTGGTTCACCCATGTGCACGAGTCGACCTCCGGCCGGTTCTGCGTGATTGCCGGGGGCGACCATGAGACCTCGGAGCAGCGGCTGATCGATCTCGATGATCCCGATGCGCCGCCGCGTCTGGTCGCCGCGCGCGAGAACGGCGTGCAATATTCGATCGCCGATCGCGGCGACGAGCTGTTCATTCTCACCAATGCCGACGGCGCGATCGACTTCAAGATCGCGACCGCGCCGCTGGCCGCGCCCGAGCGCACCAACTGGCGCGACCTCATTCCGCATCGCGCCGGCATCTATGTGCTCGACCACGATCTCTATGCCGGCCATCTGGTGCGGCTGGAGCGCGCCAATGCGCTGCCGTCGATCGTGATCAGAGACCTGAAATCCGGCGAGGAACACGCGATCGCCTTCGACGAGGGCGCCTATTCGCTCGATGCGATGGGCTCCTACGAGTTCGACACCACCAACCTGCGCTTTGCCTATTCGTCGATGACGACGCCGTCGGAAGTGTGGGACTACGACATGGTGACGCGCGCGAAAACCTTGCGCAAGCGCCAGGAGATTCCGTCAGGGCACAATCCGGCCGACTACGTCACCACGCGCATCATGGCCAAGGCCCAGGATGGCGCCGAGGTGCCGGTGTCGCTGCTGCACCGGCGCGACTTCAAGGCCGACGGGTCAGCGCCGCTGCTGCTCTACGGCTACGGCTCCTACGGCCATGCGATGCCGGCGTCGTTCTCGGCCAACCGGCTGTCGCTGGTCGACCGCGGCTTCGTCTATGCCATCGCCCATATCCGCGGCGGCACCGACAAGGGCTGGGGCTGGTACCTCGACGGCAAGCGCGAGAAGAAGACCAACAGCTTTGACGATTTCTCAGCCTGTGCGCGGGCGCTGATCGCGGCCAACTACACCAGCGCGAAACGCATCGTCGGCCATGGCGGCAGCGCCGGCGGCATGCTGATGGGCGCGGTCGCCAACCGCGCGGGCGAGCTGTTCGCCGGCATCGTCGCCGAGGTGCCGTTCGTCGACGTGCTCAATACCATGCTCGACGACAGCCTGCCGCTGACGCCGCCGGAATGGCCCGAATGGGGCAACCCGATCGAGAGCGAGACGGACTTCCGCACCATCCTGTCCTACTCGCCCTACGACAACGTCGCCGCCAAGGAGTATCCCGCGATCCTCGCGATGGCCGGTCTCACCGACCCGCGCGTCACCTATTGGGAGCCGGCGAAGTGGATCGCCCGGCTGCGCGCGACGATGACCGGTGGCGGCCCTGTCGTGCTGCGCACCAACATGGGCGCCGGCCACGGCGGCGCCTCCGGCCGCTTCAACCGCCTCGACGAAGTCGCGATCGTCTATGCGTTCGCGCTGTGGGCGGTGGGCTTGGCGGATAGAAGCGCGTGAGCGCGGCGACTGACAGCAACAGCGAGATGTGTAGCGGGATCTCGCCCGACCAACAGTGCCGTCCCTGCGAACGCAGGGACCCATAACCACCGTCCCCGGTTGTTGGGCAGGCTGGAGCTACTTTCTTCGTAGTCACATCCGCCTGTGTTTATGGGTCCCGGCTCGAGGCCGGGACGACAGCGGAGTGTGTGGCCGGCTACCTGCCGTTCTTCGCGCGCCACGCCGCGAAATCGGCGGGGGTCTGCGGATCAGTGGCCGGATAGAGGCCGAGGATCGAGCGTCCCTGGGCGACCTGCTCGGCGACGAAATCCTCGAACGCGGTCATCTCGAACGTCTCCTCGGCGATCTCGTCGGCGAGATGGGCGGGGATGACGATGACGCCGTCGGAATCGCCGAGGATGACGTCACCGGGAAACACCGGCGCGTCGCCGCAGGCGATCGGGCCGTTGATCTCGATCGCATGATGCAGGGTGAGATTGGTCGGCGCGCTCGGGCGCTGGTGGAAGGCGGGAATGCCGAGCTTGGCGATCTCGGCCGCATCGCGAAACCCGCCATCGGTGACGACACCGGCGACGCCGCGCTGCTGCAGGCGGCTGACCAGGATCGCGCCGGCCGAGGCAGCCCGCGCGTCCTTGCGGCTATCCATCACCAGCACCGCACCGGGCGGGCATTCCTCCACGGCCTTGCGCTGCGGATGGGCACGGTCGCGAAACACCTCGATGGTGTTGAGGTCCTCGCGCGCCGGGATATAGCGCAGGGTGAAGGCCTCGCCGACCATGGTCGGCGCGTCCGGATTGAGCGGGTGGACGTTCTGGATGCATTGGATGCGCAGGCCGCGCTTGAACAGCGCGGTGGCGACGGTCGCGGTCGAGACGGTCTTGAGCTTGTTGCGGGTGGTGTCGCTGAGTTTGGTCATGCGGTGCTCGTCGTTCTCCCCTCCCCCTTGCGGGGAGGGGTAGGGGGTGGGGGTCCTCATCAACGGTGTCGCTTGGGGTACCCCCCTCCCCGACCCTCCCCCGCAAGGGGGGAGGGAGCGCACCTTTGTCGCGGTGATAGTCAGAGTCGCAAATCTCGAGGTTCCGGGGTCAGGCTTCGCCCGCCCCAGAACGACTGTGGAGTTAGTAGATCACCGGCTCGCCCACGGGCGCACCGAAGCCGGTCTCGAGGAAGTCGAAATCACAGCCGTCATTGGCCTGCTTGATATGGCGGGCGAACATCCAGCCATAGCCACGCTCGAAGCGCGGCGTTGGCGGTGTCCAGGCGGCGCGACGGCGCGCCAATTCGTCCTCAGGCACATCAAGATTGATTGTGCGCGCGGCGACGTCGAGCGTGATGCGGTCGCCGTTCTTCACCAGCGCCAGGGGACCGCCGACATAGGCCTCCGGCGCGACGTGCAGGATGCAGGCGCCATAGCTGGTGCCGCTCATGCGTGCGTCCGACAGCCGCACCATGTCGCGCACGCCCTGCTTCACCAGCTTGGTCGGGATCGGCAGCATGCCCCATTCGGGCATGCCCGGCCCGCCCTGCGGCCCGGCATTGCGCAGGATCAGCACGTGGTCGGCAGTGACGTCGAGCTCGGGATCGTCGATCGCCTTCTTCATCGAGGGATAGTCGTCGAACACCAGTGCCGGGCCGGTGTGCCTGAGGAAGCGCGGCTCGCAGGCGGAGGGCTTGATGACGCAGCCGTCCGGCGCGAGGTTGCCCTTGAGCACGGCGAGCGCGCCCTCGCGGTAGATCGGGTTGGATTGCGGACGGATCACATCGTCATTGTAGACGCCGGCGCTCGCGATGTTGTCGCCCAGCGTGCGGCCGTTGACGGTAAGGCAGTCGAGATGGAGATGCTCCTTCATCCGGCTCATCAGGCCAGGCAGCCCGCCGGCGTAGTAGAAGTCCTCCATCAGGTAGGTGTCGCCGCTCGGCCGGACATTGGCGAGCACCGGCACCTTGCGGCTGGCCGCCTCGAAATCGTTGAGGCCGATATCGGCGCCCGCACGGCGTGCCTGCGCGATCACATGAATGATCGCGTTGGTCGAGCAGCCCATCGCCATCGCGACCGCGATCGCATTCTCGAACGCTGGCCGCGTCTGAATCTTCGACGGCGTCAGGTCCTCCCACACCATCTCGACGACGCGGCGGCCGCACTCCGAGCTCATGCGGATGTGCTCGGCATCGGCGGCGGGAATCGACGAGGCGCCGGGCAAGGTCATGCCGATGGCCTCGGCAATCGCGGTCATGGTCGAGGCCGTGCCCATGGTCATGCAGGTGCCATGGCTGCGCGCGATGCCGGCCTCCATCGCGTTCCAATCGGTATCCGACAGTTTTCCGGCGCGCCGCTCGTCCCAATACTTCCAGGCGTCTGAGCCCGAGCCGAGCGTCTTGCCCTTCCAATTGCCGCGCAGCATCGGTCCTGCGGGGAGATAGATCGCCGGCAGGTTCATGCTGGTGGCGCCGAGCAGCAGCGCCGGCGTGGTCTTGTCGCAACCGCCCATCAGCACGACGCCGTCGACAGGATGGCTGCGCAGCAGTTCCTCGACGTCCATCGCCAGCATGTTGCGATAGAGCATCGTGGTCGGCTTCAACAGCGACTCCGACAGCGACAGCGCCGGCAGCTCGATCGGGAAGCCACCGGCCATCAGCACGCCGCGCTTGACGTCGTCGACCCGCTGCTTGAAGTGCATGTGGCAGGGCTGGGCGTCGGACCAGGTGTTGACGATGGCGATGACCGGGCGGCCCTTCCACTCCTCCTGGGCATAGCCCATCTGCATCACGCGCGAGCGATGGCCGAAGGAGCGGAGATCGTCGGGCGCGAACCAGCGCGCGCTGCGCAGCTGATCGGGTTGCTTGCGCTCGCTCATGATTGGGTCCCCCAGGTCAGCACGGTCTTGCGCTCGATGGTGCGGAAGACCAGGTTCTCGACCACGAGGCCGATCACGATCACGGTCAAGAGGCCGGCGAACACGGCCGGAATCTCCAGCAGGTTGCGATTCTCGAAGATGAACCAGCCGAGGCCGCCCTGACCCGAGGACACGCCGAACACCAGCTCGGCCGCGATCAGGGTGCGCCACGCAAACGCCCAGCCGATCTTGAGGCCGGTGAGGATGGCGCCGAACGCCGCGGGGATCAGGATGCGGATCACGTAGGAGAAGCCATTGAGGCCGTAATTGCGTCCGACCATGCGCAGCGTGTTGGAGACGCTCTTGAAGCCGGAATGGGTGTTGAGCGCGACCGGCCACAGCACCGAATGGATCAGCACGAAGACGAGGCTGCCGCTGCCGAGCCCAAACCAGATCAGCGCCAGCGGCAGCAGCGCAATCGCCGGCAGCGGGTTGAACATCGCCGTGACGGTCTCGAGGAAATCGGTGCCGATGCGGGTCGATATCGCGAGCACGGTCAGGATGGCCGCCAGCGTAATGCCGGCGGCATAGCCCATGAACAGCACCTTCAGCGAGGTCCAGGCGCGCATCGGAATGGTGCCGTCGCGCACCTTCTCCCAGAGCGCAGCGATGGTGTCGGAGAAGGGCGGGAACAACAGCGGATTGTCGAGATAGCTGCCGTAGGCCTGCCAGATCGCGGCGAGCACGACGATGATCAGGGTCTTGCGCACGAAGCCGTCGTTCCACAGCAGCTCGAGCATGCTGAGCTTGCGCTCGACCTCGGCCGGGGACGCGCTCACCGCAGCCGTGTCGCGCAGGATGATCTTTGCGTCAGCCATGGGAGCGGCCCTCAATGTGCCGTTGCGGGTTCAGAAAACAGCAGGTCATGGATCTGCTTCTCCAGGCGTGCGGCACTGCCATCCTCGGCCGAGACCTTGTCAACGTCGATGACCTCGGCCTTGACCCGCCCCGGATGCGGCGACAGCAGCAGGATGCGGTTGCCGATCTTGATGGCTTCCGCGATCGAATGCGTCACGAACAGCACCGTGAACTTGGTCTCGTTCCAGAGCTGCAACAGCTCGTCCTGGCAGGTGCGCCGCGTCAGCGCATCGAGCGCCGCGAATGGCTCGTCCATCAAGAGAATGTCCGGCTCCATCGCCATGCCCCTGGCAATCGCGACGCGCTGCTTCATGCCGCCTGACAGCGTATGCGGATAGGCATCGACGACGCGCGTCAGCCCGACCTTCTCGATATAGGCGCGGGCGCGGCTCTCGGCCTCCTTGCGCGGCATGCGCCGCGCCGTCAGCAGCGGGAACATCACGTTGGCGAGCACGGTCTTCCACGGCAGCAGTTGATCGAACTCCTGGAAGATCATCATGCGGTCGGCGCCGGGACCGGTGATCTCGCGGCCGTTGATGCGCATCCGTCCTTCGCTCGGCTTGATGTAACCACCGACCGCCTTCAGCAGGGTCGACTTGCCGCAGCCGGACGGTCCGAGCAGGACGAAGCGATCGGAGCGGTCGACGGAGAAGCCGACGCGTTCGGTTGCCGTGATCACGGCGCTGGAGGTCTTGTAGCGCAAAGTGACGCCATCGACATCGAGCAGCGCAGACATCAGTTGCCCTTCAGATCATGGGCGACCGGCAGGTAGTAGTCGGTCCAGGCCTTGGGCTGGGTCTTGATGGTGCCGATCTTGGCGAGATGCGCGGCGAACTTCATCGTGCCCTGCGGCTCCAGGTTCCACTCCATCATGCCGGGCTCCTTGAGCCAAGCGAGCAGATCCTCGACCGAGGTCTTGTCGCCGGTGATCTCCTTGTAGATCTCCACCGCCGTCCGGGTATCGCTGCGGATCAGGTCTTGCGCCTCCTTGGTGGCGTCGCGGACCGCCTGGATGATCTTCGGGTTGGCGTCCGCGAACTTCGCCGTGGTGAAGAACTGCGCCTGGCTGAGCGGTCCACCCATCACGTCGGGCGAATTCATCACGACGTGCGCGCCGGGGACGTTCTTCAATTCGAGGAACGTATAGGGCGGAATCGAGAAATGGTTGTGTACCTCGTGCTGCGGGTTCGAAAGCGCGGTATAGGCGTCGGGATGGCCGAGTTGCACGGTGTTGGCGTCGAGCTTGTTCCACTGATCGGCGCCGAACGCCTCGGCGGCCGCGATCTGCAGCACGATGGCCTGGGTCGAGACCTTGACGGTCGGCACGGCGATCTTGTCGGTGGGGCCGAAGTCCTTGATCGACTTGATGTTGGGATCGCGGCTGATCAGGGTCATCGGCTGTGCCGAGGTCGCGACGATACCCTTCACGCCGCCGCGGGTACGGTCCCACAACAACAGCAGATTGCCGGTGCCGGTGTTGAGAATCTCGACGCTGCCCGACAGCAGCGCATCGGTCTGCGCGCCGCCGCCGGAGAAGGTCAGCCATTTGGTGGTGACGCCGGGCACGCCAAGCGCGGCGGCATGCTTCTCGATCAGCTTGTTCTTCTCGATGATGTGGCTCGGCATGTAGAAGATGCCGGGCTGGCGCGACAGCGAGACCTCGGTCTTCTGCTGGGCCTGTGCGGCGTCATTCCAGGCCGCCGCGACCAGCAGCGCGGCCAGCAGGCCGGCGGCTCGTGCGGCCGAGCGCCCGAACTTCTCGAACATGGGACATCCCTCCTCGCGTGCCGGCTCCTTCTTGACGGCCGGCGGAGAGATGCACTAATGCATTAGTGCATCTCTGACAAGGGCTGTTCTGCCCTGCGACATTCGAGCCGGACGTCCGACCAAATGGTATTGCCCGCGACGCCTGCTGCGGTTCTCCCGCCCGAACGGCTCGATCCGAGCCGGCGTGCGGCACCGCAGGTCTTCGAGCGGTTGCGCGACCAGATCATCGCGCTGGCGCTGCCGCCGGGAGCGCCATTGTCGCGGCCGGCGCTGCAAGCCGAGTTCGGCCTCAGCTCGACACCGATCCGGGACGCGCTGATGCGGCTGGCCGAAGAGGGCCTGGTCGACGTCTTCCCGCAGCATGCGACCCTGGTCAGCCGCATCGACGTGGCTCGCGCGCAGCAGGCGCAGTTCCTGCGCCTGGCGCTGGAGCTCGAGATCGTGCGGCTGCTCGCGCTGACACCGGCGGCGGCCCCGATCGACGAGCTGCATGCCCTGATCGCCCAGCAGAGACGGTTCGCCAAGGACGGCAACTTCACCTCGTTCACGATCGTCGACAACGCATTCCACGAGCGGCTCTACACCGCCGCGGACAAGCACGAGCTGTGGAGTCTGGTCCGCAGCCGCAGCGGTCACATCGACCGGCTGCGCCGGCTGCATCTGCCTTCGCCCGGCAAGGCGCAGACCATCCTGCGCCACCACAAGCAGATCGTCGACGCGATCGCCGCGGGCCGGCCGGACGAGGCGCAGACGCATCTGCGCGAGCACCTGACCGGCACGCTGAGCGACCTCGCGACCATTCGCGGCCGCTGGCCGGACTATCTCAGCGGCTAGCGGCCTGCCCAATCGGAGGACATAAGCGGTGTCACGCCGCACCCCGGCACGTCGCTCCTGTGGCCACTCCGTCCCGTGCAGGTCCGCATTGTCTCCACCCGTCGCGCCGCCCGGGATCGTCGACCTTAGACATATGCTTAAATATTGTGCATTCAGCGGGACTGCCCTCGCCGGAACGAGGCGATTATGAAGCGCTCCGCGCCCTGCAACTACGGCGCGAGCGCCTCGAATGCAGGCACGGCGCCCGGATGGTCCACCCTTCGCCCGCACGGGACATCGATCACCGCGTCCCATCCTGCATGTGACTTGCGCGGCGAAGCGCTTGCGGCGCGCCGCGAATTGGGCAAAACCTTTGCAACTGACCGTTGGTCTTGCTGCCAGCCAATCGGGAGATGCGGAGCGTGGCGAAGATTCTGGTCGTGGACGACGATCCGCTCATGCAGCTGACAATTCAGCGCGTGCTCGAACGCGCCGGTCACGTCGTCGGAATCGCCGGTGACGGCCAGAAGGCGCTCGTCCGCTTCAAAAGCGAGAGCTTCGACCTGGTGATCCTGGACATCTTCATGCCGGGCATGGACGGGCTGGAGGCGATGCGCATGATCCTCAAGCAAACGCCGGGTGTTCCGATCATCATGACCTCGGGACGTCCCCACACCCCGACCTCGATGTCAGAGCCCGACTATCTTGCCATGGCTACCAAGCTGGGAGCGGTTTCCGCATTGCCCAAGCCGTTCAAGCCGGCAGCCCTCCTGACGATGGTTTCCGATTGCCTGGCATCGGCAGGCGATCAGGCTACTCGACCCAGGCCAGGCCACGATGCTGTTCCGAACTCCTGACAGCCGAAGCAAAGAGCCCCTGCTGAGCGGCGCGCAGCCCGCGAGCGAGGGTCCGCGGCTCGGCGGCCGCATCACGCTGACGACGCGACTGGCTGTCGCGATGATCCTGCTGGTCGCGATCGCGGTGTTCGCCGTCGGCTGGCTCGGCTACCGCAGCCTCGAGCGGGCGCTGCTGCCGCGCGCGCTCGATCGAATCGAGTCGCATTCGCGCCTGATGGCGACCGAGCTCGAAAACTATGTCGGCGGTGCCCGCAACGACATCAACGGCTATCGCGCCTCGCCAAATCTGGCAACGTTGATACGCACGCTGAAGACGGGGGCTCCCGATCCCCGCGAAGGGCTGCCGGCGCAGTCGTGGCGCGAGCGGGTCGCAATGCGCTACTTCGCTGAGCTGCAGGCCAAGCAGACCTACGCGATGATCCGCCTTGTCGGGATCGAGAACAATTATCGCGAGCTGCTCCGGGTCGACCGGCTCGGGCCGGGCAACACGGTGCGGATCGTTCCGGAGAACGAGCTGATCACGCGCGGCGAACGCAACTACATCAAGGAGACGCTGAGCCTGCCGCCCGGCGGCATCCGACTCTCGCCGATCATTCTCGACGGCAACACGACGGATCCCAAGACAGGCGTGCCGATGCTGTGCGTCGGCACGCCGGTGTTCGCGCCGGACGGCAAGCCGTACGCGATCCTGATGATCGATCTCGACATGCGCCCGATCTTCGCGCATCTGCGCGCCGCGGCCCGGCCGGGCGCCCAGCTCTACCTGGTGAACGCCCGCGGCGACTATCTCTTCCATCCCGAATCCGACCGGGAATTCGCCTCCAAGCGCGGCCGATCGACGCGATGGCAGGACGATTTTCCGACGCTCGCCGGCGCGACGGGCAGCGCCGAAGGTTTCGCGCAGATCCTGCACGACGAGGCCGATCGTCCCGGCGGCGTCGCCTTCGCTCCGGCGCTGCTCGCGGGACAGGAATGGGTGGCGGTGATCGAGACGATCCCGAACACCGCCTTCATGGCGCCCGCCCTCGCCATCCGCAAGACGGCGATCGAGGTCGGCCTGATCGCGATGCTGTGCGCAGCCGCGCTCGCCTTCGTGGTCGCGCGCTCGCTGACGCGGCCGATCAACCAGCTGACCCAGGCCGTCGAGGGCGTGGGCCGCGGCGAGGCGGTGAACATTCCGCTCGAGGCGGTCGGCGAGACCGGCGTGCTGGCGCGCGCCTTTGCCCGCGTGCTGGACGAGGTTCGCACCAAGACCGCCGAGCTCGAGCGCGAAGTCCAGGAGCATTACCTGACCGAAGCGGCGCGCGACCATTTCGCCGCCCGCGAACGCCTCTACAGTGCAGCGGTGGAATCGTCGAACGACGCGATCGTGACGCTGTCGCTGGACGGCACCATCACTGCGTGGAATCCGGCAGCCGAGGCCATGCTGGGCTACTCCGCCGAGGAGGCCGTGGGCCGCCGTGCGGATTTCCTCGTGCCGCCAGAGCGCATGGCCGAGGCCCAGGACATTCTGGCGCGCATGGCCCGCGGCGAGCGGATCCAGCACTTCGAGACGGTGCGGATCCGCAAGGACGGTGAGCTGGTCCAGGTCTCGCTCAGCGTCTCGCCGATCAAATCACCGACGGGCCAGATCATCGGCGCCTCCAAGATCGCACGCGACGTCACCGAGAGCCGCCGGACCGAGCTGGCGCTGCGCCAGCAGACCGAGGAGCGGCGGCGCATCTTCGAGACGTCGCGGGACCTGATCCTCATCACCGACCGCAATGGCATCCTGGTCCAGGTCTCACCGAGCGTGGAGACGATTCTCGGCTATACGCCGGCCGAGATGATCGGCCGCAGCGGCGCGGATTTCATCCACTCCGGCGATCTGCTCAAAGCACGCGAGGAGCTTCGTGCCTCGCGCCTCGGCCTGCGCGCACGCACCTCCGACTGCCGCTACGTCCACAAGGACGGCCGCGTGGTGACTCTGTCTTGGACCTCGAACTGGTCGGAGCCGGTGCAGCGCCACTTCTTCATCGGGCGCGACATGACCGAGAGCCGGCTGGCGCAGGAGACGCTGCGGGAGAGCGAGCAGCTCGCCCGCAACATCATCGAGACCGCGCTCGATGCCTTCGTCCAGGTCGACGACAACGGCGCCATTCTCAACTGGAACTCCCAGGCCGAGAAGATCTTCGGCTGGTCGCGCGCCGAGATCATCGGCAAGGACGTGTTCGACGTGATCACGGTCGGGGACGTCGGCGAGGAGCTGCGCGAGGCGCTCGGCCGCATCCTGATGACCGGACAAGCGAGCGCGCTCGGGGTCGGCCGTCGGCGCGAGGTCATGGTGAAGCGGCGCGACGGCCGCGAGTTCAAGGCCGAGCTCAGCGTGACCGCGCTGAAGACCCGCAACGGCTTCGTGCTGAACGGCTTCTTCCGCGACCTCACCGACAAGATCGCGACCGAGGAGCGGATCCGCCAGTCCGAGAAGATGGAGGCGATCGGCCAGCTCACCGGCGGCATCGCGCACGACTTCAACAACATCCTCACCGTGATCACCGGCACGATCGAGATTCTCGCCGCGGCCGTGGCCAAGGAGCCGCAGCTCGCCGCGATCACCAGGATGATCGACGAGGCCGCCGCGCGCGGTGCCGATCTCACCCAGCATCTGCTCGCCTTTGCGCGCCGGCAGCCGCTGCAGCCGCGCGAGGTCGACGTCAACACGCTGATGATCGACACGGCCAAGCTGCTGCGGCCGACGCTCGGAGAGCAGATCGAGATCGAGTCCGTCTTCCAGGACGAGACCTGCGTGGCGCATGTCGATCCGAACCAGCTCGCCACGGCGGTCATCAACCTCGCGCTCAATGCCCGCGACGCGATGCTGAATGGCGGCAAGCTCATCCTGGAGACCGGCTGGGCCGACCTCGACGAGAACTACGCAAGTCTCTACGACGACGTGCGGCCCGGTCGCTACGCGATGATCGCGGTGAGCGACAGTGGCAGCGGCATTCCGGCCGCCATCATCGACAAGGTGTTCAATCCGTTCTTCACCTCGAAGGGGCCGGGCAAGGGGACGGGCCTCGGATTGTCGATGGTGTACGGCTTCGTGAAGCAATCGGCCGGACACATCAGGATCTACAGCGAAGAAGGCCACGGCACCACGATCCGGATGTACCTGCCGCCGGGCAGCGAAGAGGCGGTCACGGAGCCATCGGGCGCCGCGCCGGCGATCCAGGGCGGCCAGGAGACGATCCTGGTGGTGGAGGACGATCGGCTGGTGCGCGGCTACGTTCTCGCCCAGCTCCATGCGCTGGGCTATGCGACGCTGGAGGCGGCCAATGCCGCCGAAGCGCTGGCGATCACCAATGCCGGAGAGCCGTTCGATCTGCTCTTCACCGACATCATCATGCCGGGGACGATGAACGGCCGCCAGCTCGCATCCGAGATCCAGCGGATTCGCCCGGCGCAGCGGGTCCTATTCACCTCCGGCTACACCGAAAATGCCGTGGTGCATCACGGTCGGCTCGACGAGGGAATTCTTCTGCTGCCGAAACCGTACCGCAAATCCGAGCTCGCCAAGATGATCCGCAAGGCGCTCGCCGCCACCGAGGCTTGAGCAATGCGGCTTGACCATGCGGCCTGACCAACGCGGCCTGGCGCTTGCGATTGCCGCTGCTCCAGAGCGAGGCCACGTGCGGGCGGCCCGGCCATCGGCTCAATTGGCGCGCGACGCCGTCATCACGATGCGGATCAGATCGGCCGCGTTGCGCGCGCCGAGCTTCTTCATGATGTTGGCGCGGTGATCCTCGATCGTGCGCGGGCTGATGCCCAGCGTGCGCCCCGCCTCCTTGTTCGAGGCCCCCGCCGTGAACTGTTCCAGGACCTCGCGCTCGCGCCGCGTCAGCGGCTCGCGGCCGGGGAAATGCAGCGAGCCGATCTTCGGCGAGGCGTTCTCCTTCTGCCGCCGCGCGAACGCGCCGATCGCCTCGTTCAGACGGGCCACGATCTCACTGCCGCGGAACGGCTTCTCGATGAAGTCGAGCGCCCCGTTCTTGATCGCGTTCACGGCCATCGGGATGTCGCCCTGGCCCGAGATCATGAAGATCGGAGCCGGATAGTCCTCGCCGTGCAGTTCCCTGAGAATGTCGAGACCCGACTTTCCGGGGATGTGCACGTCGAGCAGGATACAGGCCGGTGTCCTGCTCCGCGCCACCGCCAGGAGCGCGGCGCCGTCCGCAAAACAGATCACTTCATACCCACCCGCCGACAAGACCATCGAGAGGGTGTCACGCACGGCTGGATCGTCATCGACGACAAAGATCTCACCGCGGGAAGTTGTTTGTTCGGCCATGGGCGATTGCTCTTGCAAAGGAGAAGAAACAATGAAAGCGCGTCTTATGATACCATACTCGTCGGGTGCTTTGGGCACCCGTATTTGTACGGTTTATGATCCTAACCCACAAGTAGTAGCTGCAGATCGGTGACCGCCTTCACGAGACCACGATCTGGACACGATCTCAAGGCAGCCGTCGTGAGCGGCATGCTGCTTTGCAAAACACATCAACGTCGACAGCGTCATGATCGACATCAAGCTCTGATCGCATCGGCGTTGCCGGCTTGCACCACGCCGAACGGGCATGCTCGGTGCCAGACCATTGCACGGCTCTTGCCACGAAAATCTGCACGGCATTTGACACAAGACGTGCAGTCCTCAGCCAGCCTTGCCCTCGTCTTGATCAGAGATCGGCGGGATTTGGACGTTGCACAGGATGTGCACTCTGGACCGCGGCTTGTGCCGATGCAGGTCTCTCAGGACCGATGCTTCGCGGCAACACTTTCGGCTGCGACGCCGCCCCAGGTGTGAACCACGGGCAGGCCGAGCGCAGTCTTGCCGAGATTGGCAAGGCAGATGCGCAGCGCCGCCAGATCGACCGGCTTCGGCAGACTCTGCAGGTCGATCCCGAGCGAGCGCGCGAGCAGCCGGGCCTCAATTCGCTTCGCCGCATCCATGCCGCTGATCACGATCACGGAACCGGCGAAGCGGGTATCTGCGATGACCTTGAGGACCTCGGTCCCGTCGCCATCCTCGAACATGAGATCGAGCGTCACGCAGTCGAAGCGCTTGTTGCGCACCTCGCGGATCGCGTCGCTGCAGGTGGCCGCGACCGTCACGGCATGGCCGGCCTGCTTGGCCGCCAGCGCGATCAGCGTCCGCTGCGCGGCGTCGTCGTCGACGACCAAGAGCTGCAACGCGCGCCGTTCGCCATCGTCCGCGCGCTCCGGCCGGCTGGGTGCAAGTTCCGAACTCATGACCGGCATTGGTCGTTCCTGGAAAATTTGACCGAGGTCATTGTCATACACGTCCGACCCTGCGGCGGCGTAAAGCGGTTCTCCGAAAACTGGCTCCCGGCCTTAGGACTTGCGCGGGATCCGGGGCGGCGCGTCTCCTCGTCGCTTCGCGCGCGGAAGCTTCCCGAGCGGTGGGCGAGCAATGCGCCGCGCTGCCGGAAGGCGAATTAGTTGACGGTCGTTTCCTGGCCGGCGGAAGCGTTGCCACGCTTCTTCTTGTTCTTTCCCTTGATGAACTGGATGTCCATCTCGGAGCCGTTGACCCGGACCAACTCGCAGCGGCGGTAGGCGAGCCCCGTCGAGGACAGCAGCAGAAAGAACTCCTTCAGGTTCAATCCCTGGATCGATCCTTCGACCGTCAGCACCGCGTCGTTGTCCGAGATGGCGTTGAGCTGGCAGTCCCTGCGCCAGGTCCCGTCGATGCCCATGATGCAAACATCGTAGCCGCGGCTGAAGGTGACGCGCTCCGTACCTTTGTTCTCGTCAGACATCTTCGCGTCCTGCTCTGTTGGGCTGCGGGAACATCTAGTTGCCCGCGGCCGCGATCCTGGGCATTCCCGGAGCGGGCGCCTTCGCCGCGGAAGCGATCCCGCTCGGGCGATACAGGCCACGCCGGTCCGCGAGCGGCTTGAACACGTCGGTGAGGCCGACGACGGTCTCCGCAGCACCGAGTACGAGGAAGCCGTCCGGCTCCATCTGCTTGGCGAGCCGGCCGAAAATGTTGATCTTGGTGTCCTGATCGAAATAGATCAGCACGTTGCGGCAGAACACGACGTCGAACGTGCCGAGCTGGGAGAAGTCGTGCAGCAGATTGAGCTGCCGATGCTGGACCATGCCGCGCACGTCGGAATTGATCTGCCAGAGCTCGCCTGCCTGCTTGAAATATTTGACCAGAAGCTGGATCGGCAGCCCGCGCTGCACCTCGAACTGGCTGTAGAGACCCGCTTTCGACTTCTCGAGCACTTCCTGGGAGAGATCGGTGGCGATGATCTCGATGCGCCATCCACTGAGCGCAGATCCCATCTCCTTGAGCGACATCGCCAGCGAATACGGCTCCTGGCCGGTCGAGCACGCGGCGCACCAGATCCGGATCGACTTGCGATTGGCGCGGGCCTTGAGGAGCTCCGGCATGATCACGTCACGGAAGTGATCGAACGGGACCTTGTCGCGGAAGAAGAACGTCTCGTTGGTCGTCATCGCTTCGACGACCTGACTTATCAGGGCGCTCGACCCGTCCTTCAGCTTCTGGACGAGATCGCTGATGCTGGCGAGACCGGCCTTGCGCGCGAGCGGAAGCAGGCGGCTCTCGATCAGATATTGCTTGTCGGCAGACAGATCGAGACCCGATTTGTCTCGAAGCAGCTTGCGCAGGAACTCATAATCAGGCTGGTTCACGGACGGCCTCTTCTGGGCAGACGAAGGGATCAGGCGGATTCGGCTGACAGCGCCTGGATGAGACCGACTTCCTGGAATTTGGCGGCGACAATCTCTTTGTCGAACGGCTTCATGATGTATTCGTTGGCGCCAGCGTTCAGCGCGCGCGAAATATGATCGATGTCGTTCTCCGTGGTGCAGAACACCACCTTCGGGCCTTCGCCGCCCGGCAGCCGGCGCAGGCGCCCGAGGAAATCATAGCCGTCCATGACGGGCATGTTCCAGTCGAGCAGAATGGCGTCCGGCAGGCTCTTGGTGCAGATCCCGAGCGCCCGCTCGCCATCCTCCGCCTCGACGACGGAGAAGCCCAGCTCCTCCAGGATACGGCGTGCGATCTTGCGCACGACGCTGGAGTCATCCACGACCAGACAGCTCTTCATTGTTGTCTCCCCTATGGGACGGTTGACGGACTAGGCGGCGATTGCTGCCTTCGGCAGGAGCTCGAGCACGCGATCGACATCGAGGATGACCATCAGCTGACCGTCGAGGCGGTGCACGCCGCCGGCGAGCTTCGCCATGCGCGGGTCGAGATTGACCGGGTTCTCCTCCCGGCTCTCCTCGGGCAGCCGCAGCACCTCGCCGATCTGATCGATCAGGAGACCATAGGACTCGCCACGCAGATCGACGCCGACCGCCATCGGCGGCTTGCCGTCCTCGGCGCGGGCGAGGCCGAGCCGCGCCCGCATGTCGACGACGGTCACGATGCGGCCGCGCAGGTTGAGGACGCCGGCGATCTCCGCCGACGACAGCGGCACCCGCGTCACCCGCTCCGGCATGAACACGTCCTGCACCCGCGAGATGGGCAGGCCGAACAGCTGACCGCCGATCATCGCAGTGACGTATTCGACGGCGGCGCCTTCGGTGGTTTCGATCTTGCTGCTCATCGCACGCTGCTCCTGTCCGCTTGCTGTCACGCGGCCCGCCGGTTGGCTTCGGCGCGCGCCCGTTCCTCGATCTGTTCCTTCAGCGCCGCGATCAGGCCGGGACGGTCGAACTTGGCGATGTAGTCGTAGAGCCCGGCCTGGCGGCCGCGCTCGATCGCCGCCGGCGACACCAGCGACGACACCGCGATGACCGGCATCTGGTTCAGGTTCTGGTCGGCGCGGATCGCCTCGGTGAACTCGAAGCCGTTCATCTCCGGCATCTCGATGTCGGTGACGACGATGTCGAAGCTGTGCCCGGAACGCAGCGTGGCGAGGCCCTCGATCGCCGACGCCGCCGTGCGCACCTTGTAGCCGGCCGACTTCAACACCGGCGCCAGCATGTTGCGGAAGAACGGCGAGTCGTCGACCAAGAGCACCGACTGCGTCTGCGACTCGGTCGCCATCTCCTTGCGGATGAACCAGTCGGCGAACGCCATCGGCAGGAAGTGGCCGACGTCGATCACTTCCGTCGCCTGGCCCTTGATCACCGCCGAGCCGAGGATGCCGTCCTTGGCGCCGGATACCTGGATGTTGAGCCGCTCCTCGACGATGTCGATGATCTCGTCGACCACGAGGCCCATCGCCCGGGTCTCGTCGGCGAACACCAGGATCGGCTGCGAGCCCGACGTCTGCACCGACACGCCTTCCATCTGCACCAAGGGCATCAGCTGGTCGCGGTACTGCACCATGTAGCGGCCGTTGGAGATCTCGATCTTGTCGGCCGCGATCTCCTCCAGGCGCGTGACCAGCGCCAGCGGCACCGCCTTGGGCTGCGCCGTGCCGGCGCGGAACACCAGGAGCGAGGTGAGCTGCTCGCCGCCGATCGCGTGATGCGCGGCGTGTTCGTCGGATACCGCCTGCGAGGCCGAGCCGGCGGCGCCGAGCGCTTTCGCAATGCCGTTCGGATCGATGATCATGATCACGGCGCCGTCGCCCAGGATGGTGTTGCCCGAGAACATGTCGATGTGACGCAGCTTGGTCGACATCGGCTTGACCACGATTTCCTCGGTGTGGAACACGCAGTCGACCACGATGCCGAAGGTCTGGTTGCCGACCTGCGTCACCACGATGAAGCCGTTCTCCGGATCGGTCGACGAGCCGTCGTCGATCTTCAAGAGCTTCTTCAGATGCATCAGCGGCAGCAGCTTGTTGCGCAAGCGCAGCACCGCGGTGTCCTTGATGCGCTCGATGCGGTGCTCGGAGTTGGCGCGCGCGCGCACCAGCTCGACGACCGACAATTGCGGGATCGCGAAGCGGTCGCCGCCGGCTTCGACGATCAGCGCCGAGACGATCGCGAGCGTCAGCGGGATCTTGATGGTGACCGAGGTGCCCTCGCCGAGCACCGACTTGATGTCGATGGTGCCGCCGATCTGGTCGATGTTGGTGCGCACCACGTCCATGCCGACGCCGCGGCCCGAGACCGAGGTGACGGCGGCCGCGGTCGAGAAGCCCGGCTCGAAGATGAACTTGTGGATCTGCGCTTCCGTCATCTTCTCGAGCTCGGCCTCGGTGACGAGGCCGTTCGCCAAGGCCTTGGCCTTGATGCGCTCGGTGTTGAGGCCGCGGCCGTTGTCGGCGATGCAGATGATGATGTGGCCGCCTTCATGATAGGCGGACAGCCGGATGGTGCCCTGCTCGGCCTTGCCGGCCGCGGCACGCTCGGCCATCGTCTCCAGGCCGTGATCGGCGGAGTTGCGCACCATGTGGGTGAGCGGGTCCTTGATCAGGTCGAGCACCTGGCGGTCGAGCTCGGTGTCGGCGCCGTGCATCTCGAGCTCGATCTGCTTGCCGAGCTCGGTGGCGAGGTCGCGGACGATGCGCGGCAGCTTCTGCCAGGCATTGCCGATCGGCTGCATGCGCGTCTTCATGACGCCCTCCTGCAGCTCGGCGGTGACGTTGGACAGCCGCTGCAGCGGCACCTTGAACTCGGTGTCCTCGTTGCGGCGGGCGATCTCGAGCAGCTGGTTGCGCGTCAGCACCAGCTCCGAGACCATCGTCATCAGATGTTCGAGCGTGTCGACGTTGACGCGGATCGACTGGTTGGCGACCTTGTCGTTCTCGTGCACCTCGCCATCGGCATTGGCCTTGGCGCGCGCCGCCTTCTTCGGCGCCTCGGCCTTGGCCTCTGCTTCCGCCTTGGCAGGCCCGGCCTTGGCGACCGGCGCCGGGGCAGCGGCTTTGGGCTCAGGCGCCTTCTCATGCGCGGGCGGCAACTCGATCGCGGTCTCGCGGAAGGCGCGCTCGAGCTCGTCGAGCGACACTTCGCCCGGACGCAGCGGACGCTCCAGCGTCTGGTCGATCAGCGAGCCGTGCGTGACCGCGGGCGCGGCCGGCGCTGCAGGCGCAAGCGGTGGCGCGGTCTCGCCGGCCATCGCGATCGGCTCCGCCGACGCGGCCATTGCCGCCATGCCGCGCTCGACCATGGCTTCGAGCTCGCTGATGAGGTCGCGGTCCTCGCCCTCGGGCTCGGCCTCGTTGGCCTCGAGCTGTCCGAGGATGTCCTTGATGCGGTCGATGGTGGTGAGGATCAGCGTCACGGCCTCGCCGGTGACCGGCATGCCGTCGCGGAACTTGCCCATCAGGGTCTCGGCGGCATGCGCCAGCGCTTCGAGCCGCGGCAGGCCGAGGAAGCCGCAGGTCCCCTTGATCGTGTGCACCAGCCGGAAGATGTTATCGAGGATCTTGGCGTTGTTCGGCTCCTGCTCGAACCGCACCAATTGATTATCGACGGTGTCCAGGCTCTCGCTGGTCTCCGTCAGAAACTCACGCAACAGGTCATCCATGAAACTGGCCTTCCAAGAATTGGCGCCGCGGTCACGGGGCGACCGCTGATCCCTGTCAGAGCAACGGTCGGTCCCAGCCTTCACCAGCCGCGCGGATCGATACCCGGCCCTCGCTGACTGGGCTGAACAGACTTTCTGTCCGTGCCATCGTTAGGTGGGGCTTTTATCCGTCCCGTTAATTTTATTGTCCGTGCTAATACGGACGTAGCATCAACCTCTCAGGCTGCGGCGAGCCCGGCCCCTTCGGCGGCCGGAATGTCAAGGCATCGCTTCGGCCGGCGCGACTGCGCGATCCTCTCGCTCGATCAGCGCCCTGATCTCCTTCAGCGCCTTGTACAGCGCCCCTTCCGTGACATGGCGATCCACCGTCTCGGCTTGGCCGGCGGCTTCCGGAATCGCCCTGCGCAACTCGTTCATGCAGGCGAGATAGGACGCGCGATAGCGGATCGCGTCGTTCTTCAGGTACATTGTCTGGACGCAGAGATAGAGGCGCTTGGCCGGCGTATCGGCGGTCTCGGCGGTGACGGTGTCACGTTCGCGGAGTATAGGCGCGTCGCCTTCGACGATGAAGCGGGCGCGCGTGTTCGAATTCACGATGACGCTGTCGCCGATCACGATGCGCTCGAAAGGCTTCAGCTCGACCCGCAGGGGCATGGCCCAACTCTCCTCTCAGAAGGCTCCTCTCGGGAGTCTCCTCTCGGGAGCGGCGTCGTCGGCAGGCTGCATTCGCGTCGACACGACGTTGCTCTCGTGCTCGCTGTCCGGCTGATCCGGCGCCGCAGACGCCGCAGACGCCGAAGCCGAGCGACGTCAATCTTCGAATATTCTAGAGCCGAAAACGGCGGGGCAAGCCCCGCCGCCTCCGATGTTCGTGGGTGCCGCCCGCGCCTTAGCGCAGGAGCTGCAGCACGCTCGCCTGCGACTGGTTGGCGAGCGACAGCGCGGACACCGCGATCGACTGGCGGGTCGACAGCGCCTGGCTGTTGGCCGCTTCCTCGTTGGTGTCGGCCAGCGTCAGGTTCGACGAGCCGGTCTGCAGCACGTTGATCAGGTTCTTGTTGAAGTCCTGACGAACCTGCACGACCGAGAGGTTCGAACCCAGCGTCGAGGCCTCGTTGCGCAGCGTGGAGCTCGCGGTGGTGAGCACGCCGATGACCTTGTTCGCCGAGCTGTTGTCGAGGAAGTCGGTGCCCGAGGTCAACGTCGAGAGGCCGAGGCCCGCCGAGTTGAACGTGACACCAGTGATCGACAGCGTCGACTTGCCGGTTTCGTTGAAGGTCAGCTTCAGCGTGTCGCCGTTCAGCAGGTTGATGCCGTTGAACGAAGCGTCAGCAGCGGTCGTGTTGATCTGCGCCAGCACGTTGTTGTACTGCGAGACCAAGCTTGCGCGCTGCGTCTGCGCGGTCGCATCCGCCACCGGAGCCGCCGCCGTCAGACCATTGAAGGCCTGGCTGGCCGCAGCCGACGTACCACCGATCGCGCCGATCGTGGCCGAAGCCGCGTCGTTGGTCGTGGTGATCGAGATCTTGCCGGTGGACGAGTCGACCGTGGCCTGCAGGTTGTTGGCTGCGAGCTTGGCGTTGAGATCGTTCAGCGACTTGACCTGTCCTGTCCCTAGACCGAACGTGATGCTGGTCGCGGTGCCACCTCCTGTGGCGCCGACCGTCAAGGTCTGACCTGACAAGCCATCGCCGACGGCAGTCAGCCCGAGCTTGCCTAAGGTGCCGGTGCTGCCCGAGAGCGTCAATCCCGCCGCCGGAGGCGTCAGGGTGATCGCACCCGCGGTGATCGACGCGGTCACGCCGGTCTGGGTCTGGATCGCCGACAGCAGGTTGCTGACGCTGTCGCCGATGCCGATGTTGGTGCCGGACGAGGACGTGCCGGTGACGAAGGTGAAGGTGGTGCCGTTGACGACCAGCGTCTCACCGGAGGTGATGCCGGTGGCGAGGTTGTTCGACGCGGTGCCCGCCGTACCCGACAGCTTGGTCGAGCCGGTGATCGCCACCGCGCTCGAGGTATTGTCGTTGTTCACGACCGAGCCGGTCACAGCCGTCGAGCTGGAGCCGAGCAGGTCGGTGGCGGTCGCGCCGGTCAGAGCCGCCGAGGTGACGCTGGACTTGGTGGAATAGCCCACGGAGCTCTGCAGCACCTGGTTGGCGATCGACTTGGCGCTGTCGACGAGCTTCTGCAGCGAGGTGATGCCGGTGTTGGCGGCCTGCAGCACCTGCACGCCGTTGCCGATGCCGTCGAGCAGATTGGAGATGTCGGAAGCGCGGTTGTCGAGACCCTGGGCGGTGAAGAAGTTGGTCGGATTGTCGAGCGCCGAGTTGACCTTCTTGCCCGTGGAGAGGTTGTTCTGCGTGGTCGCGAGGAGCTGAGCCGTCGACTGGAGCGAGAGCAGGTTCTGGCGAACCGACGCGGAGAGGACGATACCTGACATTGTCATTCCCTTCTGGATGAACATGAGTAAACATCGCCGCACCGTTCTGTCGGCGATGGCGCAGACTGGTCCGCGGAATCCTACCCGTTCGTTAAATTGATCCCGGAACGGCCGCGCGCGGCGTCCGCCACCGCCGTTAATCCTAATTGGCCGCTAATCAGTTCGATCAAATGCGCGCAGACCGCAGGGACTCGCGGTAAAATGGCGCACTGACACGGCCTCGCGGTCGACGCGCGCCGATGCGCGGTGCGACCGTTAAGGCAGCGCTAACTATGAGCTTGCGGAAGAGCGGCCGACTACGAGGGGACGCGGTCCGCGCGCGGGAGGACGATCTCGACGCCGGCGGTCCGGCCGCGCGGCTCCTTGAGCTCCAGACGTCCGTTCGAACGCCTGACGAAATCCTCGACCATGCGGATCTCCGAGAAGGCGGGATCGGCTGGAGAGGCATCCGCCGCGCTCACTGACGCCGTCAACACGATCAGCACGTCGGAGGAAATGCCGTCGGCACCCGAGGCGTCCGCACGCATGCGCCTTGCCTCGATGTCGATGCAGCCGCCATGCTCCAATCGATGTCGGGCCCCGATCGCAAGACACAGCAGTGCCGCCATCAGTTGTCCCGGATCGGCGAAGACGGCCGGCACGTCCGCGCCCACCGATGTCGTCACCTCGACCTCGGTGCCCAATGTCGGACGAAGCAGACGAGCGACGTCGATCAGGAGCTCGTTCAACTCCACCGCACATGGCAGCGGCGGCCGGCCTCTTGCGAACGACAGAAGCTGCGAGGTCAATCGAGCGCCACGAGTCGCAGCCTCGTCGATCAGACGCGCGACGGCCGCCAGTTCGGGCTTGTCCTCGACCGCTTCGGCGAGAATGTCGATGGTCCCCGTGATCACGGTGAGAATGTTGTTGAAGTCGTGCAGCAGGCCACCGGCAACCTGACCGACGATCGCCATTCCTGGGTGGATGTCCGGCGTCGCTGCGGCCGGAATGTCTACGCCCGCGCTCGGCAACGACTGGTTGGACCGCTGGTAGGTGGAAGAGGCCATGAATCCTGCATTACCTGTTGGGGGGGGAGGACGGCGGGGCTATCGGGACGCAAACGAACGGACGCCGCTGCAACGTTCAGCTTCGTCTTGGCGCTCAGTCTCATCGCTGACCATCGATCGCGCTCCAGCTGGATGCAGCATCAGGCGGACTCCTGCTCCTGCAATGACGACAACCTCGTCACCGCCAGTCGCAAAGCACCGGCCGATGCCTCCACTCGCGACGAGGGTTGCATCCGACAGAAAAAGATCCGTCAACGAATCAGCGCGCTTATTAGCGATTTTGGCTTCAAGATGTCCGCTGTCAATGCGGCCGCATGCTACGTGGTGTCCGTGCCCGCCGGAGCTGCGGCGGCCGGAGCAAGAAGGAGGCCCGCCGCAAGCGCGTTGCGCTGCTTTCACCAGCCGAGGCCGATGCGTGCCGACTGTATACAACAGCGCGCTATCAGATCAGCACATCGCACACATGTTGATGGCCAAATGCGCAACCGCGCATCCGCGCCCGTCTGCACGACAACGAGCACAACAGGAACGAATGGCCTTTACTGGGAATATTACCCGTGATTCTTCTTGTCAGCGGATAGGACGCAGTTCTATGGAACCATGAGTGCATTGAGATCTGCGAGGCTCCGTTACTGCAATGCAGGAGATGGCTTTGGACCCCAGCTTGCGTTCTCCGAACGGCTTCCTGTCGTCACTGACCGACGATGACTTCGAGCTGATCCGACCCTATCTGCGGACCGTGGATCTGGTGCAAGACTCCATTCTCGCCGAGGTCGGCGAAAAGCTTTCGCGCATCTACTTTCCTCATCGCGGCGTCATCTCGCTGGTCGTGAACCTCGCGCGCGGAGAGCGCGTTCAGGTGGCGATGATCGGTCGCGACAGTCTCTTCGGAAGCATGTCCCTGCTCGCGGGCGGCGATCCGGTGGTGCTGAACAGCGCGGCGGTCCTCGTTCCCGGTGCTGCATCGGTCGTCGACATCGACAAGGTACGGGCGGCCGCCGAACAGAGCCCCTCGTTTCGCGCGCTGATGTTGCGCCACGCACTCGCCATCTACGTGCAGAGCCAGCAGACCGCCGGTTGCAACGCCGCCCACACCGTCGAGTCGCGTCTCGCCCGTTGCCTGCTGCAGACGCATGACCTTTCAGGCGGCAACAAGCTCTACATCACCCAGGAGGCCCTGGCGCAGATGATCGGCGCCCGGCGCAACAGCGTCTCGCTGGTGGCGAGCACGCTGCAGCAGGCGGACTTCATCCACTATAGCCGCGGCCATATCGAGATCATCGATCTGGACGGGCTGAAGAAGACGGCGTGCGAGTGCTACGGTACGGTGAAGGCCCACTACGAGAATCTGGTCCGGCCACGCAGCGTGCCGTGAGCAGGCGTCGTTCCGGCCCTCGCTCGTCGCGCGCCGTTGCCTCGCCGAGCGCCCTTGCCTCCGTACAACTACGGCCCGTGGCATGATCCCCATCGTCGGCACCGCTGGAATTAACGCGCTGTTCAACGGGCGCTGATAATTGTCGACGTGCTGACGAGCGCGAGTTCCAAGAGGCGTCGAATAATCTTCGTGCTGATATACCTCGCCCGTGTTCGGCTTTTGACCAAACGCGCGGAGTAATGACATGGCCTTTGATCTGTCGATGCCGATCCTGGTGGTCGATGACTACGCCACTATGATCCGGATCATCCGCAACCTGCTGAAGCAGCTCGGATTTGAGAACGTCGACGACGCCAGCGACGGATCGGCCGCGCTCTCGAAGATGCAGGCGAAGAAGTACGGTCTGGTGATCTCCGACTGGAACATGGAACCGATGACCGGCTACGACCTGCTGCGGGAGGTGCGCGCCAGCCCGGAGCTGTCGAAGACCCCGTTCATCATGATCACAGCCGAGTCGAAGACCGAAAACGTCATCGCCGCCAAGAAGGCCGGCGTGAGCAACTACATCGTCAAGCCGTTCAACGCGGCGACGCTCAAGACCAAGATGGAAGCCGTGTTCGGCCCGGCCGAATAGCCGAGCTCCGTGGGAATGTCCTGCGCGGCGGCCGGACCGGTGTTCGGCCGCTTTCTCTTTGGCGGGCGAACTCCGCGTGGTTGACGACGGCAGGACGCATACATCGCCGTGCCCTCCCGTAGTCGTACGGAAACCAAAATTTACGAGGGGGTCAGAGCCGGCCGATAGGCATAATCCTGCTTGCCGATGACCGCGTCAGGGTGGCAACGGAACAGGGAATTCATGCGCAACGAACTCCTCGTGATCGAAGATGCCGCCGTGCATCTTTCCATCTTGCGAAAGATCGCAGCACAGGCCGGCTTCAACACGACGGACGTGAGCCCGGTCGACGCAGCCTCGATCGTCCTGCAGAAGAGGAACTTGGACTGCGTCATGCCGGACCTCTCGCTGGACAACCGCCCCGGCACCGAGGTTCTCGAGCTGAACATAGATTCTCCCTTCTCGAAGCCGATCGATCTGATGCGGCTCCGGCAGACTCTGAAGCAGATCGCGCAGGAGACCGATTGCCGGCGGCTGGTCAGAGCGGCGGGCTGGTAGCAGGCGATGAGCAACAAGAAACGCTTTCTGGGAGCGCCTTCAGCGATCGCGCTGATCCTCATCTGCGTCATTGCCGGCAGCAACCTGTTCTTCCTCACCAACCTGCGCGAGAACGCGCTTCAGCACGCCGAGGAAGATCTCAGCCGCCATAGTCTCACGCTTGCAGAGAACGCCGACCGCTCGGTGAAATCGGTCGACCTCGTGCTCACGAGCGTGCGCGACTACCTGGTGCGCGGCGGCGCCATCGACGCTGCGGCGTTTCGCAAGGTCGCGTCAGACCATCAGACCCACCTCCTGCTCAAGGAGAAAATCGCAGGACTGCCGCAGATCGATGCGGTGACGCTGATCGACGCACAAGGCGGGCTCCTGAACTTCTCGCGCTACTGGCCGATCCCGGACGTCAACATCGCCGACCGCGACTATTTCAAGGCGCTGAAGGCCGACCCTGCACTGCGGACCTTCCTCAGCACGCCGGTTCAGAATCGCGGCGACGGCACTTGGAACATCTATTTTGCCCGCCGGCTCGACGAGCCCAATGGCGAGTTCATGGGCATGATGCTCGGCGCCATGTCCGTGCCCTATCTGGAGAACTTCTTCGGCTCCACCGCGCAGGGTCTTGATGCCGCGGTGTCGCTGATCCGCGAGGACGGTACGCTGCTCGCGCATTTTCCGCCCACGAGCGAGATCGGCAAGCCGACCTCCGGCTTCGGTCAGCGCGCACTGTCGGCCGGCGGCGTGCTGCGCGAACCCTCCGCACGAACCGGCGAGATGCGCCTGCGGGCGGCAAAGATGCTGCCGAACTATCCCGCGATGATCGTGGTGTCGGTGTTCGAGCACGACGTCCTGAAGGCCTGGCGCGACATGGCGACGCTTCTGGTCATCGTGTCCCTGGTGAGCGCGATGGCCGTGTTCGCGGCCGCCGTCCTGATCTCACGCTGGTGGGAACGCCACGAGCACCTGATCGAGGCCGCCGAGGCCGCGAACGCGGCGAAGTCCACTTTCGTCGCGATGATGAGCCACGAGATCCGCACGCCGATGAACGCGGTGCTCGGCCTCGCCACGACGCTGCTGGAGACCAATCTCGATCCCGAGCAGCGCCGCTCGGTGGTGGCGATCCACAATGCCGGCGACAATCTGCTCGGGATCCTCAACGACATTCTCGACTTCTCCAAGCTCGAATCCGGCCAGCTCTCGCTCGAGGACATCGCGTTCTCCGCCGAGGCCCTGGTCCACAACACGCTGAGCATCATCGGTCCGCGGGCTTCCGCCAAGGACCTGAAGCTGAGGAGCGTCAGCGACCCGGCGGTGCCGCCCGCGCTGGTCGGCGACGCCGGCCGCATTCGCCAGATCCTGCTCAACCTGGTGTCCAACGCGGTCAAGTTCACCTCGTCAGGCGAAGTGGTCGTCACGACGCGCTGCATCGAGAAGGATGACGAGAAGGCGACGGTGGAATGGACGGTGACCGACACCGGCATCGGCATTGCCGCCGACAAGATCGGCTCGCTGTTCGCGAACTTCGTCCAGGCCGACAATTCGATCAGCCGCCGGTTCGGCGGCTCCGGACTCGGGCTTGCGATCTGCAAGCGCCTGATCGAGCAGATGGGGGGTGACATCAAGGTCACCTCGACGCTGGGCAGCGGATCCACCTTCTCGTTCCGCCTGACGCTGCCGATTGCCGAGACCATCGCGGTGCCAGAGCAGAACGACGACGGCATCTACACCTCGCTGCAGAACCGGATCGCGGCGTTCGGCCGGCCGCTGCGCGTCCTCGTGGTCGACGACAATCCGACCAATCGCCTGGTCGCGACCAAGATGCTCAAGGATTTCGACATCCAGACCGACACGGCCTGCGACGGCGCCGAGGCCGTCACCGCCGCCAGCCGCTTCAACTACGACCTGATCCTGATGGACGTCCGCATGCCGGAGATGGACGGCTTCCAGGCAACCCGGACCATTCGCGCGCGAGGCGAGCGCCGTTCCAACGTGCCGATCATCGCCTTCACGGCGAACGCCTTCATGGAGGATATTCGGGCCTGCCGGGAAGCCGGGATGAACGACTTCGTCGTCAAGCCGGCCCGCAAGAAAGCGCTCGTGGAGGCCATCCTGCGCGTGCTGCCCCTGCCCGTGCCGGTGCTGGACACCGTGGCGTCAGACGCCCCGCTGGTGCCGGCCCAGCCGGATGCCAGGGCCGCCGACATTGCCGCCGACACCGAAATTGCTCCCGAAGCCGCGCTCGATCGCGAAGCCTATGCCGAGCTGGTCGGCGAGATCGGAGACGAGGCCGCGGAGGAGATCCGCGACGTGTTCTTCAGCGAGACGGATGCGCGGCTGAAGCAGCTCCGCCAGCTGACGCTCGACGGCGGGCGCATCAAGATCGGCCGCGAGGCGCATTCGCTGAAGAGCGCAGCCGGAACCTTCGGCTACCGCCGGCTTGCGGCCTACGCGCTCGCGCTGGAGAAGAGCGCGCCACGCCTGTCCGCCAAGGAGTATGCCGAGCTGCTCGACAACATCGAGGCCGCCTACGCCGCCGCCCGCGCCCAGGAGCTGCAATATTGAAGCGAGGGAGGCCGCAGGCCTCCATGGCGCAATCCGATCTGTGCGGCGTCTCGCACGCCGCACCGCCGCGACGGGCTCGGACGACCGAGATGGCAAACGAGACCTTCACGACGCGGATTCGCTGAACCTGATCTTCATATTCCCTTACAATAAGTTGACGCCGTACTTCTACGGCTCACGATTTTCACAATCAACTAATCATGAGCTGCGAGACTCGGGGTCACATAGGAGATGTGTCCCATGTTTACTTTTGAAACCGCCGACCAGAAGGAAGTCAGGCGTTTCCGAATTGCGCAGTTCAACGGCCGGACCGCGACCGTGAAATCCGGCGGATCGACGATCACCGGCCACGTCCGTTCAGTCATGGAGAACGAAGCGAGCGTACCGCCGCGCTGGACCATTACGATCGTGCCGGCACCGCCCAAGGCGCAGGCGCCGCTGCGCCCGACCTCCCGGGTTCGCCCCTTCGCCGAGGATTATTTCTGACAGCACGGACGTCCGCGTCCCGCTCAGCGCGTTCGACCGAGCCGGTCGGACGCCGATCTTCATTGCCTGCAGCGCGCGGCACTGCGGGGGTCGAAAGCGCGAGCGCGGCATTCGCGCTCGTCCGCCGTCATCCGATCTGGTTGAGAAGTGCTGCGCGAACGAGTTCGGCTGTGTTGCGCGCGCCAACCTTGCGCATGGCCTCGGCGCGATGGCTCTCGAAGGTGCGGGGGCTGATGCCCATGCGCAAGGCGCCCTCCTTGTTCGAATGCCCCTCACTGATCAGCTTGAGGACCTCGTGTTCGCGCGGGGTCAGCGACTTGCTGGCCCGGCCGGGTGGTCGCGCGGGCGCCGTGCCCTGCTCGTGAGCCGGCACCGTCCGCGACAGCGGTCTTAACTGCCCGTGCGCGCCGGACATCTGGTTGACCAGGGCGCAGATCCGCTCAGTCTGCAGCAACGCGTTGTCGACGACCACCTGGACATGCCGGCGCTCGCCGGGCGTCCTGGCGATCTCGTCGCTGCGCTGCTTGATTTCCTCCATGTAGAGCATCAGGGCGGTGAGCGAACCGTTCAGCTGACGCGCCAAAGTGAGCGTGGCCTGGTCGTCGTGACGTCCTATCGCGAGCGGCGCAGATGTGCCGGAACGGGTCGCCAGGAGGTCCGGGTCGTTAACTCCTTGGCCGCCCGGAGCAGGTGCGGCATGAGCGTCGGAAAGGCTGTTGTTCAGCTGTGCCATGCCTCATTCTGACGCGGCGGCAGCTTTAACATGGTTAATTATACCGTCCGTAGCAATACGGGATTTTTCCCGGCAACTCGCGCAACCGCCGCTAATTTTCCCAAAAGTTACAATCTGAAATGGTTAAGCCGGGGCGTGATGCCGTGCTTCGGGAGACCCGTCCCTGGCGCGTGCCGCGACGCCTGTCCACGATGTCGTGCAATGCTACGATTGTTTACTGACATTAATTTCGCACCAACTGTTTCGTGCTTCGATGAGCTCCGTGCTCGTCCGTGGAGACGAGCGACCTTGACATATAGCTGACAGCCTGACGCCAATGGGACCGGTCGACCGGATCTGGGAATTCCTGCAGCGGTTGTCACCGCTGACACGAAGCTGCCTGCTCAGCGAGCTCGAACGGCTGGAGCTGAGCGGCGTCGACATGCCGGGATCCGCCGACCTCCAGGCCCGGCTGCGCGCCGAGATCCGCAACAACAATGGCGCCGGCGGCCACCGCACCATCAATCCTTCGCGCTACTTCTTCATGCCCGTCGAGCAGCTTCTCATCGACGGTTCGCCGGAGCATGCCAATGAGGGCCGCATTGCCCGCGGCTCCCTCACGCCGATCTGGGAATGGATCTCGCGCGATCTGCTGCCGACCATGGCGCGAGACTACAACGCGCAGATGAAGGACCTGATCGCCGGGGACAAGCAGCGCGAGATCCGCCAGGTCGCGAGCGCGTTCCAGACCAAGGTGACGAAGTCGCTGGAAGGCACGTTGGCGCGCGCCGAGGGCATCGAGCAGGTCCGCAGCAAGCTGAAGGCCTATACGGCCTCGCCGTCGGTGTTCGACGACGTCGTCAAGCTGTTGAAGGCGCTGCGCGCCCGCGAGGAACTCGCTAAGTTCGCCGATTCGCTGCCGGACCGGATCGTTGAGTTCGACGATCCGCAGGTGAAGAAGATGGTGCTGCTGCTCGATGCGCTGCGCAAGAGGCAGCCGGAAGCCGTGCCCTTTGCGTTGACGCTGGTCGCCAAGCGTCTGAAGGAGCCCTGGCAGGTGTTGCGGCTGGCGACCAAGGCGGCGCGCTCGAAGAACGTCGCGGATGTCATCGCGGCGCCCTACGCCATGACCGTGCCGATGGTGCTCGATCAGCTCGAGGACAAGCGGCTCGCGCTTCGTGTCGCGTTGAAGAACAACCGCGTCGTGACCGCCAAGGAAATCCTAACCAGCATCTATGACATCGAGTATGCGATCCAGGTCCGCATCGATCGCATCGACGAGTCCGAGTGGGGCACGCGCCTGAACGCCATCATGGCCAATACCGACAGAATGGTGCAGGCCGAGGTCAAGCGCTTCCCCGCAGAAGTTGGGCACGTGCTCGGCTCCAACAGGCTGCGCAGCCATCGCTCGTTCGGCGGCCGCCTCACCTATTTCGCCTGGAAGGGCCGTGACGCGATCAAGACGGTGCTGCGGTCGGCAACCGGTTGACGGCCGTGCGTTCAGAGCGCCCTTCCGGCCATCCTAGCCCTGAGCCATGCGCTCGCGCGCCGACTTGAATCCTGCCACGAAGCGCGCCAGCGTGTCCGAGGTCTTGCCGCGCGGCAGCATCACTTCGATCAGCGAGAAGCGTCCGCGCCGATGCACCGCGCGCTCCAACGCAGCGACGAGCTCGCTCCGGGTGGCGACGCGCTCGCCGGTGCCGCCGATGGAATTGGCGATGTCGGCATAGTGCCAGTCATCGAGATCGTTGAACCGCGACTCCGGCTGGAACACGCGCAGCATTTCCCAGCTGCAATTGTTGAACAGCACGACGATCGGATCGAGGCCGTAGCGGCGACAGTTGCCGAGCTCCCATCCGGTCATCTGGAATGCGCCGTCGCCGACCAGGATCAGCGGACGAAGGCCGGTCGCGGCCACGCCGATGCCGGCCGGCACGCCGAAGCCCATCCCGGCGTAGTAGCCCGGCGCGGCCAGCGCCGTGTTGTCGATCTCCATCGCGGTGAACAGGCAGTCGCCGATATCGGAGGTCATCGGCATCCGGCCATGGCGATCGAACATGTCGTTGATCGCGGTCGCGATGTCCGAAGGCGCGATCGGCGCGCCATCGGCCGCGAGACCGCGCGGATAGGCCGAGCGCTGCCGCGGCAGGCCGGACGCCGCGGCCCGCGGTGCCGCGCGCTCGTCCAGCGCATCGATCAGATCGCCAAGCGGCATGTCGCGATAGGCGTGATGACCGATCTGGACCTCACGGCTGGCGGCCAGGATCATGCGGCGCGGATCCGGCGCCCGGTTCGACAGCGCGAAATTGGTATCCGACAGGATGACGCCCAGCATCAGCACGAGATCGGCATTCTCGACCAGCTCCGTGATCGCCGGGTTGCCCGCGGCGCCGAGATAGGTGCCGGCGACGACATCGTCGGCCCTGTCGAGCAGGCCGCGGCCCATGAAGGTCGTCACCAGCGGCAGGCCGAGCTTGCGCGCGAGCGCCGCGATCCTGTCCTCGACGCCGTAGCGCCGGATTTCGACGTCGACGACGATCACGGGACGCTCCGCCTGCGCGATGCGGGCGAGGATCTCCTCGACGCATTCGTCGAGCGCCTCGCGGCTGGCCCGCCGCGGCGGCAGCGGCACCACCGGCTCGACCTCGGCATCGACCATGTCGCGCGGAAATTCGAGATAGACCGGCAGCGACATCTCCTTCGCGCTGCGCAGCACGCGCGCAATCTGGGCCGGCGCGGTGGCCGGATCGGTCAGCACCGCCTGATCGCAGGTGATCTCCTTGAACACCGCGAGCTGCGTGTCGACGGTGCGGGCCTGGTGGTGCAGCAGAAAACCGGAGACGCGCTCACGCGCGCCGGGCGCACCCGCGATCACCACGACCGGCGAGCGTTCGGCATAGGCGCCGGCGACCGCGTTCACGACGTTGAAGGCGCCGGCGCCATAGGTGACGACGGCGACGCCGAGGCCGCCATGATAGCGCGCGGCCGCATCCGCGGCGAAGCCGACCGCCGGCTCATGGCTCAGCGTGACGCTCGGCAGGATGTTGCTCTCCTCGATGACCTTGAACAGCGGCAGCACGAAGTCGCCGGGAATGCCAAAGATCTCGCGGGCGCCATGGTCCTTCAGGGCGGCGAGCAGCGCATGGGCAAGAGCAGGCATCCGGATCCCCTGAGCGTGGCGTGAGGTTCAGCCGGTGCTACACGATGAGGGGCGGACTGCCAACCGCCGGCCGTTCGATCCGCGAGCCGTGCCGTCCGGATCGCCCCGTCCAAACTTCATGCTGGAGCGGCAAGGCCCGAGCCCACCCGCGCCACGTCAGTTCGCCGTCAGCCGCAGAGCCTGGGCGGAGGGTGTAGCGCCATGCGGGACGGCAAGCGCAACCGTGAACAGGATGGCGACTGCCACGATCATGCAGAGCTTCATCACAACAGTCCTGCGATCGGTGATCGGCAGGAACAGGAAGAACAGCAGCATCGCCGCCAGCGCGAGTTCGAAAACGTAAGACATGGATGACCACCTCCGTTGCCAGGAGGATGGCGCAGGCCGGAAGCCCAGACTGTGCGTGCCGTCACATCGGTCCGATAGACCACGCGAGCCAGTATCCCGGCCGCCGCAGCGGGACCATGCAACCGAACCCAATCGACTGCCTCAGCCGTCGAACAGCGCGGCCTCGGTGAAAGCGAGATCGCCGAGATGGGGTGGATGTGGACCCTTGGCATATTTGCGTCCGCGCTTGTCCGAGTACCAGCCGGCCAGCCCGGCAACGGGCTCGTTCGCATCGAGCCGCACCAGCAGGCCGCCGCGCCGCAGCAGCAGCCGGCCAATGTTGCCGGCCAGCCGCACGAGGTCGGCGACATCCCGGCAATACAGCAGGCGATACACCGGCAGCGCGTTCATCACCCGGTGCTTCTGAAACACGAACGGATACGCCGCATCGGCCTCGCGCGCGACGAGACTGAGACACCCCCATTGCGCATGCTGCCGCAACAGATCGGCCGCGTCGGGAGAGAGCCCATGCACATCGTCCTCGGAGAATTCTTCGATACGGACATCCGAGCGCGATCGCGACAGGGCCAGCGCGGCGTAGACCTGTCCCTTGCAGTAGACCGAAAAGCCCTGAGCCTCGACCTGCGGCCAAGTGTGCGGGGCTGGCGTGATGTTGAAATAGGTCACCGTCTTGTCGCGCGTCGCCGCGCGCACCAGCATCGAGCTGAAGGCACGGAACGCCGGCTCGACATACCAGCTCGAGACATTGGCCCTGACGATTGGCTTACCGCCGCTGTGGAGCTCGGAGAACAGCAGCAGGATCACGCCCACGGGAACGCCGCCATGGTCGAGACAATAGCCGAATGCCGGAAAGCCGGCCGGCCGCGGGCGCGCCGCGTGACGTTCGAGTCCGCGCAACCAATAGGCCTCGCTGCGAAAGGCGAATCCGCGCGTCAGCAGCGCAGCGACCGCCGGCAGATCCGCCGTGCGGATCTCTCGGATGCGAACCCCGGTCACGGCCTGCGCCGGCACCGGCCTGTCGTTCGCAATCTCGGCCTTTTTGATCGGCTGCATTCCAGCATCACCCGAGAGAGGTCCAGCGCGTCACCCGTCGCGCGGCGGGATTGTCGTGGCTGCAATTATCGTAAAAAGGTCAGGTGGCAGTGAACCACGTCGCGCTGGCCTTACTTTTCAGTTAACGGGATTCGCGAACCACATCGAGATGTTGTCACTCGCCCCCCTCACGGTAACCCCCGCGACTGGCGTCGTCGCTCACGGCCGCGGCACGCGAAACATGTAGGTCTCGTTGACATTGAGGCCGTCGACGAAGAAACGTCCGGGCTTTGCCTCGATCCGGCGTCGCAGCCCATCCCAGCCCCAGACCTCAAGGCTGCGCGTCCATGCGGGCAGCTCGAGCTCGACCGCGCGGCCCGGCCGGTCGGTCCAGCCGGCAATGTTCTGCCACACGATCAAGTCGGCATCCGGTCCGCGCAGCGTGTAGAGCGCCAGCCGGCGGTCGATGGACACGATCCTCATGTGACCGGCGAGCTGCAGCACCGTCTTCACCACGAAGCCGCGTGCTTCCGGGGTCCAGGGATCCTTGCCCGCCGCCATCGCATAGGCCAGACCGTCGACATCGGGCGTGTCGCCGAGATTCCAAGGAAACGCCAGCATGGACACCGGCGAGGTGCCATCCTTGCCGACCACCGCAAGCTGGTCCCAGATCGCATTGAGAAACAGTCTCGCCGCGTCCGGATCGCTGTCCCACGCGCCGGCGCGCGCGACGTTGAACTCGGTTGCGTAGAAGTTGATGTCGCGGCTCAGGCCCATCGCCTGCTTGATGCGGTCGAAGCAGGTCTGCACCGAGAACTCGCGGCCGCGGGTCATCGGATACCATCTATCATTGTAGTAGGTATGCAGGTCGATGCCGTCGAGACGGCCGTCCTCGAGCAGATCGGCGATCGCCGGACCGTAGCCGCGCAACGTCGCATCGCCATGCGAGTTGCAGGTGGCAAAGCCGCCGGGAACGACCCGCAGCTTGGGGTCGACGCTGTGAACACCGTCCGCAAGCCCAGCCAGCGCGTCGTGATAGTCCTGGCGCGGGATCGTGGCCTGCACGTCGGGCTCGTTGATCGCGGTGAAGACGGTTGCGCCCCAATCGGGAATGCCGTTCTCGCGGCCCCAATCGCCACCGGGACGGAAACGTCTCGCCATCGCCTGCCCGGCGGCGAACCAGTCCTGATAGGATCCGATCGGCTGCGGCGGATCCAACCTCTGATAGCTGCCTTCGTACTCCAGCAGGATCAGCGGCATGATACTGTTCTTGTGCGCCTCCAGCATGGCGGCATCGAAGTCGTGCGGCGTGGGCACCCGCGCTAACGTCCGCCAGCCGTAGGAGTCCATTCGTCCCATCCTGGCACCGACGCCGTGCAGCGCCTGATAGATCTGCGTGCTCTTGCCGGCCAGATGCGTGACCAGATTGCCGCCGCCGATGCGCTCGTCGATCCGCAACGCCGAGGCGTTCGTATCGTTGGCGCGAACGGCGCTCGACCATGGCGACGTGACAAACGTTAACAGGGCTGTGCTAATGACCAGCAGATTGGAACGAAGTCGCAATGTCTGATCCCGTAGATTTCCGTTATGACGTTTGAGATTGTCCAGATCGTTCAAGAGATAAGCAATGCCGGCGGCGTGGAAACCGTTGCTATCGAGCTGGCGCGCGTTTTCGGCCGGAATGGTTTATCGAACGTCGTGCTCGCGAGCGCCGTCGCGGACAATCTCGAACACACGATAAGGGTCGAGCGCGTTGCGCCATGGCTGGCGCGGATTCCGACTCGCGGACTGTTTCGGCACATCGGCCGCGCCGTGGTCGTGCCGCTGTTCACGCTCGCCGCGACACGGGCGCTGGCGCGGCACCCCGATGCCGTCGTCGTCAGCCACGGCGATAGTCTCAAGGGCGACGTGCTGATCGTGCATGCCGTCAATGCGCAGAGCCTGGCCGAGAAGCGCGCCGCCGGCAGCTGGCGCTGGATGCTCAACCCGATGCATCTGTGGGTCGCGCTGCGCGACCGGTTCATGATCGGAGGCCTGCGGTATCGGGCGTTCGTGGCGGTGTCCTCCCGCGTCACCGCGGAGCTGCAGCGCTTCTTCCGCGTGCCGGCCGCCCGCATCCATGTCATCTCCAACGGCATCGATCTCGCGCGCTTCAAGCGCGATACCACCAGCGGCCAGGCGATCCGGCGCGAGTTCGGCATCCCGGACAACGCGCGCCTGCTGCTGTTCGTCGGCCACGAATTCAACCGCAAGGGACTGGCGCATGCGATCGGTGCGCTCGACCGGCTCGGCGACGACGTCTGGCTCCTGGTCGTCGGCTCGGACAATCCTGCGCCCTACCGCAGACTGACGCGCAACGCCCAGCAACGCGTGATCTTCGCCGGCCCACGCTCGGACATGCCGGCGCTGTACTCCGCGGCCGATGCCTTCGTGCTCCCCACGAGCTATGAGACGTTCTCGCTGGTCTGCATGGAGGCCATGGCCTGCGCAGTGCCGGTGTTCGCAACGCCGGTCGGCGGAATCGAGGATTATCTGCACGACGGCGTCAGCGGCTTCCGCATCGCGGCCGACGCCGACGACATCGCCGCCAAGCTCGCGGCGGTCTTCGCCGATCCCGCACTGATGCGCCGGCTGCAGGACGGCGCCCATGCGACCGCGCAGACCTATGGCTGGGACCAGATCGGGCTGCAATACATCGAGCTGCTCAAGCAGATCGATGCCGCCAAGCGACAGCCTGGCCACGCAGCGATTGCACTGCCGCTGAAGGCCTAGCTAATTCGTCTGCAGCCGCTGTGGGCGGGCGAGGCGGGATGCGGTTGTCGACTGATGGGCCGCACGGCATGCCGTTTCAATCGCCGCCGCGACCGCATCATAGGTGAAGCGCCGGAGCACGTTTGCGCGGGCCGCCTCACTGCGAACGGCGAGCTCCGCCCACTGGCCGCTGAGCTCATCGATGAGCCGACACAGGCTGCCGGGATCCTGCTCCGGCACGATCCAGCCGCCGTCGCCGACGACATCCGGAATCGCTCCGCAGGTTGATCCGATCACCGGAATGGCGCAGGCCTGGGCCTCGATGATCACCCGGCCGAACTGCTCGCGCACCGCGTCCGTGGTTCGCGTCAGCAGCAGCAATGCATCCAGGCCGCGCAGGAAGGCCGCGACCGCGGCGGGTGAAGCCCAGCCCTGGATCGTGACGCGCCCGCTCAAGCCGAGTTCGGCCACGCGCCGGCGCAGATGCGGCTCGTGTGGACCTTCACCCATGATGCTCAGCGTGGCCGCCGACTTGCTCCGTGCGAGCGCATCCAGCGCATCGTCGAGACCCTTCTCGACCACCAGCCGGCCGACATAGCCGAGCCGCAGCGGCGAGCCGGTCGTCGCATTCGACGGATCATCCGCCGGCATGAAGGTCGCGAGATCGACACCATAGCCGATCGGGGTCACCGGACCCGTGTAGCCACGCGCCCTCACGACCTCAGTCGCGTCGGGACTGCGCGACAGGATGTGAGCGGTGTGGCCGAGGACGAATTTGCGGATCGCCTCAAACGGCGGCGGCAGCCGTTTCAGGATGTTCTGGTCGACCTCGAGCACGAGCGCCGCACGACCGCGCAGCATCTGCGCCTGCAGCGCGACGATGCTCCAGGGCTCCTCCCAAAGATGAATCACGTCCGGATCGAGCTCGCGCAGCAGGCGACGCAGCGCCGGATAGAAGTGCAGGTACCATTTCATCGGCCCGGCGTTCGGCAGCCGGATCGGAAGCCGATGGACGAGAAACCCTTCGTTGGAGTGAGGCGCGGTAATGGTGCGGCCGAATTCCTTCCACACTTCGGGCATCACAAGATGCAGATCGACGTCGGGCCGGGAGGCGAGATGGCGGTAGCGCAGCCGGCCGGCCTCGCTGCTGGTGGCAGGATGCGCAATCGAGACGATCCGCAAGCGCCCCCTGCTAGACACGGCCCATCACCTTCGCTGCAGTCCCGCTGAAGCCGGTGAGATGCAGCTCCATCGCCGCCAGCGTACGATGCGCGCCGTTCATGGTGTTGCGCGGAATCGAAAACGCATCCTGCCCGGCTTTGACAAGGCCCTTGCGCGTGGTCGCGGCACTGGCGAATCCGGCCTGCCGCGCCAGCGCAAAGTCCCGCGGCCCGCAATCGGCGGCGCGCCCGTAAGGAAACGCGAAGTGCCGGACGTCGATGCCGAGCCGCTCGTTCAATCGCAGCCGCGCGCCGGCCAGCTCGCGCAGGGCGGCTTCCGGAGGCAGCGACGAGATCCGCGCATGCGAGACGGTGTGGGCTCCGATCTCGATGAGGGGATCCCCCGCCAGCGCTTCCAGCATGTCCCAGGAGATCGCATGTTTCCAATGCATTGCATCGATGTCGATGGCATTGGCGGCACAGAACGCGGCGTAACGATCCGCCGCCTGCGGGCCATCCCAGCGCGAGGCGACCTGCGTGAACACCGCGCGGCGCTGCTCGGCGCTCGACAGCGCGGTCCGCTCATCGTCGACCGTGACGTGGTCCCTGTGCAGCAGCGCATCCTCCAAGCCAGCGGCCCACAGCGGCAAGGTGCCGTCGGGAATGCCGGTCGTCACGAACAGCGTCACCGGCACCTTGTGCCTGCGGAACACCGGCACCAGCAGCTCGCACGTATCGCGGTAGCAATCATCGATCGAGAAGTTGATGTAGCGGCCGGACGGCTCGGCGCTTGCCGTCCGGCGCAGCGCCTCGCTGATCGTGACGACATCCCAACCCTGGTCGAGGACATAGCCGAGGAAGCGATCGAGAAAGTCGGCATCGACGTAGAAGTCGCGATTGGGCAGACGCTCCCAGTGCTCTGCCGGCGCGGTGCGATGGAACGTCAAACAACAGCCGCGCGGGCCGAGCACACGATCGGCGGCCTTGGCGAGCGGAAGGACGAAGGCACCGGATGCCATCATGGCCTTGGCGGCAGCGAGGGCCAACAGGGTCAACTCAGCTCTCCCTTCATCTTGAACGTACGACGAACATGGCGGAGCGCCGTGCCCACCACGGCCGGCAGCAGGATGCCGATCGCGAAGGCCAGGCAGAGCAGATAGGCCAATCCGCCGGCGAACAGGCGCGGCAGCAGGCCCGGCACGGAGGTCTGAATCATCATGCCGAGCACGGCCATCAGTGCGGTCGGCAGCAGGGCCAAGCCGATCACGAGCAGGAGCTTTCGCGCATCGCCGAGCACAAACACCACGCCCGACAGCAGCACGAGGCTGCGGATCGCTTCGCCAACTCCGAGCAACTGCATGCCGGCCGCCGGCGACGGATCGAACAGCGGCATCAGCAGGTTGAAACCCATGTTGGCGAGATAGGCAGAGACGATGATCAGCGCGGCGACGCCGTTGCGCCCCGCGCCGTTGAGCAGGCGGATCAGGATCCAGCCGAGGGTCGCAGCCCAGACGCCGCAGGCGATGCCCTTGAGCGCATGCGAGGTCAGCAGCAGGGCCTCGTCGCCGAACGCGCCGCGGAAATAGATCAGGCGGACGATGTCGGTCGAGAAGACCAGCAGGAACGCCGAGGCCGGCAAGATCAGTGCGAGCAGCGGCCGCAGCAGCGCCTCGGTCTGCGCGCGCGGATCGTGCGGGGCATGCTGCGACAGCACTGCCATGCCGAGCGGCTGGCTGATCAGCAGCAGCGCGCTCTCGGTCAGCGAGCGCGCGTAGTCCAGCGAGGCGACGGCGCCCGTCGTCAGCCGCGACGCCGTGAAGCGCTCGATCCAGACATTGCCCTGCTCGGCCAGCGGCAACGCAAGCAGGACGCGCAGCCGGCGGAAGAATTCGACACCCTTGTCGATCACCATGCCGGCGGTCAGGCCGGAGACGCTCAGCGCGCCCTCGCGCCACAGCGAGACCAGACCCCAGGCGGCGAGGCCATTGAAAGCAACGGTGAAGGCGCAGGCGAGCATGTAGGCGTCGCCGGTCAGCACAAGCAGGCCGATTCCGCCGATCACTGCGACGTTGAGCAGGCTGGCGCGGACATTGGTCAGCCGCGTGCGCCCGAGCGCGATCTCGCCGGCCGCCAGCACGTTGAGGACCGCGGACGCCGGCATGCCGAACGCCATCATGCGCACGAAATGCAAAGTGAGCTCACGCCCCTCCGCCGAGAAGCCGCCGACGACGGCGTTCACCCAGAGCTCACCCAGCAGCAGGATGATCGCGGTCACCGCGCTTGACACGGTGGCAATGACGATCGTCAGCGCACCGAGGCTGCGCGCGGCATCCGGCCGCTGCAGCGCCTCGCGATGCATCGGGATCATGATCGCCGGCACGCTCTCGTTCTGCAGGAACGCAAGCGGGATGAGCACGGCCGCCATCGCGGCCCGGAAGCCGTCGGCGATGAGCGAGGCGCCCAGCACATGCGCCATCAGCACCTCGCGGCCGAAGCCGAGCATCTTGCTCGCCAGCGCACCGCTGATCAGCAGCGCACTGAAGCGCTTGAGCGAAGGACCGGAGGCGCTCATGCGGCTTCCTCCGACACGGCCGGCGGCCCTTTCCATCGCGCAGAGAATTGTCCGTCCTCGAGCAGTTTCGGCCACGACAGCACCGGCGCGAGAATGGCGAACAGCGGGCCGAGCGGATCGTAGTCCGCGACGAGATCGACCATACGCCGCTCGGAGGACGGGGCAGGTGTGACGATCGTGCTCACACCGCCGCTCCCGCACCGACATTGCGGATCAGAAGCCCGATCGAGTCCAGCATGCGTGCAAGACTGTAATGGGTGCGCGCGCGGCGCGACGCGTAGTCGAGCTGCGGCGCGAGGATCTCGGGTTGAGCCAGCACCGCGTCCAAAGCCTCGGACAGCGCACGCGCATCACCAGGCGGCACGAGCAGGCCGGCCCGGCCATGGTCGAGGATGTCCGGCGCAGCGCCAGCATCGGTGGCAATCACCGGCACGCCGGCGAGCATCGCTTCGACCAGGGTGCGGCCGAACGGCTCGGGATCGATCGACGGATGCACCATCGCGTCCACCGCCTGCATCAGCAGCGGCACGTCGCTGCGATGCCCAAGGAAGTGAACGCGATCGCCGAGGCAAAGCTCCGCGACCAGCCGTCTCAGCTCAGCCGCGTAGTCCTGCTCGCCGAACAGGGCATCTCCGACGATGATGCCGTGAACACCCGGCAGTTTGGCCAGCGCTTCGATCAGAACATGCTGGCCCTTCCACTGGGCGAGCCGGCTGAAGACGCCGACCAGAGGTGCGGAGGGCAGGCCGAGTCGCTGCCGCAGCTCCTGCTGCGATGCGCGCACGGGTTCGACGGCGAGGCCATTGGGCACGACCTCGACGAGAGAGCGTCGACCTCCGGCCTCGATGAAGGCGGCTGCGGCGGCTTCGGAGGGGACGACGACCTTCGCGGCGAAGCGGTTGGCGAGAAAGATCTGCATGCGACGCTGCAGCGCGCCGAAATGAGCCGGGCTGATGATGTCGTGCAGATGCCAGATCAACGGCCGCCGTGCCGCGATGTTGGCGATGGCCGACAGGACAAAGGCCTTCTGCGAATTGGCATAGAGGACGTCATGCCTGCGTGCGACATGCGCGAGCTCCGCGGTGATCGCCGCGAGTCTGCCGAACAGCGGCAGCGCCTCGAGCCACGAACTGTCGCGTCTGAACTGCCCCAGGCCGCGGCCCCAGCGCGACGTGATGACCGACATGCCGCGCTCAGCCAGCACTTGGCCGAGCGGGCCCGGCTCGAACAGGAACACCGATGAATCCTTGCGGCCCTGGACGACATCGAGCAGGATCAACTCGGCGCCGCCGATCTGGCCGGTGTGATCGACGAACAGGACGCGCTCGGCCGGCATCACCCGGCTCCGGCGTAGGCTGCCACGGGCGCGGTCTGGACGACAGGCGGGCTGCGGTGCTCGACGTCGGTCATGGTGACGACGATGCCGACATCGCGGGCTCCGAGTGCCCTGCTCCTGTTCACCGTCACGACCGCCGGCTCGATCAACGACCGGTCACTGCGCACGCAGACGATCGCCCAGTCCGTACCGGCAAGGAAGTCGTTCCGTTGCGACGGCAACGGTGTGTCGACGATCACGGCATCATAGCCATCGAGACCAGCGAGGAGACCGTCGAGGCTGATCGCGTCGAGAATGTCGCCGACCGGACCGGTCGTCGCACCAATCGGCAGCACGTCGAGCGAGGGATGCGCGGTCGGCAGAATCATGTCCCGGAGCGGCGTCCCGCGCTCCAGCGCGCCGAGCCATCCGGGGCTTGCCGGCAGGGCCATGATCTCGGCAAAGGCGGGATGCGAGACGTCGCACTCGACGACCAGCACGCGCCGGCCTGCGGCCGCGAGGTGCTCTGCCAGCGCACAGGCCGTGGTCGTCTTGCCATCTCCTGCATCGGGAGAGGTCACGACGATGCGCTGCGATCGCGCGGACCGCTTCAAACCGAGTTCGTGGACGAGATCACGCAGCGCATGCTGAAAATCAGTGTCCTCGGAGGCGAGGCGCAAGACGCGCGGGATCGCCAGCGGTTGATGGCCTTGCAGGATCGCGCCGAGCGCCGACATCTCGCGCAGGCTCTTCAGGCGCGGCAAGCAGGCCAGGATCGAAACGTCGGCGACGCTCGGGAGATGAGAGCTTCGTTCGGGCGGTGGCGTCGCCGTCTCCGGTGCGGTCACACTCTCGGCCAATTCAGGGACGATGGCCGGAGCTTCGTCGGCAGCGGGCGCCTCGACCTGTTGGGCCGGCGCTTCCGGAGTGACGGGCACGGGCGGGCTGATCAGGCGCGCGCCGAGCTGATCGGCGAGCAGCGCAGCGCCGACGCCGAAGATCAACGCGAGCGTCATGCCGGCGGCGAGGAACGGGATCTTCTTCGGGAAAAACGGCTTGCTCGGCAGCTCGGCAAGGCTGACGAGACGCGTGCTGCCGCGCAGGACGCGCCGCTCGGTTTCGAGCTCGCTCGCCTTCTTGTAGAGCTCGGCATATTGCTGGCGCTTGATCTCGGTGTCGCGCACCATGCTCTCGATGGAGGCCTCGTCCAGCGTGGCCGAGCCGGCCTCCGCCTTGGCGGTCTCCATCTGCTTCTTGAGCGAATTGACCAGCGCGGTGTTGGCATCGAACGCCTTCTGCGCGCTGGCCGCGATCGACTGCATCTCCTCGACGAGACGCTGCTGGATGCTCGCCTGCTCGCGGGTCAGCGCCAGGATCGACGGGTGTTTCGGACCGAGCACGCCGGCAGCGCTCGCGAGCTGCGCGCTCACTGTCGTGAGCTGCTGCTTGAGGTCGGCGATGGTCCGGCTCTGCAGCACCGAAGGCGCATCGGTCGGGCCGCGCTCCTGCTCCGACTTGATCTCCTGCAGCCGCGCCGCAGCCTCGGCCCGCGCGGCCTCCGCCTGCGACAATTGCTGGCCGATGCTCGTCAGCCGCTCCGAGGAGATCGGCGCGTTGGCGCCGCGCATCAGCCCCTTGGTGCGGCGGAACTTCTGGATCTTGTCGTCGGCCTCGCGCAGCTGCTGATCGAGCTGCTTCAGCTCCTGCCACAGCCAGGAGCTCGCGACCTCGCGGCTGTTGGCGCCTTCGGTACGCTGATCCTCGAGAAACGTCTGCGTCAGTGCGTTGGCGAGCGTCTGCGCGACGTCGGGGAGACCCGACTGATAGGAGATGTTGATGACGCGCGAGCGGCCGGCGGAGGCGACGCTGAAACGGCTCTCGACGTGGTCGATGAACGCGCCGACATCCGTCTTGAGACGCTGGCAGGCATCCGTCGAGCCGAGCAGGCGGCCGCGCTCGCATTCGCTGACGACCGCGCCGGCAACACCCGGCGACGAAATGATCTGCCGCAGAAGGCGCGGCGAGCGGATCACCAGCAGCTGGCTTTCCATGTCGGCGGGGTCGCCGACCTTCTGCGCCCACGCCGCCGAGGTGTTGGCACCAGGCTCCTGCTCGGCGATGATCACGGAGGCCGTGGCGAGATAGCGTACCGGCAGCAGCACAAGCGCGGCCACGGCAAGCGCGAGGACGGCACCGGCCACAATGGCGAACACGCCGCGACGGCGCCAGATCCGCCCCAACGCGTCGAGACCGGACAAGGCTTCCGTAAGACCCGCCTGCCTCATGATCTGCACCCACACCACATATGAACGTTACGCAATCAGCCGTGTCGCGCGGCCCTGATGTCCCGCACGGAAATGCTCGATCTCCTCGTTGACCGCCGCGACGAACTGGCTGCGGAAGCGCTCCGCCGAGAAGAAGCCGGCGCGCTGGCGGCAATCGAGCCGCGAGATCGACTTCTCCTTGGCCACGAACGCACGCACGCAAGACGCGATCGCCTCTGGCTCGGGCGACTCAAAGAACATGCCCGTCGGGCGCGGCCCGGTGGTGAGGATCGACTCGCGCGCACCGCCGCGGCCCAAGGCCAGCACCGGCGCGCCTTCCGACTGCGCCTCGACCGGGATGATGCCGAAATCCTCTTCCGCGGCGAACACGAAGGCACGGGCGGTGGTCATCAGATCGCGCAATTGCTTGTCCGGCACGAAGCCGGCGAATTTAACGTTGGGTCCTGCGATCGACTTCAGACGCGCCGCCTCCGGGCCGTCGCCGGCCACGACCAGCTCGAGGTCCGGCATGGTATTGAAGGCGCGCACGATCGGCTCGATGCGCTTGTAGGGCACGAGCCGGCTGGCGGCGAGGAAGTGGTTGCCGACCGGCAGGATCGCATCGCGCTGCGCGATGGTCACCGGCGGATAGATCACCTTGGCGTCGCGGCCGTAGATCTTCTTGATGCGGCGGGCGACAAACTGCGAATTCGTGAAGATGGCGTCGGGGCCGTGCGCGGTGCGGGCGTCCCAGATCCGCATCTTGTGCAGCAACGTGCGGGCGATGAGGCCCTTGACGCCGGTGGCGTAGCCGCTCTCCTGAAGATACTGGTGCTGCAGGTCCCAGGCATAGCGCATCGGCGAATGCACATAGGCGATGTGGACCTGCTCCGGCCCGGTCAGCACGCCCTTCGCCACCGCGCAGCTCGAGGAGATCACGAGATCGTAGCTCGACAGGTCGAGCTGCTCGATCGCGAGCGGCATCAGCGGCAGGTAGGAGCGGTGATACTTCCGCAAAAGCGGCATCTTCTGCAGGAAGGTGGTGTGCGACGTTTCGAATCCCAGCTTGGCGCGGTCCTCGGGACGCAGCAGGTCGAACAGCGTGAAGACATCGGCGCCGGGATAGCAGCGCAAGATCTCCTGCAGGACCTTCTCGGCGCCGCCGAGAACGTAAAGCCAATCGTGGACGATCGCGACGCGCATCGCACTCTCCCAATTCCCGGGGTATTTAATAAAACCCTTAAGGGAGGTATCCACGCGCACAACCAATTCCTAAACTTCTAGTTAATCGCCCTTGTCCTCCGACCCGTCGAATAAGCCGTGATCAGGTAGGGATCGGTTAAGGATTTGCCAGCCGCTCCGCGTCTCATGTCGCGACAGGATCGTGCCGGATGCGAACGCCTGATGCGCGGCGGTCCCGCTTCGGCACACTCCGACACCCTAGGCCGTCTTGCTTAACAGGCCCTTGCCGTAGCGGACGCTCACCCGGTCCAGCCTCGCCGCACACGATCGTGATCGCGCGTCCCGATCAGCCGGCGATGACGAGCTGCTCGATCGCATAACCATGGCGGATCACGCGGTTCAGCACGGGATCGACCAGCTCGAAGTCGAAACGGTCGGCGGGGCGGATGCCGCCCCTGGCGGCAAAGGTGCCGCCGAACATCGCGGTGCCCTCGGGCAGGTCGGCGTCACCATAGCGGCGCGCGATCAGGTCGAAAGCCGCCAGCATGCCGCTCAGCGCGCCCTCCTGATACAGCACGCGCTCGCCACCGATGGTCGCGTAGGCGCGCAGCATCAGCTGGTCCCAATGCGCGGCGACGTCGTCGACCAGCCACAGCTCCGGCGCCACCGGCTTGTCGCACATCTGCTTGGAGACGGTGATGTTGTAGGTCTCGACCTTGCGATCGGTATGATCGGAGCCGACGCCGACCAGCAGTTTGCCGCGCGATTTCACCAGCACGAACTCGACCTCGCCGGAGGACTCCCCGCCGCTGACCTCGATGCTGTCGGATGTGGTCAGCCGGCTGGCCGCGGCCTCGTAATAGATCGGCGTCGTCGCCGGCCGGGGAATGCCGAGCTCTTCCAATTCGGCGATGTGCTTGTCGCGCGCGACCGGATCGCGCCCGGTCCAGCCGGCGATGACAAGGCGGCTCAGCGTGATCTGCTGCCGCGTCGCCCCGCCGCCTGCGTGAACCAGGAATTCGATTGTCGTGCCGCTCATCGTCTCATCGCCTCTGTCCCGTCAGACCGCCGCTTAGCCGCCTCGCCGCGCGCTGGCAAGCGCCGCGCGTCACTCGTGCTCGGTCTTCTCCGCCTCGTGGTCCTCCTTCAGATGCCGCTTGCGGATCTGGTGGGTCGTGAACCAGATCAGCGCGATGGCGACCGGCACAAAGGCGGCGGTGGCGAGCGTCGGTTCGACCGGCAGGCCGCTGTCATGTGCGCCCTTGGCGAGATAGCCGAACAGGCTGACGACGTAATAGCCGATCGCGGCCACCGACAGGCCTTCGACCGTGCTCTGCAGGCGCAACTGCAGCTTGGTGCGCTCGTTCATCGAGCGCAGGAGGTCGCGGTTCTGCTGCTCCAGCTCGACATTGACGCGGGTGCGCAGCAGATCGGCGGCGCGCGCGAGCTTGAGCGACAGGTTCGACTGCCGGCCCTCCAGCGCGTTGCAGGTGCGCATCGCCGGCGCAGTGCGCCGCGCCAGGAATGACGACCAGCTCGAATAGGGCGCGACCGGCTCGCCCTCGATCACCGACAGGCGCGCCTGCACCAGGTCGTAATAGGCGCGGCTCGCGCCGAACCGGAACAGGCTGCCGGTGGCGCCGCGCTCCAGCAGCGCTTCGAGCTCGGTGAGCTCGCGGAGCAGGTGGTTGTTGAGCTTGAACGATTGCGCGCCCTGCATCTCCGCGAGCACCTCGACCAGACGGCGCTCGATGCGGTCGACATCCGGCGCCAGCGCCAGCGCGGCCGGCAGGCCGAGCAGCGCCAAGGTGCGGTAGGTCTCGAGCTCCAGCACGCGCTGCACCAGCGCCCCGAGCCGCTCCGGGGTCGGGCCGTCGGCGCAGACCAGGATTCGGGTGAAGCCGTCGTCGTCGAGGCGGAAGTCGGAGGCGACCGCGCCGGCGCTGCCCTTGATCGCAACGATGGCGAGGCTGCTCTTGTCGAAGATCTCCTCGGCGCGCGCCACCGGATCGGCCGCATTCTCGACCTCGAGCTTGACCGCGACCAGCAGTTCGCCGGCCTGCGGCAGCGCCGCGATCAGCGCCTGCAGCTCGGGCGCGATGGCGCCGAAGCGGCGCGGGCCTGAGTCCGCGGGCGGGCTCCAGATCCAGGTCAGCGTGGCGAATTCCGAATGCTGCTCGAAGCGCAGCCTGACCGGGCCGAGATCGACCTGGTGATGCTTCACGCCCGGCTCCGGCGGCAGCGCACCATGCTGCGCGCAGAACGCGGCGAGGCTGGCGCGGTCGGTCGCCGCGCTGTCGCCATCGACGCCTTTCCTGGCCATGAAGGCGAAGCGGATCACCAGCACCGGCTGCGTCAGCGGCGTGAACGGCCGCGCATGCACCTCGTTCAGCACGCTCTCGCGCAGCGCGTGCGGCGTGAAGGCGGACTTGTCGAGCGACGTCATCGGGAGAGTCCGCGCGTGAGAGCGACACCTGACGCAGACGATTGCGCTGCGCCTGAATTGATCACCCCCATCATGCCGTGCATCCCCCTGACTTCCGTTGTCGCCCGCAGCCGACGCGCCGGCAGCATGTGACACCACTGTAGTGCAATTCAATGACGGCGCCACGGCTGCGGCGATGTCGTGCGTGTTGGCGGCTTTCTCAGCGCGCCCCCTCCGCCGCAATCACCGATGCGATGTTGCACGATGAAGAGCGAGCATTCATTCGATCGATCATGACCAGCGCACGGCTGGGCTACCCCCACCCCCGACCCCTCCCCGCAAGGGGGAGGGGGCGCATCGGCTTCGCGGTGAGAGGTCGAATCCGACGGCGGATGTCCGGGTGCGACCGGCGGTGGGCAGCGTGAGCAACACGCCCGTCGCCAGTCGCCGTCACCATCGCGCTTGAATGTAGTAACGTCTCTACATATGCTCTGCCGTCAGAGGGATAACGACCACTGCCAGGAGGCCGGCCATGACCACGCTGACCAGCCGCGAGTTCAACCAGGACACTGGCCGCGCTAAGAAAGAAGCGGCCAACGGGCCGGTGTTCATCACCGACCGCGGGCGGCCGGCGCATGTGCTGCTGACCATCGAAGACTATCTCCGCCTGGCCGGCGGCGGCATGAGCCTCGCCGACGCGCTGGCGCAGCCGGGGACCGATTTCGATTTCGAGCCGCCGCGCATCGCCGGGCCGATCGGCCGGCCCGCCGACCTCGACTGATGTTCCTGCTCGACACCAACGTCGTCTCCGAGCTCAGGCGCCGCGACAAGGCGAACCGCAACGTCGTCGCCTGGGCCGCAGCGCGGCCCGCCGCGAGCGTTTTCCTCTCGGCGATCTCGATCCTCGAGATCGAGTTGGGCGCGCAGCGCGTTGCGCGCAGAGACCCGACCCAGGGAGCTGCGCTGCGGGCCTGGATAGACCAGCATATCCTGACGCATTTCGACGGCCGTATTCTCGCCATCGACACCGCGGTGGCGCAGCACTGCGCGCGCCTGCATGTGCCCGACCCGCGGCCCGAGCGCGACGCGCTGATCGCCGCGACGGCGCTGGTCCACGGGCTGACCGTCGTCACCCGCAACACTGCCGATTTCGTCGCCACCGGCGTCGCGCTCCTCAACCCGTGGAGCGATGCAGACGGCGCGCCCTGAGCCACGCGGGGAGCGCCGCGCATGCAGGGCACGCAGGCCAACCGCGCCCGCTCCGCAGAATCGTCACATCCGCCGCGTCGGCGAGATGTATTATGGATCTCGACCATCACACCCTACCTCTGTCTCATCCCACAGGACGTTTCATGACCCTCTCCTCCATCGTCGCGCGCGGTGTCGCGCTGGTTGGCAATGCGGCGCTGCAGTGGCGCAAGCTGCAGGGCGAGACGCCGCAGCCGGCGTGGGGGGCGCAGCCGCAGATCCCGGTGGCGAAGCCGCAGGGTCTGCTGCCGACCCTGAAGATGCCGACGGCGCGGGGCTGGCGCGATGGCGAGAAGCCGGTGGCAGCGCCGGGGCTGAAGGTGAATGCGTTTGCCACCGGGCTCGACCATCCGCGCTGGATCTACGTGATGCCGGACAGATCGGTGCTGATCGCGGAGGCGACGCAGATTCCGAGCCCGGTGCGCAACATGTTCGGCTATGCGATGCAGGCGACGATGCGCCGCGCCGCAGCGCTCGGCGTCAGCGCCAACCGCATCACCCGGCTGGTCGATGCCGATGGCGACGGCACCGCCGAACGCCGCAGTGCCTTCATGGAGAATCTCAGCCAGCCGTTCGGCATGGCGCTGGTCGGCAGCACCTTCTATGTCGGCAACACCGACGGCATCACAGCCTTCCCCTATTCTGCGGGCGCCGAGCGCATCACCGCGTCGGGCAAGCGGCTGACGACGTTCAAGCCGGGCGGGCACTGGACGCGCAGCCTTTTGGTCAGCCCTGACGGCACCAAGCTCTATGCCGGCGTCGGCTCGCTCACCAACATTGCCGAGCTCGGCTTCGAGGTCGAGGAGGGCCGCGCCTGCATCTATGAGCTGGACATCGCCAGCGGTGCGAGCCGCATCTTCGCAGCCGGCCTGCGCAACGCGGTGGGGCTGGCGTTCGAGCCACAGACGCGGGTGCTGTGGACCGTCGTCAACGAGCGCGACGGGCTCGGCGACGAGACGCCGCCGGACTATCTCACCTCGGTGCGCGAGGGCGGCTTCTATGGCTGGCCCTATTGCTACTGGGGCAGGACGGTCGACGACCGCGTTCCGCAGGATCCGGCCCTGGTCGCGACCGCGCTGACGCCGGACTACGCGCTCGGCGGCCACACCGCCTCGCTCGGCCTGTGCTGGCTTCCGGCGGGCACCTTGCCCGGCTTCCCCGAGGGCATGGTGATCGGCCAGCACGGCTCGTGGAATCGCAGCAAGCTGTCCGGCTACAAGGTCGTGTTCATTCCGTTCGAGAACGGCAAGCCGTCGGGTCCGGCGCGCGACATTCTCTCCGGCTTCCTGGCGCCGGACGAGAGCTTCTCTTATGGCCGCCCGGTCGGCGTCGTCATCGGCCCGGACAGATCGTTGCTGGTGGCCGACGACGTCGGCAACTGCATCTGGCGCGTGACGGGGGCGTGAGCCTCGCAAGCGAAGGCCGAGGCCGCGATCGGCCTCGGCCTTGCGCATGTGCCGCCATGCTCAGTCGTGGCCGTAGTACTGGCGATTGCAGTAGCGGCGGCCCGCTTCGTGCTTGGCCGCGCGCTGGGCCGGGGTGGCGTTTGCCGGGATCAGGAAGTTGCCGCTCGCAAACAGTTGCAGGCAGTTGATGTAGTTCTTGTTGCCCAGCCATTCCCAGCCGGCAGACGCCGGCGATGTCGATGCGGATGCGAGCAGGCCCGCGCCCGCGACGATGGCGGCGGCGGCGAAAAGACGAATGCTGGACGTCATGACCTTGTCCCTCGTTGCTTGAGGCTGCCCCTGCAGCCCATGCGAGGATCATGACGGTCAGGGCGCGCTGCTTCCGTGACGGTCCGCACAGAGAGAGATGATACCGCATGGACGGGGCCGCGGCGCTCAGCCGCGGAACAAGCATCACGCCCGCGACGTTGTCCGGCACAGCGACAGGAGAGTTCCATGGCCGACAATGTCAATCCCGATCGGAAGCAACCGGGCGAGCATCGCGAAGGCAAGTTCCACTACAATCCAGGCAACCAGGCCGGCAAGACGGTCGAGGTCGGCAAGCCGGAGAACGAGCAGGTCAACAACAAGGACCGCATCGAGAACCGCGAGAAGCCGCAGTCGCGGTGAGGCGGACAACATTTTAGGTTCTCGTCATGCCCGGGCTTGACCCGGGCATTCATTTCTACCGCGCCAAAACAGCTGGATGGCCGGGGCGAGCCCGGCCATGACGGCGGAGAGAGGACTGTCCGCCCTATCCTTCGAGCAGGAACGCCAGCGCCTCGTCGCAAGGCGCTTCCACCTTTAGCGACAACAGATCATCCGCGCGGGTGCGGCCGAGATTGACGGCCGCGATCGGGATGGCGCGGTCGGCGGCGGCGCGGACGAAGCGGAAACCCGAATAGACCATCAGCGAGGTGCCGACCACGAGCATCGCGTCGGCCTGATCGACATGTTCGCGCGCCGTGGCGACGACCTCGCGCGGCACGGTCTCGCCGAAGAATACGACGTCGGGCTTGAGGATGCCGCCGCAGGCGCGACAGGCCGGAACGGAGAACCCGGCGAAATCGACCCCGTCGAGATCGGCATCGCCATCGGGCGCGGCGGCGGCATCATGCGCCAGCCAGCGCGGATTGGCGCCCGCCAGCTCGTCCTGAAACGCGGCCCGCGACAGCGTGGCGCCGCAGCCCATGCAGCGGACGCGGTCGAGCCGGCCGTGCAGATCGATGACATTGCTGGTGCCTGCGGCCTGGTGCAGCCGGTCGACATTCTGCGTCACCAGCAGCGCGCAGCGGCCCTGCGCCTCGAGCCGCGCCAGCGCGTGGTGTGCGCCGTTCGGCTGGGCGCGGCCGAAGCGCCGCCAGCCGACCATGCTGCGCGCCCAGTAGCGACGGCGCGTCTCGTCGCTGCCCATGAAGGCCTGATAGGTCACCGGCGGGGTGCGCTTCCACTGCCCGTCATTGTCGCGATAATCGGGGATGCCCGAATTGGTGCTGCAGCCGGCGCCGGTGAGCACGACGATCCGGTGGTGGCTGTCGATGAAGGATTTTAGCGCGAGAGGATCGATCATGGCGCAGATGTAGGCGGCCAGGCCGGGCCGCGCCAGTCCGTCACCAGGCCAAGGTCCGTCAGGTCGTGCCGGGTGGCGGCACGGTCGCCAGCCAGTGCCGGGCGATGTCGGCGCGCGGCGCGATCCAGGCCACGCCGCTGCCGGTGACGTGGGACAGGATGCGGTCGAGCGCGCCGATCCGGCCGGGGCGGCCGATCATGCGCAGATGCAGACCGATCGACAGCATCTTCGGCGCCGTCGCGCCCTCACGCGCGAGCCAGTCGAAGGCGTCGATGACGTAGTCGGCGAAGTCGGCGCCGCGGAAGCGCGAGCCGTTGAAGAACTGCATGTCGTTGCTGTCGAAGGCGTAGGGCAGCACCAGATGCGGCCGGCCGGCGACGGCGACATAGTACGGCAGGTCGTCATTGTAGGCGTCGCTGTCATAGAGGAAGCCGCCCTGCTCGACCAGCAGCCGGCGCGTGTTCGCTGACGCCGCCGAGCGCGTATGCCAGCCGAGCGGACGCTTTCCGGTGACGCGCTGGATCGTCTCCACCGTGCGCGCGATCACCCGGCGCTCCTCGGTCTCGCCCATGCCGGCGTGGCTCTGCCAGCGCCAGCCATGCGCCGACACCTCGTGGCCGCGCGCCACGGCATCCCGTGCCAGCTCCGGCGAGCGCTCGACGGCGCGGCCGCAGGCGCTGACGGTGACCTTGACGCCGTGGGCGTCGAACAGGTCCATGATACGCCACCACGCCGCGCGCGTGCCGTATTCGAAATGGCTGTCGATACAGGGGTCGGGGCCGTCCAGCCGATGCACGACCTCGTAGATCGCCTCGTTGCTCGGATCGCCGTCGCACACCGAGAATTCCGAGCCCTCCTCGAAATTCACCACCAGCGACACCGCGACGCGTGCGTCGTCGGGCCAGCGCGGATGCGGCGGCCTGCCGGCATAGCCCGTGAGATCGCGGCGGAAAGCAGGCTGTGGGGTCATCGTGTCAATCCGCGGTTCCAGCCATGCGGTGCAGGCCGACCAGGCGGTCGCTGATCAGCAGCAGCACCAGGGTGCCGGCGAGAATGAGGGTGGACAGCGCCGCGAGCGTCGGATCGGGCGCCTCCTCGATATATTGCAGCATGCGGATCGGCAGCGTTTTCGAGCGCACGTCGGTGAGAAAGATCGAGACGGGATAGTTGTCGAACGAGGCCAACAGGCTGAACAGGCCGGAGATCAGGAACGACGGCGCCAGCGCCGGCACCATCACGCGCAGCACGCTGCCGGAATAGGTGCAGCCGAGCGTGCGCGCGGCTTCGATGAGGGTGAAGTCGAAGCGCGAGAGGCCTGCGATCATCGTGCGGGCGACATAGGGCAAGGTCACCACGAGATGGGCTACCAGCAGCGCGCTCCAGGTCGCGGTGAAACCGATCATGCGGAAATACTGCAACAGCGCGATGCCGAGCACGAGACCCGGCATCATCAAAGGCGATACGAGCAGCGTCCCGATCGCGGTTGCACCCGGCAGTCTGCCCCGGGCGATCGCGATCGCGGCAAGCGTGCCGGCGACCAGCGAGAGCACGGTCGACAGCACGGCGATCTGCAGCGACAGAAATAACGACGGCCAGAAACCGTCGAGCCGCCCGATGCGGCCATACCAGCGCAGCGAGGCGCCCGACAGCGGCAGGTCGAACACGGGCGTCGGCGAGATTGACGCGGCCGCGATCACCACAAGCGGCAGCACCAGGAACAGCGCGAGGCCAATCGCGAGCAGCCAGCAGATGATGATGGCGACGCGCGTCATCATGTCGGCTCGCGCGACGGCAGCGTGCTGAGCGCGACGACGATGACCGCAATCGCCAACAGCACGACGCCGGCGGCGGCGCCGAAGCCGGGTTCGCGCGCCAGCAGATAGGCCTTGGCGATGGTGGTGGCGAGCGTCGGATATTTCTCGCCGATCAGAAGCGTCGGCACCACATAGGCCGACACCGCCAGCGAGAACACCAGCGCCACGCCGGCGATGATGCCGGGCAGGGTCAGCGGCAGGATGACGCGGAAGAACACCACGAGCGGCGAGGCACCGAGCGTCGCCGCGGCTTCCGCGTAGCGGCCGTCGAGCTGCGCCACCACCGCGTAGATCGGCAGCACCATGAACGGCAGGAAGATGTTGACGGCACCTGTTATCAGCGCGGTCTGGGTGAAGATCATGCGGATCGGATCCTCGATGATCCCGAGCGTGATCAGCACTGTGTTGATGAGGCCGTCGCTGCGCAACAGGATGGTCCAGGCGAACGCCTTGACGATGACAGAGGCTGCGAGCGGCAGGAACAGGGTCGCCAGCAGGACCGAGCGCAACGCGCCGCGGGCGCGGGCGAGCGCGAACGCTGCGGGATAGGAGATGAGGAAGGCGATCAGCGTCGTCAGCAGGCCGAGCCGCAGCGAATTCCAGATGATTCCGAGATAATAGGGCGTACCGAGCAGCCGCGTGTAGTTCGCCGACGTGATGCCGCCTTTGCCATCGAGCACGCTGACGCCGAGCAGCAGCGCCAAGGGCAGCACGAACACCAGCGCGATGATCAGCGCCGATGGCGCGACGAAGCCGAACGCGGCGAGCCGCTCGCGATCCGGCGCGGGCTTGACAATCGGTGCTGGCAACACGGCGTCGGTCATGGTCAAGCCTCGGCGGCGAAGGCGAAGGTCTCCGACACCGGCCAGGCGAAGCGGACTTCGTCATGGACGCATGGCACCTCGGCCTCGCGTCCCGATAGCTCGGCGAGCAGATTGGCGCCGGCACCGGCATCGACGTCGACCAGCGTCCGCGAGCCCTGGAACACGACCGAGCGCACCCGTCCGGCCGCGGAGTTGGCACCGTCTCCGGCGCCGAGACGCAATTGCTCCGGCCGCGTCGCGACGATCACCGAGGCGCCGGGCTGAAACGCGCCGCGCGCCGACAGACGGCCGACCGGCGTCACGACGTCCACCGTGCCGTCATGCGTGCCGACCACCTGGCCCGCGATGCGCGTCGACAGTCCGACGAAGTTGAGCGCGAACAAGCTCGCAGGCCGGGCATAGAGCTCGCGCGGCGCGGCGAGCTGCTCGATGCGGCCCCTGTTCATGACCGCGACGCGGTCCGACATGGTCAGCGCCTCGTCCTGGTCGTGGGTGACGAAGATCGCGGTCGCCTTGACCTCCTGCAGCAGACGGCGCAGCTCGACCTGCATCTCCTCGCGCAGCTTGCGATCGAGCGCCGACAGCGCCTCGTCGAACAGCAGCACGTCCGGCTCGACCGCGATCGCGCGCGCCAGCGCCACGCGCTGCTGCTGGCCGCCCGACAGCGCCGAGATGCGGCGGCCGCCGAGATGGCCAAGCTTGACCAGCGAAAGCGCGCGCTCCACCGCGCGATCGATCTCGGCCTTCGGCGTGCCGCGCACCTTCAGGCCGAAAGCAACGTTGCCGGCGACGGTGAGATGCGGAAACAGCGCGTAGCTCTGGAACACGACGCCGACATTGCGTCGATGCGGCGGCACATGGGTGACGTCGCGCCCGGCGAGCGAAACCGTGCCGGTGTCCGGTGGCGCCAGGCCGGCGATGGCACGCAGCAAGGTGGTCTTGCCGCAGCCGGACGGGCCGAGCAGGGTGACCAGCTCGCCGCGCCGGATGGTGAGATCGACGCGATCGAGCACGGTCGCCGCACCGAAGCGCTTGGAGACTCCGCTGATGACGAGATGCGGCGCGGCGGTCATGTCATCTCCTTGCTCCAGCGATCGACCCAGCCGGCGCGGTTCTTGGCGATGAAGGCCCAGTCGGGCGCGAACAGCGAGGCCGGATCCGGATAGCCGGCCGGCAGCGGCGTCGCCTTGCTGGTCGGTGCGATGAAGGCCGTCTTGGCCAGGATGGTCTGCGCCTCCGGGCTGAGATAGAAGTCGATCACGGCGTCGGCGAGATCGCCGGCCGGCGCGCCGCTCACCTTGGCGATGCCCGACGGCATCGAGAAGCCGCCATCCCTGGGAATCGCGAGATCGACCGGCGAGCCGTCGGCTTTCCGGATCAGCGTGTAGGCCGAGAATTGCCCGCCGATCATCCAGGCCTCGCCCTGCTCCAGCAGATTGATGGCCTGCGGCGCATTGGTATAGATGTTCAGAAGATTGGCCTTCAGGCTCTTGATCTTCTTGAATCCGGCGTCGATCTCGTATTGCGCTTCCTTGTAGGGCTTGCCGGTCTCGAGATGCGCGGCAGCGAGCAGCGTCCAGAAGCCTTCGGTGTTGGACAGCGACGGCACGACGATCTTGGAGTCGTACTTCGCATCCCACAGCTCGGCCCAGCTGCTAGGTGCCGTCTTCATGCGCCTGGTGGAATAGGCGATGCCCACCCACGGCTTCTGGTAGTTGGCCCACATCCCGTCCTGGTGCACGGCGTCGTCGACGAGCTTGCCGAGATTGGGAATCGCCGACGACGACATCCTGGTGATCAGCCCTTCGGCCGCGGCCGGCAGCATCACCGGATCGTCCATGATCACGACCGAGATCTTCGGGCTGGCCTTGTCGGCCTGCATCTTCTGCAGATTGGTCAGCGAGTTCGTCCCCTCGTAGAGCACCTTGCAGTCGAGCTTCTTCTCCAGCACCGGAAACAGATCGGCGTTGAAATATTTGGCGGCACCGGCGGGGCCGCCGATCACGATCTCTTTGGGGGCGGCGCGCACCAGCGCGGGCGCGGCAAGGGTGGCGGCGAAGGCCGCACCGGTTTTCAGGAGGCTGCGGCGGGAGAAGGGGTGCATGAGAGGATCCCGTGTGAGCTGTCGCGTGACGTGTCACGAGGATCAGCAAGCGCCGTGCCAAATGTGCACATTTTTGGATTCATCAACGAGATCATTGCTCTGAGCTCTTCCTCGATCCGCTTCTCGACCGACCTCCTCCCCGGCCGCGAGCATAATGTGCACATTTTTTGGAGGTGACCTGCCGCGGCTTTGGGCCTAGCTACGGAGCATGGCGATGCGAGCGCAGCGAATCGGGAAGGCCAATCCCGCCGAGGACGAGGCGGTGTATCAGGCCATTCTGCGCGCGCTGCTGGAAGGCAAGCTCAAGGCCGGCACCAAGCTCGCCGAGACGCCGCTGGCCGCGGTCTTCGGCGTGTCGCGCGAGCGCATCCGCAAGGTGCTGCACCGGCTCGGCGCCGAGCGGCGGCTGGAGATGATTCCGAACCGCGGCGCGCGGGTGCCGCGGCCGACGCTTGATGATATCAGACGGGTCTATGAGGCGCATCGCGTGCTCGAGGCCGGCGTGCTCAGCCAGTTGGTGCTGCGGATCGACGATGGTTTGCTCGCCCGGCTCGACGCGCATCTGGCGGAGGAGCGCGCGGCGGCGCGGCGCGGCGATCGCGCGACCTCGGTGCGGCTGTCCGGCGCCTTCCACGTCCACCTCGTCGATTCCATCGGCAATCCGGAATTGTCGCGCATGCTCGGCGACCTGCTCAGCCGCTCCTCGGTGATGGTGTCGGTGTACGAGCCGGCGGCGCAGTCGATCTGCGCGGTCGACGAGCATGGCGCCATCGTCGCGGCGCTGCGCGACCGCGACCTGATGCGGGCGATCGCGCTGTCGCGCGAGCACTTCCTGCATGTCGAGGGCCGGCTGCGTCTCGACGAGTCCCCGGCGCCCGACGGCGCGGATCTCGCGGCGATCTTTGCGCCGGTCAAGCCACGCCGCAGGGTGCGATCAGGATCGTCTTGACGCTCCTGAGCGTCGGCCGTCACGTCCTCGGCGGAGTGTTCGGCGGCGCGCACCAGGGCAGCGCCATCCGTGGCATGTAGTAGCCGCTCCACGCGCAGACCTCCTCAGGCCCCTTGCGCTTGAGGGCCATCTTGACCGGCTCGGCCTGGCTGATGCCGACATGGAGCGCGAGCAGCGCCGTGCCGATCGGATAGGCGAAGCGGGAGAAGCGCAGGTCCGACAGACGATCGAGCAGGACCATGCCGGCGATGATGATCAGGGGATCGGTGAAGACGAAGTACTCGACCTTCAGCCCGCGGCGGACGCCGAGCGTATCGATGCCGATAGCAGCGAGCATCAGGAGAATGGCCTGGATAGCCGCCTGCCGCTCACCGCGGCGCCAGGCCGTGACGATGCCGGGGATGATCAGCCAGGTCAGGAACACCGTGGGCCGCGCCGATGTTTGCAGCACGAAGGTGTAGCGCCTGATGACCCCGAACAGCCCGGACAACAACAGCCCGATTGCACCGCTCAGGCTACCGGCGGCATCTGGCGCGTCGACAAAGGTGATCATCTTCTCCAGCGGATTGAGCACCACGACGACATCATTGACGTCGTAGCTCAGATCCAGCGCGAGCAGGCCGATCGCGGCGCCGGCGACCATCGCCAGTAGCGCCGCAACAGTTTCGGCCGCGCTCACGCGCCACAGCCACGCGAAGACGACCATGCAGGCCGCGATCAGGCCGAGCAGCGCGAGCTGATAGACGCCGAAGCGGCCCAACAGCATGGGTTTGAGGCCGGCAGCCGTTGCGTTGACAGGATCGAAGCCGGCGACGATCAGGGGCCAGGCAGCGCTCATGGCGAGCAGCGCAGCGATCCCGGCGACCAGCACGGCCGCCCAGGCGCGCGGCGATTGCCAGAACGCAACGCTTCGGCTCGTCGCCGTGCCGAACGGCAGCACCAGCACGGGGATCGCGGCGATCAACAGGATCGCATGGACCTTGTTCTCCAGACCGAGCGTGCAGAGCGTGGCGGCGAGCCCGATCGCAAGCGGACGCGCGAGGCTGGCGCGGCGCGCCGCCACGATCAGGATCATCAGCGCGAGAATGCAGAACGACGCCGCCATCATCTCGCTGCGCAGGATGCGCAGATGCATCTGCACGCCGCCGGAAAATACGAAGGCCGTGACGGCGAGCATGGCGATGCGCCAATCGGACACCAGCCGGCGCGCCAGCCAGGCAAAGGCCAGGATGAGGCCCGCCGCCGTCAGCAGCGCGGCGACGCGTCCGGCATGGACGGCGCCGGTCATCGCGACATCGAAGGCAGCGTGATCGGCGGGGATCGCCGACAATGTCCAGGCGTCGAGCAGGCCGAGCCGATGCAGCAACGCGAACCAGGTCTCGACCGACAGGATGGTGAGATAGGCCGGGTGATCGAAGAAGGCCTGCGCGCCGCCATCGTTGATGGCGAGCGCGTTGTAGATCACCATGAAGTCCATGTCGGCATTGCGCCAATAGACGGTGAAATAGCCGACGGCCAGGAACGACACGAGCGACAGCAGCAGCGCGACCGCGACGCCGCCGTGCCAGCCGAAGCGCGTCAGGCGATCGAAGGCGTCACGAGGCGGATTCGATGTTTTCGTAATCGTTTTCTTCGTCATGCGCGGGCTTGTCCCGCGCATCCACGTCGTCCTTCCTCGGCGAACGAAGGCGTGGAAGGCTGGGTCAAGCCCGGCCTTGACGACGTAGGTCGATTGGCGAACGATCGGCGCAGCCTCCTCTGAGGCTGGACACCGCGAACTCCCGTCATCCTCAGATCGCCTTGATCTTGAAGAACGCGAACACGACCATCTTGAGCAGCATCCAGCCGTGGCGGAAGCGGGAGATCTGGGTCTCGCCATAGCTGCGCGCGGCGTAGCGGATCGGCAGGTCGATCGATTTCAGGTTCAGCTTGGAGGCGCCGAAGATCAGGTCGAAATCGCCGAACGGATCGAAATCGCCGAAATAGGCCTTGCCGGCCTTGAGCCTGACATAGTCGCTGCGGCGGAGCACCTTGGTGCCGCAGAGCGTATCGGTGTAGCGCTGGTTCAAGAGCCACGAGAACAGATAGGAGAAGGTCTTGTTGGCGATCAGGTTGAGGAAGCGCATCGCGCCCTCGTCCATCGGATAGACCAGGCGCGAGCCGTTGATGAACTCGCCCTTGCCCGAGCGCAGCGCCTCGAAGAACTTCGGCAACTGCTCCGGCGGCATGGTGAGGTCGGCGTCCAGAATCATCAGCACGTCGCCGCGTGCCGCGTCGAAGGCCGTGAACACCGCGTCGGCCTTGCCCTTGCCGGGCTGCCGCATCAGCTTGATGTCGTGGTCCGGGAACGCCTGGCGCACCCGCTCCATCTCCTCATAGGTGCCGTCCCTGCTGTGGCCCTCGATGAAGATGATCTCGATGTCCGGGCAGAACGCGGCGATGCGCCGCACCGCGGGCTCGATGTTGCCGCGCTCGTTGCGCGCGGGGATCACGACGGTCGCCGAGCGGACGTCGTCGCTCACGCAGCGGAGCGAGCGCGACACCAGATAGTGCCGCAGCGACAAGGCGCGTAGAATCGGGAGCACGCTGAGGAAGCGGTTGGCGAAACGGCCGAGGCCGTAGAGCCGCAGCGGCGACAGCACGCGCTGCTCGGATTTCACCGGATCGAAATCGGCAAGCTGCGCGAGATTGCGCAGGTCGGCCGGCGACAGCACGTTCTGCTCCGGCTGCGGCATCCGCAGGCCCAGTGCCTCCGCAGCCTTCAGCAGCGGATACCAGAGGTGCGAGAAGTAGCCGATGACGAGGCGCGTCTCGCGCGTGCACAAGGGGTGCAACTGCTCGATGAACTGCTGGCAGTCGTCGAGCGAACCGATGGTGTCGAGCACCAGAATGACATCGAACGGGCCGCTGGCGGCGGCGAGCGTGGCCGGATCCTCCGCGTCGCCCAGAATGAAGGTCAGCTCAGGATGCCGGCTGCGGGCGATCTTGATCTGCTTTTCGCTGAAGTCGATGCCGACGCCGTAGGACGGCGCGAGCGATGCCAGGGTGTCGCCGAGGCCGCAGCCGATCTCGAGCACGCGGCTGCCCGGCGGGATCAGGAAGCGCAGATAGCACGCGTCCTCGCTGTGAAAGAACGCCGCCTTGTCGCGCCAGCTGGCGCGCGCATCGGCGAAATCGTTGGCATGGTCGAGGATGGCCGCCTTGCGCGGTGACAGCGCCTTCGTTGCCGACGACAGGGTTGCGGCAACCTGCGACCGCTCGCGTTCGTCCTGCCGGACCTCTTCGTCCAACTCCGCCACCTGATACCACCCCTGTTAGGAACTACGTCCTTCTAGGCCAGCCCGGTTGGGCGGAGTCAAGGCGGCGGCAGAGAAGTCCTGCGCTCTGTTGGCATCGTGGCGCCCCTGCTCTGACGCGCGACGGAAACGAGCAGACATCGGCCAGCCACATTGAGGCCGCCGCGATCGTTCGCGCCGCATACCTCCGATCTTTGCATCTCATTCGCGCTCGCAACTAAGCGGGCGCGGGAAGACCGGTGACGCTGGACCGTCGTTGCCAGGTTGGCGCCGGCACCAACGGCTTGAGCGCCCGCGCGCCTGCCTTCGCGGGGCACGGAAGCACCTGACGAGCCCGCAGTCGCGCCCCCTCCTATCAACAGCTGCGCTCACCGTCCGCAGCAGAATTTGTATTTCTTGCCGCTACCGCACGGGCATGGATCATTGCGGCCGACCTTCGCGGTGGCGGCCGCCCGCTTCGGCTGAGTGACGACGGCTCGCGCGTCACCCTCGACGAAGCGCCAGGCGCCGTCGTCGTCGCGGCGAAACTGTGAGACCTCGTGGTGCTCGATGGTCTTGCCGGCCTCGCGATAGGTTGCGACGAAGCTGACGACGCCGTCGGCGTCGCCGGGCTGGCCGCGGACCGACGAGACGATACGCAGGCCGAGCCATGTCGCGCGCGTCGCCCAGGTTCTCGCCGCGGCGGCATCGAACGCGCTGCGACGGTCGGCGGCGAGCGTCGATTCGATGTAGCCGATGTCGCCGCGCGTATAGGCCGTATAGCGCGAGCGCATCAGAGCTTCGGCCGTCGGCGGGCGATCATCACCTTGGAGATAGCGACCGCAACAACGATCGTAGGGAAAGCCTGAGCCGCAGGGACATTGCATGAGACGACGACGGAGCTCCACATTCGAGGTCCTACCATAGCGCGCCGCGAGGCCGAGGCACCCGCGCGTTCGCCCATTGAACAAGAAGGGCGTCACTTGCGGTTGTGACCGCAAAGACGCAGTTCTCGGTTGGCGATCATCCGATATGTGAACGAGGACCTGGCACCGTTTCGAAACCGGCGAATCCGTGTTAACCATTGGTTAAGAACAAGGGTGTTGGGCGCACGGCTGACCGGCCCGGCCCCGCGCGGACCAGAACCTTCCGGGCGCCGCCTCATTACGTGGCGCTTGTGACCGCAAGCCCTCCGCATCATCGGCGGATCAGGGCGCGTGAGACGCCAACGATTTCTTCGCGCGACGCCAGCCCGGCCGCAACAACGAAAGCCCGCTTCGAGGCGGGCCGCTGCTCGATTCCCGATCAAACGTGCACCCGATGCCGGCGCGAGACGCGCTGCGTGCAAACGCAGCGTCGCGCCCATCACCACCGATTGGAGCAGCCCCGATGGCTGATGAGTCCGTAGTCGCATCCATCATTCCCTGGCAGCAGCCGAAGACGGCCAAGCCGCGTCCGAAGCGGGCAAAGGTGGTCAAGCCGCGTCCGCGTCCCCGAGCCGACAAGGCGGAGAAGGCCAAGACGGCGGCGCTGGACGACGAGATGCTGGCCTCCGAGACGCTGATCATGCCGGACTTCCTGGAGTTCGTGAACGAGCCGGCGAAGAGCCGGGCGGCGGCCGAGCCGGCACGGACGGAGGCCGCCGCGAGCGCGGCCGCCGCGGCGATCCCCGCAGCAACCGCGCCGACGACAATGACACCACGGGAAACGCCCGCGGTGATCGAGGGCGAGGTCGTTCCGGCCGCCGCGCCGGTCACTCCGGCCAAGGTCGCACGCGGACGCCTCACCGCCTCGTCGATCCTGCTGCAACTCGCCGCGCTGGCGCTCGCCGCGGTCGGCATGGCGATGAACGGCTGGTTCGCGCATTCGCTCGGCTCGAACAGCACGGCCGGCTGGATGTTTCTCGCGGTCGGGGTCACCGCCGACCTCGTCGCGCTGGTGATGCCGACCTGCGCCGCGCGGCTATGGCAGGGGCGCCATCGCGCCTCGGCCCTGACCGGCTGGACGGTGTGGCTGATGACCTTCGTGTTCGCGGTCACCGCCGGCATCGGCTTCGCCTCGACCAACATCAGCGATGTCACCTTGGCGCGCGCCTCCCGGGTCACGCCCGCGGTGCAGGCCGCACAGACGGCGCTTGCGGATGCAATGACTGCGCGCGACCGCGAGTGCAAGGGCGGCGTCGGCAAGTTCTGTCGGGAGCGCGAGGCCGCCGTCGCCGAGCGCCGGCTGGCGCTGGACGCGGCGATGTCCACGGTCAGCCAGACCGCCGATCCGCAAACCGAGGCCGCGATCAAGTTGGTGGCCTGGGTGTCGCGCGGCGTGGTCAAGCCCTCCGCCGAGGACTTCATCATGCTCCGCCTGATCCTGCTGGCGCTGCTGCCGCAGATCGGCGGCATCCTGCTGATGGTCGGGCGGAGGGTGTGAGAACCCTTTCGCCGCCTGCGAATTTCGTTGCGGGGGCGGCTCAGCGCCTGTTGCGGCCGCGTGACCCCTGCGCACGATGCGCGGCGCGCCACGCGCTCTCGAGCACGGGGCGCAGGCAAGCGGCGTCGACATCGGCCAGCGACACGGTGGTCCAGCCCTGATCACCCCATTTGTTCGGGACCCGGCGAAACACGCCGGGCTGCAGGACGGCATGGTGTTCCTGCTCGTCGGGCGTGAGCAGGACGTTGGCGGATGCGCCATCAGCGGCCAGGGTCGCAAATGTCCGGTGCAGCTTGAACGCAGTGCGATCGAAGTGAGGCGCCTCGGTCGTTCCGGCGAGCGACAAAGCGAGCGTACGAAATTCGTCACCGGTCATCTCGACGCGCCTCGTGCGATCATATTCGAACCATATGACTAGCACCGGCCATGGCGGTCCGCCATGCGGGGCGCACTGCCGCCCTGCACGCGAACGTGATGCCCGGCACCCCGGGGCCTTGATGCATGTCAAAACTATACGACGCCGTTTCTATATGGCTTGCCGCAGGATGGATCAGAGGAGAGCGGCCATGCCGGCACAGAGCACGATGCAGGTCTACCTGAACTGGGCCAGGGAGCGCCTCCACGAGATGGATGCCGCGCTGGCGTCGCTCGAAATCAAGGCGACCGAGGCCGAAGCGGCATCGAAGGCCAAGGCGCAGGAGATCATGGCGGACCTGAAGAAGCGCCGTGGCGATCTCGAGGCCCTGCTCAAGACGCAAGCCGAAGCCGGCGAAGCCGCGATGGCCAGCGCGAAGACCGAGCTGGACGCGCACTGGGCCGGATTCGAGGCGCAGATGAAGGCCTATTTCGACGCCGCCGGCAAGCAGGCCGCGCAGCAGCAGGCGACCTTCAAGGACATCGCCGCCGCGCAGGCAAAGGCGTGGCGGGAGTCGGCCGACAGGTTTCGCGAGGCGGCGGCCAAGGTGACGACGGTCGGCACCACCGATCTCGACGCCGTGCTGAAGCAGCTCAAATCCGACGCGGCGGAGGCCGGCGCCCATCTCGAGAAGCTGAAGCAGACCGGCAGCGAATCCTGGTCGGTGTTCAGCGCCGCCCTGAACGAATCCCGCAAGGCGTTCGACCAGGCCAACCAGGCGGCCTGGAATGCGTTGAAGGGGCCGGGCGCGAAGAGCTGAGGGCATGCGCTACCGACGATTGCTGCAGCCAACGCTGGTGGCCTGCTAATGCCATCAGCGGCCGATCGGGTCGGACATGCCAGCGATAACGGCAACGACCGTTAGGGACTGAGTTCAGTTCCCTTTCGGTCCATTACGTTGCGGCGCTCCGCTGACGCCCGGACTGATCGCGAGCGTGGTGCCCGCGGCACCTCCCGCTTCATAGGCCGCCGTCGACACCATCCGGCTCGTGCTGCGCGCCGACCGCAGCTTCAGATCGAGCTTGTCGAACTCGGCATCGACCACCGAGGTCTTGAGGACGACCAGTCCGCGGCCGCTGCTTTGGTTGACCTGATCCCGGGCCGCCTTCATCGCCACCAAGCGGTCGGCGATCGACACCACCATGCCGAGGGCGAAGGAGGCATTGGCGAGATGCCGGTCCTGGTGCCGGAACCGGCGGTACTCGGCCGAGGTCTTGAAGCGACCGAGTTCGGCGCGCACGGCGTTGTCGATCAATTCCGCCAGGTAGTGCGCAACCTCGACATCCGCGGGGAGACCGAAGAACACATAGCTCGCTTCGCCGGCCGGATTCTTCTCGCGCCAGACCCGGCAATCGCAGAAATGCGCGATCGCGCCGATGCAGTCGTCGAGCGGAATGCGCTTCTTGCGATGGGTCTCATAGACCTTGCGCTCGCACGCCGATGCCCGCAGCTCGAGGTCCGACAGCGACAGGTCGTGGCGATCGAGCAGCTCGGCGACTTTGGCGGCCGCGGACAGCGCCTCGTCCTCGGTGCAGCCATTGGCGATTGTCTTCGCGCGCAAAGCCTGAATGCGGGATTTCAGCTTGTCGAGCGCAACAGGATCGGAGGCGGCAGGATCGAACGTCTGGCTCACCGCTCAAGGCCCATGACAAGCCCCGCCGGGAGGTGGCCGAGGGAGGAACTGGCGGAGAGGGAGGGATTCGAACCCCCGATAGGCTTGCACCTATGCCGCATTTCGAGTGCGGTGCATTCAACCACTCTGCCACCTCTCCAGGCGCAAATCAGGGGCGAGCCCCCGGGTCGGGCGTCGTTCTAGGGCACGATGCAGGGGGTGACAAGGCAGCCGGCCGAATTTTTCCCCGAACCGTCGCGCGGCGCGCGCAGGCCGGTTGCGGTCCGCTCGGGGAAGCGAACCGCTCGCGCGGGTCGGTCGGCTATACCGCCCGACCCGCGCGTCCCGAAGGCCCGAGACTGACGCGTGGGCCCTTCGAACACCGTAGATACTGGTGCGCTCCGGTCAGCGGAACAGGTCGAAATGGTAGTTCACGCCGGCCCGCACCATGTGGATCTTGGCTGCCCGCCAGTCCGGCAGACCGTCGTGCTTGAGGTCGGTGTAGAGATATTCGAGCTTGGCCGACCATTTCGGCAGGAACGCCCATTCGGCACCGCCGCCCGCGGTCCATCCCATCTTCACCTTGTGGATCGGACCGTCCTTCAGCTCGCCGGCCGCGAGGCCCGCAGTGCCGTACAGAAACAGCCGCTGGTCGAGCAGCGTGACGCCGGCGCGGGCGCGCCCGGAGGTCAGCCAGGGCGCACTGATGGCGGGATTGACCAGGTCGCCCTTGCGCGACAGGCCGGTGAAGCCGAGGTCGTTCTCGATGCCGACTACGACGAGCGGCGAGAGCTGGTAGTTGTAGCCGGCCTGCAGGCCGCCAATGACCCCGGACAGCTTGCCGCCATTGCCGCTCGCAGCATTGGCGAACCCATCATTGCCGGTGAAGGCACCGCCGACATTCGCGCCGGCATAGAAGCCGGTCCAGGAGAACGGCGCCGGCGCAGCCGCATAGGCCGGCGCCTTGTACGCGGTCGCCGGCAGGTCCGCCGCCTGCGCCCCGCCGCAGGCCAGCGCGGTCACCGCCAGGGCGGCCAGCCAAGATCTCGCGCCTCTGATCGTCATCTGCTCATACTCCGTTTGGGCGCGAGCGCGCCGTTAAAATCCCACCCCATTTGGGATGCCTTCTTATAAAACCGACTAGACGGTTTGTAAATATGGACTGGCACCGTGCTGATGATTGTTTGGTCGTTGCAGGCCGCGATGGCTGGCGGAGGTCGAAAAGGACAAAGGACAAGCAAGAGGGTGGGACCGCCGTACGCTGACACATACCGGCGGTCCCGTGTCGCTACATCTTGGGGAAACCGACGGAAGAGACGGGGGTCAATCCGGCCGGCCTGAGCGACGCCGGCGACCCTGGGCCATCTGCGCGTGCATCGCAATGTGAACCGTTCCTTAACCTAACCAGTCAAGGTTACCGGGTTTTAGGCCATCCGATTGGTTGCACGGCGGTTTTCCGCACGTCTTGGACCGGGGAGGCACCCCCGCTGCAACGCAGCATCGCTCCCTCCGGGCCGCCGAGAGACACAGTGGCGCGGCCGCGCCGACGCTCAATCCTTCTTCTTGGCCGCCTTCTTGTCGTCGCCCTTCTCGTCCTTCGACTTGTCATCTTTGTCCTTGCGACCGTTCTCCTTGCGACGGTTGGTGAAGCGGGCATTACCCAGCCCGGTGCCGATGGTCAGCACGCCCCAGCGCTCGAACTCCTGCATGAACGGCACCTCGGACAGGCCCTGGACGACGCCGTCATTGTGCATCAGCACCGCGGTGTCGTGATCGCCGATCATCGGGATCGCCTCGACCAGGCTGGCCGGAAGGTTGAACTTGCTGCTCTCCCAATTGCCCGGCAGGTTCTGCGCACCCTTCTCGATCGAGCCGTCCTCGCTGATCACGCCGGGACAGGCAATGCCGATGAACGGCGCGAGCCTGAGCCCCTCGGTATCGGCCTCCTCGATTAGGCCCTTCAGCATCTTGGCGAGCCGCTTGACGGCGCCTTCCCGCGTCGGCTCGTCGTCGGCATGGCGCCACAGATCGGACTTCCAGACCGACGCCTTGGACAGGTCCGGCGCCTTCTTCCGGGCGGTCTCGACGACGCCACAGCGGATGTTGGTGCCGCCGATGTCGACCGCGAGGATGCTGTCATGGGCCTCGAAGATCCACGACGGCGCCAGATGCAGCGCGCCGATCAGCCCGGCATCGTCGGGATGGTAGCGGATCGGCTCCAACTCGACGCCGAAGCCCTCGTCCTTGAGGATGATCTCGGTGCGCGCGATGGCGAGCTCGCCGAGCCGGGAATCCCGAAAGCCACCGCCGACCACGATGCATTCGGTCTTGGCCCAGGCCTTGGTGCGCAGGAAGCGCCGGGTCACATAAGCGAGCTCCTGGGCGAACTCCTCGATCGCCGAATGCACCACCGCCGAAGCCTCGGTGTCGTCGCCGACCAGGATTGCGTCCAGTGCCTTCTTGCTGATGGTGTCGCTGTCCTCGTCACCGAACGGGTCCTTGTCGGATTTGCGCAACGGCTTGCGCCAGCGCTCGAGGATCTTGCGGAACGCGCCCTTGGAGGCGCGATCGCCGAGGAAGCCATCCTCGTCCTTGAGTTCGATGTTGAAGCTGTCGATCTCGACCGACGGCAGCCGCGCCGCGCCGTGGCGGGCGATGCCCGTGGTGGTCATGATGTCGTCGGCCATCGGATCCCTGCCGTGCTGTGCGTTGGCCCGGACAACGGCGCAGGCGACAGTTTGGTTGCGGCGGGAGAGGCGAATGGCGAATAGGAAGAAGCGAATAGGGGTCGAGGTTGGCCGCCACCTGCCTTCCCTACTCGCTATTCGCTACTCCCTATTCGCCCCTTTCCCTTGACTCGTCAGCCGACCCGGCTATAAGCACCCGATCGACCGGCGCGGGTGTTCTCGCGCCGTTTGTCGTTGCGCGTATCCGGCGGGTGTTGAGCCCAAGGGCGCGACGCCGGTCCCGATCGGGCCGGACTTCATGAACCATAACGACTGAACAAGAAGCCGACCCGGGGCCATCGTGCTTCGAGGCCGGGATCGAACACGAAGGATGAGAACGATGTTCGCAGTCATCAAGACCGGCGGCAAGCAATACCGCGTCGCCCCGGATGATGTGCTCGAGATTGGCAAGATCGACGGTGAGCCCGGTACGATCGTGCAGCTGAACGAAGTGCTGGTGGTCGGTGGCGACACCCCGGTGCTGGGCGTGCCTGCCGTGGCCGGTGCGTCCGTGGCCGTCGAGGTGCTCGACCACAAGCGCGGCCCCAAGGTCATCGCGTTCAAGAAGCGCCGCCGCAAGAATTCGCGCCGCAAGCGCGGCTACCGGGACGAGCTGACGCTGATCCGCGTCAGCGAAATCCTGACCGGCAACGCCAAGCCGACCAAGGGCCCGCGGCCGAAGAAGGCCAAGGCGGAAGCCCCGGCGGCCGACGCCGCCGAGTAAGCGTGCCGGCGCGATTGCCGCGCCGCATTGGCTTGAACCCTCATCGCGCGGATTTTTCGTCCGCGCCCAGCAAATGTGAATGATCCCTTGGCGGAATCGCGCTAAAGGTGATCGCGAGATCGGAGACGAGCGATGGCTCATAAAAAGGCAGGCGGTTCATCCCGCAACGGACGCGACTCCAAGGGCAAGCGCCTCGGCATCAAGGCGTTCGGCGGCGAGCGCGTGATTCCCGGCAACATCATTGCGCGTCAGCGCGGCACGACCTGGCACCCCGGCCTCAACGTCGGCATGGGCACGGACCACACCCTGTTCGCCAAGATCGAGGGCGTCGTCGAGTTCCATGACCGGGCCAACCGCACGTTCATTTCGGTGCGGCCGGTAGCCGCCCAGGCTGCCGAATAGAATAACGGTGGAACAACATGCGTCCGCCGGGTCCTGATGAACCGGCGGAGCGCCAGATGGCTCCAGGGGAGGCGGGACAACCGGCCTCCCCTTTTCTTTTTCGCTGATCAGTTGATCCCGAAGCGTCGATGGAGCCCGACATGCTGCAGGACATCACGACTCCCACCTTGCGCGAGGCGAGACCTTGCGTCCTCGAGACCCCCCGGCTGACGCTGCGTGCGCCGGTGCTCGCGGACGTGACTGCCATCGCCCGGCTCGCCGACGACCGTGTTATCGCCGAGAACACCCGCCGCCTGCCGCACCCGTATTCGGAGGTCGATGCCGCCCGTTTCGTGCGCGCGCTGGCGGAGCAGGCAGGCGAGACCGCCTTCCTGATCGAACACCTGGACACGCCGATCGGCATGGTTGGCATTAACCGTCCTGCGCAAGGGCGGGCCGAGCTCGGCTACTGGCTCGGCGTCGATCATTGGGGCCGCGGCTTCGGCACCGAAGCCGCGCGCGCCGCAATCGACCATTTCTTCGAGACGAGCGAGGACAATTTGCTGATCGGGCACGCCCGCGTCAGCAACCCAGCCTCGCGCAACATCCTGGAAAAGTGCGGCTTCCAATGGACCGGCGTCGAGCTGCACCGCTTCGAGGTGATCGGCTCCTCCGCCCCGGTCGACGCCTTCCGCCTCACCCGCGGTGTCTGGGGATCGCTGAAGGCCTGGGCCAACGCGGGACGGCGGAACTAGGCCGGGCCACCCTCCCCTGGAGGGGGAGGGTGGCATCTCAGGCCGGCGGATTCACCGCACCCTGTCCCTGCCCCAGGCTTCGTTCCCGCAAGTAGATGTACAGCCCCGCGCCGATGATGATGGTGGCGCCGACGATCGTCGCGGGATGCGGCACGTCGCCGAACACGACGAAGCCGAACAGCACGGCCCAGACGATCATCGTGTACTGATAGGGCACGACCACTGAGGCCGGCGCGAGCTTCAGCGAGCGGTTGACGCAGAACAGCGCGGTCACCGAGATGATGCCGGCGGCCGCGAACATCACCAGGCTGCCGGGCGTCGGCGTCACCCAGCCGAACGAGGACATCGCCGCGCCGAGCAGGAAGGTCCCGACGAATTGCGACGACGCCATCACGATGTCCGGCGTTGCGCGCAGGCTGCGCGTGATCAGCATCAGCACCGCGAACGACAGACTGCCGCCGAGCGCGATCAGCGCCGGCAGGCTGAAGGTCTGCGCCGAGGGCCGCAGCGCGATCAGCACGCCGCAGAAGCCGATCAGGATCGCGGTCCAGCGTCGCCAGCCGACATGCTCGCGCAGCACCAGCGCAGACAGCGCGGTGACGAAGATGGGACCTGCGAGATAGTAGGTGATGACGTCGGCAAGCGGCAGATAGACGGTGGCGAGAAAGAACGCCGCGACCTCGAGCGTCGACAGGATCACGCGCACCAGCTGTAGCCAAGGACGCTCGAGCTGCAGAAAGGCGGCTCGGTTGCGCCAGATGAACGGCGCGAGCAGCAGCAGCGCCGCACAGGCGCGCAGCCACAGCAGTTGGCCGACGGCATAGGTCGACACCAGGAACTTGCCCAAGGCATCGCCGAACGAGAACATCGAAATCGACAGCAGCATCAGGCCGATGCCGGCCAGCCGCGCCGATCGTACATCGTTTTGGACGGAGATCCGGGAGAGGAGGGTCATTGCGCAATGGGCTGGTTGTTCTGGCTGAAGCCCGGGTGCGATATGGTCGCGGTATCCCGGCCTTCACTTCTTCATCGGCTCGTTTAGGAGTCGTGAGCGCGCGCGACAAGCCCTTGGCGGGAAGATGCGCAAACACAGGCGCCGATCACAAGATCACGATTAAGCGAGCCGGGGTTCCGGCGCACCACACTCGCCCGGGCCTCATACTGCAGCTTCTTTTCGATCCGGTTCTTCAACCTGCGATTTTGCTGAACCATTCGGGCGCTCGGCAAAACCCATCATATGCAGTTGCATTTGGGACGAGGCGCTCCGAATCTGACGCGCGATGGCGGCTCTAGAAGCGGTTCGAGTATCTGGTCATGCCAACGCAGCATATCCCCATACCCACATTCGTCGGCAGCAGGGCAGCGCCGGCACCGCATCGCTTGCACCCGCGCGACATCTCGGCTGGCCGCCGCGTCATGAAACAGGGCGTGCGCCCGTTTCGAGTCCGATATGAGCAGTGATGCAGAGGGCAAGAACGAGCTGGATCTCCGGGCGGAACCGCCCGCGATGGGGAATGCTGCGGCAAGTCTGGTGCTGCAGCAGACCGTGGTGCTGTTGGTCGATGTGGTCGAATCCGTGCGCCTGATGAGCGCGCATGAGGCTGCTACCGTTCAGCGCTGGACCGAACTCATCCGCCTGATCGCGTCGGAAATATTGCCCCGGCATCAGGGCACTCTTGTGAAAAGCCTTGGCGACGGCTTGCTTGCTCGTTTCGAGACCGTCAGGGATGCCGTGAATGCCGTTGCCGAGATGCATCGAGCGGCGGCTGCGCAGAACGCCGGGCTCCCGGAGGATCGACATCTTCACTTGCGTGCGGGCATCAACGCCGCAATGGCTTGGAGCGATGGCGTCGACATCTACGGGACCGGCGTCAACCTTGCGGCACGGCTGGCAACTCTGGCCGGACCCGGCGAGACGATCGCAAGCGCATCGGCGCAGGAGGAGCTGGCTGCCGCTCTGGCTAGCCTCGCCAGCCCAGGCGAGACGATCGGGAGCGCCGCCGCGCGTGACGAATTGACGCACGGCGTCGACGCGGTCTGCGAAGATCTCGGCAACTGCGTTTTGAAGCACTTTGACAGGCCGGTTCGAGCATACCGCGTCGGTCCGCCGGGGCCGCAGCCGACCATCGCCGGGAGGCGCGACTACGGAGCGGCGATGCAGCCGAGCATTGCCGTGATTCCATTCGCAGCCCGAACCGAGGCGCCTGGGCTCGTGGACGTCGGCAACCTGATCGCCGACGGCGTGATCTGGCGCCTGTCGAAGTCTGCGAATCTCAAGGTGATCTCGCGGCTTTCGACCGCCGTGTTCCGCGGTCGGACCAGCGACCTTGGCCAGGTCTCGGCGCATCTGGGTGCGGCCTACGTCCTCAGTGGAGCCTATGTGGCCAACGGCAGCCAGATCATGGTGACTGCTGAGCTCTCCGCCGCCCGCGACGATCAGGTGATCTGGACGGATCGGCTCAGCGGATCCGTCGAGGATTTGCTTCGGCCCGAAAGCGAGATGGCCGATCGCATCGCACGAGCCGTACACTTCGCCGTGTTCGACGCCGAGGTCGACCATATCCTGACCCAGCCGCTGCCGACGCTCGAGAGCTACTCGCTCCTGCTCGGCGCAATCAAGCTCATGCACAGGTCCACCAGGGAAGAGTTTCTCCAGACACGCAATATCCTCGAGGAGCTGATCAACCGGCACGGCCGTATTGCGGCCCCGCGCGCCTGGCTCGGCCACTGGTACATCCTGCGACTGACACGAGGCTGGTCCGAGGACCGCACCCGCGACGCAGCCGAGGCCCTGGCGACGACCCATGCCGCGCTTGATCGCGACCCGTCCGACGCGCTCGCGCTCGCAGCCGAGGGGTTCGTCTACTGTCATCTGTTCAAGGACCTCGACATGGCGCGCAGGCGTTGCGAGGCGGCCGTCCTCGCAAACCCCAGCCACGCGCTCGGCTGGCTGTTCCTTGGGACGGTCGACGCATTCAAGGGTGACGGTGCCGCTGCAGTGCACGAGACCCAGCGCGCCATGGAGCTCTCGCCGCTTGATCCGATGCGCTATTACTTCGAGTCGCTCAGCGCGACGGCTGCACTTTCCGCTCATGACTATGCCACCGCTGAAAGACTTGCGCGCTCATCGCTGGCACTCAACCGCATGCACCCCTCGACGTGGCGAGCCTTGACCATTGCGCTCGTGCTGCAGGGCCGAATGGAGGAGGCCCGATCGACACTAGCGAAGGTGCGGGAGGTCGACCCGACGCTGACGGTCGAAACCTATCTTGCCCGCATGCCGAACGCTCAGCTCGAAACCGGTCGGGAATGGGCGCGCTGTCTGGCGTTAGCCGGCCTGCCATCCGGTAACGGCAACTCCAAGCGGCATTGAGGACGAAAAGGATCCGGGCGTGTGAACTGGTCGACAGCTGAGTGAGTATCGCCCGGAGAACTGCAACTGAAAGGACGACCCTACCATTGTGAGCTGACTCAATCATAGGAGGCGGACATGGGCCAACTGGGCGGCGCAGGTGGTGCCGGCGGAGCGGGCGGAGCAGGCGGCGCGGGTGGTGCTGGAGGCGCCGGCGGAGCAGGCGGCGCGGGTGGCGTCGGCGGCGCTGGCGGTGCCGTACTCGGCACGCTTGGCGATGTCTATGCCAATCCGGTGATGGTCGATGCATTGATCCATGTGCGCGAGGGCAGCATCGTCACCGAAAAACCGCTCGTGCTTTATGAGCCGGCGCTCCCGGTCATCGATGACCCCGCCCAAATGGAGCGCTGGGAGGCGTGGGTTCGCGCCTATGTTGCTATCGGAGAGATGCTGCAAGGCATCACCTTCCAGGGCATCACGGCAAACTCTCAACCGTCAAGCTCTGACGCCTTCCAGATATGGTCGTCCGTATCCGGACAGAGATCGCTGATCGCCGAAATTCAGCGGCCGGCACAAACCACTTTCGAACAGCAGATCCCCCTGGTCCTCAGTTGGGCCGAACTGCGCAACGAGCGCGCCACGGAAATCCTGGCGCAGATCGATCCGCAGTTCGCTTTCTGGGCATCGATCGTCTACCTCCATGCCGAGCGGACGCGGCGCACATTCGAACTCATCAACATGGTGCTGCAATTTTGCGTCTACGTGGAGATGCGCGTCAAGCACGCGCTGGGCTGCTACCGTCCGGTCGAATACAACGCCGAGGTCCAGCCGATGATCACGACCCCGGGGCATGGAAGCTTCCCGATGGGGCACGCGACGCAGACCTATGCGGTCACCTACGTGTTGAAGCAGTTGCTGAAGCTTGATCCGACGCGGCACAAATGGGTCATCGATCAGCTCGATCGCGTGTGTGCCCGGATCACGACCAACCGCGTCATCGCCGGCGTCCACTTTCCGGCTGACAGCATGGCGGGACGCATGCTGGGCGTCGCCCTGGGCGAGTACTTTGTCGGGCGTTGCAATGGGAACGAGACGAGCCAGCCCTTCATGAAGCGGACCTTCCTTGCGGCAGGAATCGACCAATACCCGACGACGGATTTCAATCCGTTCAACACCACGATCGTCCCGGCCCAGGATCTCGACCAGGGTCCGTTCTACTTCTCGCAATCTGCCGGCGTGAACGTCACCCAGTCCCCTCTGATGCATCACGTCTGGTGTGAGGCTCAAGCGGAGTGGAAGGGCAGATTTGGCGTTCCGAGCTACCCATAATTCATGCGGAGAGCGAGCCATGGCCGAGCCCGGGGCGCCCAAGAACTATCCGAGATGCTTCGATCCCTATCTCCGATACGCGATCTCGACGGAATTCAAGAACTTCGAGGAAAACCTCCAGGAAAAATGGGATCGTTTCGACGATGACAAATACAGGCTCCTGCTCCTGATCGAGCTGAAAGAGGCTGGAACGGCCGCAGATTTCGCGAAAGTGGCGGGCCAGCTGGAACCAACCCAGCCCGAGTTCGCCACGACAAAGTACGGCATCGAACTCGCGCCTTATGCGGCAGACTCGCGGTACCTGACGATGCGCTGCCGCGCGAGCGCGGTGCTGGATAGCGCATTGCACGAGTCCGTCTGGGGCAATTATGTCAACCGGGTCGCGTTATCCTTGCCGGTCAAACCGTCATCTCCCAAGTCATTCCAAAAGAGTGCGCCCATCCGCCACCGCTTCAAGGAAGGTAAGGAGGCGCCAGGACCGCTTCTGATCGGCATGCTGGACGATGGCTGCCCGTTTTCTGCGGCGCGCTTCCTAAGAACCAGCGGCCCACTGAGCACGCGGGTCCGAGCCATCTGGGATCAGAACCAGAATAAGCAGCCGGTCGCGATCGGAACGCGCAAGTTCGGAATGGAGCTCACCGACTTTGCCTACGGTCTCGAGTACCGACGCGATTTCGCCGCCGGCATAGAGCCGCAGCAGATCGGACTCGACGATTGGATCTCGCTGCACGCGACAGCTACCGATGGCGTCGACGAGGATGGCTGTTACGCAGCCGCCGGGTTCACGACCCTCGCACGCCGGGACTCGCATGGGGGCCATGTCATGGACGTCCTGGCGGGGCCTGTTCCGATTTCCTCTCGTATCGGCCCGTCGAAACCAGGCAAGGACCGCCGCGATCCGCCGAGTTGGACACCTGGTCGCCCCTCGACTGATCCTGCGTGCGACGCTGACGTCGTGTTCGTGCAATTCTCCGATGAATGTATCCGGGATGCGACTGGCGTGTGGCTGAAGACCTATGTCGTCCAGGGCATCCAGTACATTCTGTCGTTTGCAGACCCGGTCAAGACCAGGAACGTGATCATCAACCTCAGCTACGGTCCGACCACCGGACCGCATGACGGCACGGCAGAACTCGAGAGCGCCTTGTCGGCTCTGGTTGCTGAATACAACGGCAAGAACAACAAGCCGAAGCTCGACATCGTGCTCTCCGCCGGCAACGCCTATCTCAGCGACGGTCACGTCGTCTTCACCAGCGACAGCGAGCAGCCCGAGCACGTCGAATGGATCTGGCGTTTGCCGCCGGACAATACCGTGCTGGTCTTTGCAGAGATCTGGATGGAGGACGATGAGGCCCAGGGAGTCACCGTCACCTTGACGTCGCCGAGCGGCAAAGTTCAGCTGACATCAGGCTGTGCTGTCATCGGAACAACACTTCCGAAGCCGGGCGGCACCACCCCTCAGCTGATCGGCCCGATCGTCTGGGGCAAAGACAGGATGTGGCTGCTCGAAGTCGGCCCGACCGTGGTGAGGCCAGAAGATCAGGCCAGCAACGAGCACGGCGACTGGACCATCAAGGTCGACGGCATTCCCGAAAACGCCGAAATGCACGCCTATGTGGCGCGCACCGATCCGAACATGGGCGCGCGCACGGGGGCCAAACGCTCGCATTTTGTCGATTCCAACTGGGAGCAAACCCGGTCGGCTGGGGCCAGTTGTACGCGCATCGACGGGGAGTTCGATCGGACCGGATCGCTGTTGGATCGGTTTGGGACGCTGAACGGGATCGCAACCGGCAAGAAGCACCGGGTCCATGTTGCAGGCGGGTACGTGGTGGCGGATGGCCGCAAGACGCCTTATTCATCGGCGGGCCGGCCCCGCGGCGGCCACCGCATCGGTCCGGATTACGCGCTGCCCTGTGACGAAGACAACGCCCTCACCGGAATCCGTGCCGGGGGTAACCGGAGCGGCGCCGTCCTGCGCCTGATCGGGACGAGCACTGCGGCTCCGCAACTCGCGCGCCAATTTGCGAGATTGCGCGGCGGCTTGGCTTTGCCTCAGCCCACCGCCGTCCCGTCCCCGAACGACATCGCGGCGATCGCAAAGAGGGGCGGCGGCGATCTCGAGCCGCCGTAGCGGCAGGTCGTCGCGGTGCTGCGCGAGCGGCCTTCGGCCCTGACCGGGGCGGTATTCTTGCGCTTTTCCGCGCGATCCGCGGCGGTTTGAGTTGCCCCGGAGGCCCGCCTCGCCTACCTAGAGCCCTATGAAATTCCTCGATGAAGCCAAGGTCTATGTGCGCTCCGGCGACGGCGGCAACGGTTGCGTTGCGTTCCGGCGCGAGAAGTTCATCGAGTTCGGCGGCCCGAACGGCGGCAATGGCGGCCGCGGCGGCGACGTCGTCATTGAGGCCGTCGACGGCCTCAACACCCTGATCGACTACCGCTACCAGCAGCACTTCAAGGCCCAGAGGGGTGGAAACGGGTCCGGCAAGGACTGTCATGGCGCAGGCGGCAAGTCGGTGGTGCTCAAGGTTCCCGTCGGCACCCAGATCTTCGACGAGGACCGGGAGACGCTGATCCACGACTTTACCGCGGTCGGCGAGCGCTTCGTGCTGGCCCAGGGCGGCAATGGCGGCTTTGGCAACGCGCATTTCAAGTCGCCGACCAACCGGGCGCCGCGCCACGCCAATCCCGGCCAGCCCGGCGAGGAGCGCTGGATCTGGCTGCGCATGAAGCTGATCGCCGACGCCGGCCTGGTCGGCCTGCCCAATGCCGGCAAGTCGACCTTCCTGTCCAAGGTCTCGGCCGCCAAGCCGAAGATCGCCGACTATCCGTTCACCACGCTCCATCCACAGCTCGGCGTCGTGAACGCCGACGGCCGCGAGTTCGTGCTGGCCGACATTCCCGGCCTGATCGAGGGCGCGCATGAGGGCGCCGGCCTCGGCGACCGTTTCCTCGGCCATGTCGAGCGCTGCCGTGTGCTGCTGCACCTGGTCGACGCCACCTGCGAGCATGCCGGCAAGGCCTACAAGACGGTGCGGCACGAGCTGGAAGCCTATGGCGGCGAGCTGACCGACAAGGTGGAGATCGTCGCGCTGAACAAGATCGATGCGGTCGACCCGGACGAGCTGAAGAAGCAGAGGGACCGGCTGAAGCGCGCCGCCAAGAAGACGCCGCTGTTGATCTCCGGCGCCACCGGCGAGGGCGTCAAGGAAGCGCTGCGCAAGCTCGCCGACGTGGTCGCCGAACAGCCGGTGTCCCTCAAGGCCAAGAGCACGACCGAGAGCGCCGCGACCGAGGAGCCGTGGGCGGCCCCAACGTCACCGCAGGGCTGAACTGAAGCCAACCTTGCCTCGCAGGCCCTCGCTTGCGACACTCGCCGCCATCCATCAACACTTGAGCCCCGTCCCGTGCGGACCGCGTGTCAGCCACGCACCTCTCATCACGATGCGAGGGCTCGAACCGACCCTGTTCACGCCATGGCACCCCGTCTCGAAAATTTCCGCCGCATCGTCGTCAAGGTCGGCTCGTCGCTGCTGGTCGATTCCGAGGCCGGCGAGGTGCGCGCCTCCTGGCTCACAGCGCTGGCCGCCGACATTGCCAGGCTGCACAGCCGCGGCTGCGAGCTGCTGGTCGTGTCCTCAGGCTCGATCGCGCTCGGCCGCAGCCGGTTGAAACTGCCGCGCGGACCGCTGAAGCTGGAGGAAAGCCAGGCGGCCGCCGCGGTCGGCCAGATCGCGCTGGCGCGGACCTGGTCGGAGGTGCTCGGCGCCCACGGCGTCAATGCCGGCCAGATCCTGGTGACGCTGCAGGACACCGAGGAGCGCCGGCGCTATCTCAACGCCCGTTCGACCATCGCCAAGCTGCTGGAATGGCGCGCGGTACCGGTCATCAACGAGAACGACACGGTTGCGACGGCCGAGATCCGCTATGGCGACAATGATCGCCTCGCCGCCCGTGTCGCGACCATGGCGAGCGCCGATCTGCTGGTGCTGCTGTCCGATATCGACGGCCTCTACACCGCGCCGCCCGCGCAGGATCCGAATGCGCGACTGATCCCCGTGGTCGAGAGCATCACCGCCGACATCGAGGCCATGGCCGGCAGCGCCGCCTCGGAGTTTTCGCGCGGCGGCATGCGCACGAAGATCGAGGCCGCCAAGATCGCCACCACAGGCGGCACCCACATGCTGATTGCGTCCGGCAAGATCGAGCATCCGCTGCGGGCGATCGCCGATGGCGGCCGCTGCACCTGGTTCCTGACGCCAGCGAACCCGGTCACCGCGCGAAAACGCTGGATCGCGGGCTCGCTGGAGCCGAAGGGCACGCTGACGATCGATGCCGGCGCAGTGACCGCACTGCGCGCCGGAAAGAGCCTGCTGCCGGCCGGCGTCATCCGTGTCGACGGCCAGTTCGCCCGCGGCGATGCCGTCGTGGTGCGCGGCCCCGACACCCATGAGATCGGCCGCGGCCTCGTCGCCTACGACGCCGATGATGCCGAACGGATCAAGGGTCGCTCGTCGCCGGACGTGGCCATCATCCTCGGCGTCTCCGGCCGCGCCGAGATGATCCATCGCGACGACCTGGTGATCGGCCCGGCGGGCGCCGGCCCAGCCTGAGGCCAAGGCACCGGCGTTCGCAAACGGCCTCGTTCCGTGCTACTGGAGAGCCTTAGTTCAAGGTTGAAAAGCCCATGACCGCGCCTTTGAAAGCCATCGACGGCAGCGCCGATCTGCCCGCCCTGATGAACGACCTCGCCAAGCGCGCCCGTGCGGCCGCCCGCGTGCTGTCGCTGGCGCCGGCCGAGCAGAAGAACCGCGCGCTGGAGGCGATGGAGCGGCGGATCCGCGCCCGCACTGAAGCGATCATCGCCGCCAATGCCGAGGACGTTGCCGAGGCCAAGGCGGCCGGCATGACCTCGTCCTTCCTCGATCGCCTCACCCTGACCCCGGCCCGCGTCGCCGCGATGGCCGACGGCATCGCCGTGGTACGCGGCGTCGCCGATCCGGTTGGCGTCGTGACCGAGAGCTGGCAGCGGCCGAATGGGATGACCATCGAGCGCGTACGGGTGCCGCTCGGCGTCATTGCCGTGATCTTCGAAAGTCGTCCCAATGTGGCGGCCGATGCCGGCGTGCTGTGCCTGAAGTCCGGCAATGCGGTGATCCTGCGCGGCGGCTCGGACTCATTCCGCTCCTGCCGCGCCATCCATGAATGTATGGTCGAAGGCCTGCGCGAGGCGGGCCTGCCGGAGGCTGCGATCACGCTGGTGCCGACGCGCGATCGCGCCGCAGTCGGCCTGCTGCTGTCCGGCCTGAACGGCGGCGTTGACGTCATCGTGCCGCGCGGCGGCAAGAGCCTCGTCGCCCGCGTCGAGGCCGAGGCGCGCGTGCCGGTGTTCGCGCATCTCGAAGGCGTCAACCACGTCTATGTCGACGGCGCCGCCGATCTCGAGATGGCCAAGTCGATCGTGCTGAACGCGAAGATGCGCCGCACCGGCGTCTGCGGCGCGGCGGAGACGTTGCTGGTCGATCGCGCCAGCGCCGACAAGATCAAGCCGCTGGTCGACATGCTGATTGGCGCCGGCTGCGAGGTGCGGGGCGACGATGTGGTGCGGGCGGCCGATGCGCGGGTGAAGCCGGCCAGCAACGAGGATTGGGACACCGAATATCTCGACGCGATCATCGCCGCCAAGGTCGTCGACGGCGTGGAGGGCGCGATCGCCCACATCCACGCGCACGGCTCGCACCACACCGACGCGATCGTCACCGACGATAACGCCGCGGCCGACAAGTTCCTCAACGAGGTCGACTCGGCCATCGTCTTGCACAATGCCTCGACCCAGTTCGCCGACGGCGGCGAGTTCGGTTTTGGCGCCGAGATCGGCATCGCCACGGGCAAGTTCCATGCGCGCGGGCCGGTCGGGGTCGAGCAGCTGACGAGCTTCAAATACCGCATTCACGGCAGTGGTCAGACGCGGCCATGACCGCCGCATCCTGTGGTTGAGTTACACGAGCAGCAGGCGGGGGCCGCCGTGACCGACGCCACAGCCATGCGGCCTGCGATCCGCCAGGCGCTGCCGCCCTACAGCGACGGCATGCGCATCGGCCTGCTCGGCGGCTCGTTCAACCCGCCGCACCAGGCGCATCGCGCGATCAGCCTGTTCGCGCTGAAGCGGCTGCAGCTCGACCGTGTCTGGTGGCTGGTGACGCCGGGCAATCCGCTTAAGAACAATGGCGGGCTGCATGCGCTGGCCGAGCGCGCCGAGGCGGCGCGCAAAGTCGCCGCCGATCCGCGCATCGAGATCAGCTGTCTCGAATCCGTCATTGGCACCCGCTACACTGCCGACACGATCGATTATCTGCGCCGGCGCGCCTCCCGCCTGCGCTTCGTGTGGATCATGGGCGCCGACAATCTCGCGCAGTTCCATCGCTGGCAGAAGTGGCAGCACATCGCGGCCCAGGTTCCCATGGCCGTGGTCGACCGCCCGCCGCGCAGCTTCCGCGCCCTGAACGCACCCGCCGCACGCGCCCTCGCGCGGTATCGCATTCCCGAAGCGCAGGCCAGCCGTCTCGCCGACAGCGCCGCGCCAGCCTGGGTCTACCTCACCGGCCTCAAGCTCAGCCTGTCGTCGACGGGCCTGAGGAACCCGGACGGCAGTTGGAAGTCGTTCTGAACGGCCGCGCTCGCTGTCGCGCGGCATCGGATGTGCATGGAACTTGCCGTCCCGTTACGGTCCGAAGCGGGGCGGCCGGTCGAGAATGTCGGGCCGGGCAGTCGGGGCACTGGATTGTTGAAACCGTTAACCCCACATGCCTAGTATGGTCAGCAGGCCGGGTTGGATTCGGCCTGCGATACAGTGAAAGGAATGGTCCCTGACCACATCTGTATTGTCCCAGTCGGCCTTACCCAAGACGAAGGCAACGACGACCAAGTCGGCCACTGCCAAGTCAGCGCGTAAGACGTCGACCCGAGATGCGGCCTTGCAGGCGCAACCCGACGCCGACAAGACCCTGCGCACCATCCTCTCCCGCCTCGAAGACATGAAGGCGGAGGAGACGGTCACGATCAATCTTCACGGCAGATCGGCGTATTCCGACTACATGGTCATCACCACGGGCCGCTCGAACCGGCACGTCGGGTCGATCGCGGAAAACGTCGCCAAGGGCCTGAAGGAAGCCGGCACCAAGAAACTCCACATCGAGGGCCTGCCCAATTGCGATTGGGTGCTGATCGATTCCGGCGACGTGATCGTGCACGTGTTCAGACCCGAGGTTCGCGAGTTCTACAATCTCGAGCGATTGTGGACTCAAGGGCCGAACCCGGCGAAGACGGTCTAGGCGGTCCCACGCCGCGCCGGATGCGAATCGTGCGGCGCACGTGCTAGTCCGTGCGCATGCGCCTGATCGTGGTCGCCATCGGCCGGTTGAAGCAGGGTCCCGAGCGGGAGCTCGCGGAGCGCTACCGCGGGCGTTTTGATGACATCGGCCGCAAGCTCGGCTTTCGCGGCCTCGACATTCATGAGATTCCGGAAAGCCGCGCCCGCGACGCGGCAACGCGCATCGCCGAGGAGGCCGCCGCGATGTCGGCGGCAATCCCGGACAAGTCCGTACTCGTGTGTCTCGACGAGCGTGGCCAGAACGTCGACAGCACAACCTTTGCGGGTTATCTTGGACGCTGGCGGGACGAAGGCATTCCGGCAGCCGTCTTCGCAATCGGCGGCGCCGACGGACTTTCGCCCGAATTACGGCGCAGAGCCAAGCTTGGGGTTGCGTTCGGCGCTGCGACCTGGCCGCACCAGATCGTCCGCGTCCTGCTGCTCGAGCAGATTTACCGTACTGCTACGATCCTGGCCGGTCACCCCTATCACCGCGCTTGAATAGGGGACGATGGGAGCACAATAAGGACCTCGATGTTCGCTGCGCGGCCCCTCTCCCGTTCCTCAAGAACCGTCCGCAGCGGCCGGTCGTGCTGCGCGTCGCTGGTCGCGCTGCTGATCGTCGTTCCCGGTCTGCCGGCGACGGCGCAGACCGGACTTCGGCCTTCCCTCGCCGGTACCGCCTCACCGACACCGGCGACACCTGAGCAACTGAAGCAGCGCGAGCAGGAGCTCGAGGCCGCCCGCGCGGCCCAGAAGGCCGCCGCCGAGGCCCAGGAGCGCCTGAAGGCCGACATCGCCGCGCTCGGCGAGGATCGCGGCAAGCTCAATCAGCAGCTGATCGACGTCGCCGCGCAGGTGCGCAGCGTCGAGACGAGAGTCGGTGAGGCCGAAACGCGACTGCGCGGGCTCGACGGCCGCGAGCAGGATCTGCGCACCTCGCTGGAGGCGCGGCGCACCGAGATCATCGAGGTTCTGGCTGCGCTGCAGCGCGCCGGCCGCCGCACGCCGCCGGCCCTGCTCGTCCGTCCCGAGGATGCGCTGCAGTCGCTGCGGACCGCGATGCTGCTGGGCGCTGTGATCCCGGAGATGCGTGGCCGCGCCGAAAAGCTCTCGACCGATCTCGGCGAGCTCGTCGCCATCCGCAAGACGATCGCCAGCGAACGCGACAAGCTCGCCGGCGACCGCGACAGGCTGCGGACCGATCAGACCCGTCTCGCGACCCTGGTGGAGGAACGCCAGCGCAAGCAGAGCTCGGCCGAGAAAGACATGGAAGCCGAAAGCGCGCGCGCGGCTGTGCTGGCCCAGCAGATCGACTCGCTGCAAGGGCTGATCACGACGATGGAGCTCGATCTCAAGAGCGCCGCCAAGGCCGCGTCGACGGCAAGCCTGCAGGGCGTGCCGGTCAACAGCAAGCCGGACGCGAATGCGCTGCGCAACCCGGGCCGCAAGGCGCCCGCGATCGCGTTCGCCTCGACCAAGGGCATGCTGACGTTTCCCGTCAACGGCACCAAGATTCGCGAATTTGGCGCGTCGGACGGCGCCGGGGGCTCCGATAAAGGCATTTCTTTGGCAGCCCGGCCGGGCGCCCAGGTCACAACCCCGTGTGATGGCTGGGTTGTGTATGCGGGTCCCTTCCGCAGCTACGGACAACTCTTGATCCTCAACGCCGGTGGCGGGTATCATGTCCTGATCGCCGGGATGGAGCGCATTTCCGTCAACATCGGGCAGTTTGTTCAGACGGGAGAACCGGTCGCGACCATGGGTAAGTCGTCCCAGGTCGCCTCCATTCTCGCTACCAACGCGAGTCAACCAGTGCTCTATGTCGAGTTCCGTAAGGACGGCACTCCAATCGATCCAGGCCCATGGTGGGCCGCAAATGAAGGCGAAAAGGTACGCGGATGATGCGTAAGACTTCGGTAATTCTCCTGAGCGCGGCCACCGGTGCGGCATTGACCCTGTTCGTCTCGCAACCGCGCGCGGTGTTGATGGGATCGACGGCGCGCGCCGCGACCGCCGATACCTATCGCCAGCTCAATCTGTTCGGCGACGTGTTCGAGCGCGTGCGCAGCGATTATGTCGAGAAGCCCGACGATTCGAAGCTGGTCGAGTCCGCGATCAGCGGCATGCTCTCGGGCCTTGATCCGCATTCGAGCTACATGGATGCGAAGAGCTTCCGCGACATGCAGGTGCAGACCCGCGGCGAGTTCGGCGGCCTCGGCATCGAAGTGACGATGGAAGACGGCCTGATCAAGGTGGTGTCGCCGATCGACGATACGCCGGCCTCGAAGGCGGGCATCCAGGCCAACGACATCATCACCAATCTCGACGACGAAGCCGTGCAGGGCCTGACCCTCAACCAGGCGGTCGAGAAGATGCGCGGCCCGGTCGGCACCAAGATCAAGCTGAAGGTCGTGCGCAAGGGTGCCGACAATCCGCTCGACGTGACGCTGACCCGCGACAACATCCGCGTCCGCTCGGTGCGCTCGCGCACCGAGAGCGACGACATCGCCTATGTCCGCATCACCACCTTCAACGAGCAGACCACCGAGGGCCTGAAGAAGAGCATCGCCGACCTGCAGAACCAGATCGGTGACAAGCTGAAGGGCTACATCATCGACCTGCGCAACAATCCGGGCGGCCTGCTCGAGGAGGCGGTCACCGTCTCCGACGCGTTCCTGGAGCGCGGCGAGATCGTCTCGACCCGCGGCCGCAATGCCGAGGAGACGCAGCGCCGCGCGGCGCATGCCGGCGACCTCACCAAGGGCAAGCCGGTCATCGTGCTGATCAATGGCGGCTCGGCTTCGGCGTCGGAGATCGTGGCCGGCGCGCTGCAGGACCACAAGCGCGCGACCCTGGTCGGCACCCGCTCGTTCGGCAAGGGCTCGGTGCAGACCATCATCCCGCTCGGCGCCGGCAATGGCGCGCTGCGGCTGACCACCGCGCGCTACTACACGCCGTCGGGCAAGTCGATCCAGGCCAAGGGCATCGTGCCCGACATCGAGGTGCTGCAGGACGTGCCGGATGAGCTGAAGTCGCGCACCGACACCAAGGGCGAGGCTTCGCTGCGCGGCCATCTGAAGAACGACGGCGACGAGAAGACCGGCTCGCAATCCTACGTGCCGCCGGACGCCAAGGACGACAAGGCGCTCAAAATGGCCGCCGACCTCCTCCACGGCATCAAGAACAGCGCCAACACGCCGGCGCCGACCGAGAAGGCCGCGGCCGACAAGCCGGCCAAGGCTGCGAACTGAGAGGCTGCGAACTAGGCGGCAGCCGACAGACGCGCATCGGGTTTGAAGGGCGGCCTCCGGGCCGCCCTTTCCTTTTCTCTTTGGCTTCTTGCTTTCCCGCTCCGCCGATCTACGGGCTTTGGGAGACTGGCCCTGCGTCCGAATCCTCGCCGTGGTATCGTCGACCCGATTGATTCGGGAATTTCGATGACAGAGACGGCCGACGAGCTGAGCGCCCCGCTCGGACAGACGGAAGCGCGTCGCAAGCGCCGCATTCGGCTTCCGTTCACGGCCCTGCAGGCCCTTGCGATGCTGCTCGGCCTGTTCCTGGTCGTGTTCGCCGGCTTTGCGATGTTCAACGACAATCCGCTCGGTGGCGAGCCGGTCGCCCGCGTCGCGATCAACGAGGGCGCAAGGCCTGCCGACGACAAGGCCGCCAAGCCGGATGGCAAGTCTGAGGCAAAGGTCGATCACGGCGCGGCCCCCGCGGCCAAGCAGGAGGGCGGCGAGCGCAAGACGGTCACCATCATCGACGGCTCCAGCGGCACCCGCCAGGAGGTCGCGATCGGTGCCGGTGGCGAGACGGCGGAGCCTGGATCGGCCGCTCCGGCGAGCCAGATGCCCGGCGTGGACCCGCGGCTGCTGGAGAAGTCGCGCTACGGCATGATCCCGGTGATGGCCGACGGGCTGAAGCCGTTCACCGCCTATGCGGCCGAGGCTGACCGCGCCAAGGCGGCGCGCATGCCGGCCGTCGCGATCGTGATCGGTGGTCTCGGCGTCGGCGCCGCGAAGACGGTGGACGCGATCATGAAGCTGCCGCCGGCGGTCACGCTGGCCTTCACGCCCTATGGCTCCGATCCGACCAAACTCGCCGAGCGCGCCCGGGCGCAGCGCCACGAGATCCTGCTCCAGGTCCCGATGGAGCCCTACGACTATCCCGACAACGATCCGGGTCCGCAGACGCTGCTCGCTACACTCGCACCGGACCAGAACATCGACCGGTTGTTCTGGCACATGAGCCGGCTGCAGGGTTACGTCGGCATCGGCAACTTCATGGGCGCGCGCTTCGTCGCAACGGAAGCGGCGATGCAGCCGATCGTGAACGAGGCCGCCAAGCGCGGTCTGGCCTTGTTCGACGATGGCGCAGCCCCGCGCAGCGTGGCGGCCTCGCTGGCCACGGGACGCGCGATGCCGTTCGCGAAGGGCGACGTCGCCATCGACGCGGTGCCGACCCCGGTCGAGATCGACAATGCGCTCGCCAAGCTCGAAAGCCTGGCCAAGGAGCGTGGCGTCGCCGTCGGGACCGCGTCGGCGCTGCCGGTCTCGATCGACCGCATCGGCACCTGGATCAAGGGGCTCGACCGCAAGGGCATTCTGCTGGTGCCATTGACAACCGCGATGCTGAAATCAAAATCGAACTGAACGAACGTGCGCCGGCCCGACTGGCGACGTGACAGCGGGAGGCCTGCGCAGCGAGGCGCAGGGTCCCGCAGGAAGGCCGAGACCGGAATGACGCGCTACGAGGACCTGCCTTACCGCACCTGCGTCGGCATCATGCTGATCAATTCGGAGGGGCTGGTTTTCATCGGTCGCCGCGCCGGCGGGATCGAGCATGTCGACGACACCCATGTCTGGCAGATGCCGCAGGGCGGCGTTGATCCCGGCGAGGATGCCTGGGAGGCGGCCAAACGCGAGCTGTACGAAGAGACCAGCGTGCGCTCCGTCGAGAAGCTGGCTGAGGTCGGGGACTGGCTGACCTACGACATCCCGCGCACGGTCGCGGGTCGCGCCTGGAAGGGCCGCTATCGCGGCCAGCGCCAGAAATGGTTCGCGCTGCGTTTCACCGGGCCCGATGCCGAGATCAACGTCGAGCGGCCCGGCGGCGGCCACCACAAGGCGGAATTCGTCAGCTGGCGCTGGGAGCCGATGAAGAACCTGCCGGGGCTGATCGTGCCGTTCAAGCGGCCGGTCTATGAGCGGGTGGTGAAGGAATTCGCCACGCTGGCTGGCGGCTGACTCGCGATCGCGGGCCGACCGCGACGCGTGGCCGAAACCGTGTCATACGCTCGCACTGCAAAGAATCTCTGCAGATCCGTCGCGACAACGCCGTCACGATGCGTTGCCATGCGAGACGAAGCCCCACGGATATGAGCATGACCGAAACCAGACCCTACCGGCCGAATGTCGGCATCGCCCTGCTCAATGCCGAAGGCCTCGTCTTCCTCGGGCGCCGCTTCCGCGACGACGGGCCGGAGATCGTCCTGCCCGGCCTCGAATGGCAGATGCCGCAGGGCGGCGTCGACCCCGGCGAGGATCTGCAGGCGGCGGCGCGGCGCGAGCTGTGGGAGGAGACCGGCATTCGCGACGCCGACATCCTCGGCGAGACCGACTGGCTGACTTACGAATTTCCCCCATTCGAGGATCCGAACCACCGGCTCGCGCGCTTTCGCGGCCAGCGCCAGAAATGGTTCGCGATGCGTTTCACCGGACGCGAGGGCGACATCGATCCGGTGACGCCGCGCAACGGCCAGCCGGCCGAGTTCGACGCCTGGCGCTGGGAGCGGCTCGCGCGCATTCCCGATCTGGTGGTGCCGTTCCGCCGTGAGGTCTACCGCGCGGTGGCGCAGGCCTTTGCGCATCTCGCCAAAGCTGGCGACTGATCAACGAAGAGTGAGGCTCACCGTCATTCCGGCCTCGCGCTCCGCGCGCCTCGGAAAGACGAGGTCGAGAGAGTTCGCCGGCTTAATTGTCCTCGACCGTGAACGGGCCGATCGCGATCACCCGGCAATCGCTGTCGCGCGTGGCGCAATCGGCCAGCGCGCCGCCGATCGCGGTCTCCTCGCGATCGCCGTTGAGGCCGAAGCCGGGACGGCCAGCCGTTCCGACCGCGATCGCGTTCCAGCCCGACGGCGCGGCCTCGAGGCGCCGCGCCACCTCCTCGCGCGCCTCCGGGGCGATCGCCTGATGGTTGACCGCGCGGAAGAAGCCGGTGGCTTTCATCACCGTCGGCACCGGCACCACGAAGGCATCGTCGAGCGCAACGATGATGCAGGCGGTCCCCGCCTGGGCACCGCAGGCTTCGAGATTGCGGCGAACCACGTCGTCGACGAGGTCGCCGCCGACGCTATAGAAGAACTGCCCGCCGGGCCCGAGCGCGATGGCCTTGGTCCGTCGCGCCGTGCCGTAGTTCGCCTCGAGCCGGGCTCGGCCTGTATCACGCACCAGCGGCATCTCTGCAGCGCTGAAGGCGCGCTCGGTCATCGGGTCGTGGCGCACCCAGGGCTGCGGCGGCAACGGTGGCTTGCTGTGCACGTAGACGACGCTGTCGCCGACGGCATAGAGCTCGCATTTGCGCGGTCCGTTCGCGTTTTCCGCGCGCTGCTGGCACTGCTCCAGCGCAGCCGATTTCGCGGCCTCATCGCTCGCCTGTCCGGTGACATAGGCGCTGACGCCGTTGATCGTTGTCGCGAACGCCTTGTGATCCGGTGCCAGCACGTAGTCGCGCGCCAGCGCAATGCGGGTCCGCTCGCTCACGAACGGCACGGCTTCAGGTGCGAACTTCTCGGCGGCGACAACGGACGAAGGTTGCGGTGACGGCTGCGGCGAGGCAGCGGGCTGCACGGCGACGGATGACTGCGTCGCCGCGGGGGACGGAGATGAAGACGGGGCCGAGGAAGGCGAAGCCGGCGTGGCCGACAGCCGGGCCAGCGCTTCCGCCGCCGCCTTGGCGGCATCGCGCTGCACAGGATGCGGATCGCGGTAGTCCAGATAGAGCTCAGTCCCGACCCCGACGGCTCCGAGCGCAACCAGGGCGGCCGCAATTCGCCAGATCAGGCGGAGCCCGCCGCCGCGGGCGACTTTCTTTTCTTCCGGCGGCGCGTAGGTGCCGTCCTCGCGGCGCATCGCGACCCGATAGGCGTGCACCGGGGTCGGGATGTTCTTGACCTCCCGCGCACCCATGTCGGCAAACTGCACCGACAGCTTATTGGCGACCTGCTCGTGCACCGCGCGCGAGATGCAGATGCCGCCGACATCGGCGAGCCCCTCCAGCCTTGCTGCGATGTTGACGCCGTCGCCGAGCAGATCGCCGTCGCGTTCGACGACGTCGCCGATGGTGATGCCGATGCGGTAGCTCATCTGCCGGTTCGGCGGATAGGCCATGTTGCGCGTGCGCAGGCTCTCCTGGATGTCGATCGCGCAGCGCACCGCTTCGACCGCGCTGGGAAACTCCGCGAGTACGGCATCGCCCGCGGTGTTGAAAATGCGGCCACCGGCGCGCGCGATGAAGTCGTCGACAACTTCGCGATAGGCCGCCAGACGCCGCAGCGTCTCCTCTTCATCCTCGGCGACGAGGCGGGAATAGCCGGCAATATCGGCGGCAAAAATCGCCGCGATCTTGCGCTTCAACACGATCTGCCCTGCCATGTCACCACGCCCAGTCGAACGGCCGGGAGCATGCCGTCAGATCGGCGAGCACGCAACCGGCATCCCTTGCTAGTAGTCATCCGCCGGCCCCGGACGTTCGAGCCGGAAGACGAAAATGGCCGGGCAGAGCCCGGCCATGAACGTTCATTCATACGTCGTGCTGTTGGATCAATGCAGCGCGGTCGTGTTGAGCTGCTGCTGGATCGTCTTGAAGTGATCGAGCCGCTCGATCGCGCGATCGAGCTCGTTGCCCTGCTTCTCGTTCAGCTTGGATTCCATGCCGGCGATCTCGGCCGCGAAAGCGGTCTGGTCGAGCTCCTTCAGCGACGTCGCGACGTCGGCCAGAACCGTCAGACCCTTGTCCGAGATCTCGGCGAGGCCGCCGAGCACGATGATCTTCTGCTGCGAGCCGCCAGCGGTCACCGTCAGGATACCCGGCCGCAGCGTCGCCACGAATGGCGCATGGCCGGCGAGCACGCCGAAATCACCCTCCTGGCCGGGAACGTCGACCTGGTCGACCTCGCCCGAGAAGGCGATCTTTTCCGGCGAGACGAGATCGAAATGGAAAGTTGCCATTGGGAACCTGCTGATAGCGAATAGCGAATGGCGAGTAGTGAAGGAGGAAGCAGCGAACAGTTCGTCTATTCGCTACTCCCTATTCGCTATTCGCCCTTAGGCCGCCTCGGCGGCCAGCTTCTTGCCCTTCTCGACCGCCTCGTCGATGTTGCCGACCATGTAGAAGGCGGCCTCCGGCAGGTGGTCGTACTTGCCTTCACACAGGCCCTTGAAGCCCTTGATGGTGTCGGCGAGGTCCACGAACTTGCCCGGCGATCCCGTGAAGATTTCGGCGACGTGGAAAGGCTGCGACAGGAAGCGCTCGATCTTGCGGGCGCGGGCCACGGTCAGCTTGTCCTCTTCCGACAGTTCGTCCATGCCCAGGATGGCGATGATGTCCTGCAGCGACTTGTAGCGCTGCAGGATCTGCTGGACCTGACGCGCGGTCTGATAGTGCTCCTCGCCGACGACCAGCGGGGAGAGCATGCGCGAGGTCGAGTCGAGCGGGTCCACGGCGGGGTAGATGCCCTTTTCCGAGATCGCGCGGTTGAGCACGGTGGTGGCGTCCAAGTGGGCGAACGAGGTCGCCGGCGCCGGGTCGGTCAAGTCGTCGGCCGGCACGTAGATCGCCTGCACCGAGGTGATCGAGCCCTTGTTGGTGGTGGTGATGCGCTCCTGCAGCGCGCCCATGTCGGTGGCCAGCGTCGGCTGATAACCCACCGCCGAGGGGATGCGGCCGAGCAGCGCCGACACTTCCGAGCCGGCCTGGGTGAAGCGGAAGATGTTGTCGACGAAGAACAGCACGTCCTGGCCCTGGTCACGGAAGTGCTCGGCGACGGTCAGGCCGGTCAGGCCGACGCGGGCGCGCGCGCCCGGCGGCTCGTTCATCTGGCCGAACACCAGCGCGCACTTCGACTTGACGCTCGGATCGGGATTGTGCGGATCGGCGTTGACCTTGGATTCGATGAACTCGTGATAGAGGTCGTTGCCTTCACGGGTACGCTCGCCGACGCCGGCGAACACCGAATAACCACCGTGCGCCTTGGCGACGTTGTTGATCAGCTCCTGGATCAGCACGGTCTTTCCGACGCCGGCGCCGCCGAACAGGCCGATCTTGCCGCCCTTGGCGTAGGGCGCCAGGAGGTCGACGACCTTGATGCCGGTGACGAGGATTTCCGCTTCGGTCGACTGGTCGGTGTAGCTCGGCGCGTCCGCGTGGATCGGGCGCAGGCCCTCGGCCTCGACCGGGCCGGCCTCGTCGATCGGCTCGCCGATCACGTTCATGATGCGGCCGAGCGTGCCGACGCCGACCGGCACCCGGATCGGCGACCCGGTGTCGCTGACTTCCTGGCCGCGAACCAGGCCCTCGGTGGTGTCCATCGCGATGGTGCGCACGGTGGACTCGCCGAGATGCTGGGCGACCTCAAGCACGAGGCGGTTGCCGCCGTTCTTGGTTTCGAGCGAGTTGAGAATGGCCGGCAGGTGACCTTCGAACTGCACGTCGACGACGGCGCCGATGACCTGGGTGATGCGACCGATCTGGTTGGCTGCGGTAGCCATTGGATTTCTCTCCTTACGATCCGTATACGAAACCACGGTCGGCTCGACCGGGATATGTCCTTGGGTTGCGCTTCAACGGGGCGCGACGCGATCCGGTTAGACCGCCTCGGCGCCCGAAATGATTTCGATCAGTTCCTTGGTGATCATCGCCTGACGCGTGCGGTTGTAGATCAGCGTCTGCTTGCGGATCATCTCGCCGGCGTTGCGGGTGGCGTTGTCCATGGCCGACATCTGCGCCCCGTAGAACGAGGCGTTGTTTTCGAGCAGCGCGCGGAAGATCTGCACCGCGAGATTGCGCGGCAGCAGTCCGGCCAGGATCTCGTCCTCCTCCGGCTCATACTCGTAAGGCGCCAGCGGCGCCGCGTTGGCGGGCCGCGCCTCGACCACCAGCGGAATGATCTGCTGGGCGGTCGGGATCTGCGCGATCACCGAGCGGAAGCGCGAATAGAACAGCGTGCAGACGTCGAACTCGCCGGCATCGAAACGGGCGATGACCTTCTTGGCGATCTCGTCGGCATTGGCGAAGCCGATCTGGCGCACCGAGCGCAGGTCCATGTGCTCGACGATCTGCTTGTCGAACTGGCGGCGAAGCTGCTCATAACCTTTGCGGCCGACGCAGAAGAACTTCACCTCCTTGCCCTGGTTCATCAGGGCGAGCGCACGCTCGCGCGCCAGGCGGACGATCGAGGAGTTGAACGCGCCGGACAGGCCGCGCTCGCCGGTGCAGACCAGCAGCAGGTGCACATGGTCGCGACCGGTACCCGCGAGCAGCTTCGGCCCGCCGGCGGAGGCGATGGTGGCGCTCGCGATGTTGGAGATCACAGCGTCCATCTTCTCGGCATAGGGACGCGCCGCCTCGGCCGCGAGCTGCGCACGGCGCAGCTTGGAGGCCGCGACCATCTGCATGGCCTTGGTGATCTTCTGCGTCGCCTTGGTCGAGGCGATGCGGACCCGCATGTCTTTCAGTGACGCCATTGTTCGTCGATCTCACCCCGGCGGCCGGATCCCCTTGGGACCTTGCCGTTCAACCCTCGAGATTGGTCATGCCCGGCCTGGTGCCGGACATGAGATGTCTTGTTGTCCCACGTCTACGACGTTGATGGCCGGGCGAAGTCCGACCATCCTTTGCCGTCAGGCGAAGGTCTTGGCGAAGCCTTCGACCACCGCCTTCAGCTTGGCGGCGCTGTCGTCGGACAGATCCTTGCTGTCACGGATCGCGTTCAGCAGGTCGGCATTCTTGCCGCGCAGCAGCGACAGCAGGCCGTCCTCGAAGGCGCGCACCTTGTTGAGCGGCAGCGGATCGAGATAGCCGTTGGTGCCGGCCCAGATCACGCAGACCTGCTCTTCCATCTTCAGCGGCGAGAACTGCGGCTGCTTCAGGAGCTCGGTCAGGCGCGAGCCACGGTTGAGCAGGCGCTGCGTCGATGCGTCGAGGTCGGAGCCGAACTGCGCGAACGCCGCCATTTCGCGGTACTGCGCGAGCTCGCCCTTGATCTTGCCGGCGACCTTCTTCATCGCCTTGGTCTGCGCCGAGGAGCCGACGCGCGACACCGACAGACCGACATTCACGGCAGGACGGATGCCCTGGAAGAACAGATCGGTCTCCAGGAAGATCTGGCCGTCGGTGATCGAAATGACGTTGGTCGGAATGTAGGCCGACACGTCGTTGGCCTGGGTCTCGATGACGGGCAGCGCGGTGAGCGACCCCAGACCATGGTCCTTGCTGAGCTTGGCGGCCCGCTCGAGCAGGCGCGAATGCAGATAGAACACGTCGCCCGGATAGGCTTCGCGCCCCGGCGGGCGGCGCAGCAGCAGCGACATCTGGCGATAGGCGACGGCCTGCTTGGACAGATCGTCATAGATGATGACGGCGTGCATGCCGTTGTCACGGAAGTACTCGCCCATGGTGCAGCCGGTGAACGGGGCGAGATATTGCATCGGAGCCGGATCGGACGCGGTGGCGGCGATGACGATCGAGTATTCCAGCGCGCCCTGCTCTTCGAGCACCTTGACGAACTGAGCAACGGTGGAGCGCTTCTGGCCGATCGCGACGTAGACGCAATACAGCTTCTGGCTCTCGGGGGCGCCGGCAACGTTGAGCGGCTTCTGGTTCAGGATGGTGTCGAGCGCGATCGCGGTCTTGCCGGTCTGACGGTCACCAATGATCAGCTCGCGCTGGCCACGGCCGACCGGGATCAGGGCGTCGATCGCCTTGAGGCCGGTCGACATCGGCTCGTTCACCGACTTGCGCGGAATGATGCCGGGGGCTTTGACGTCGACGCGCTTGCGCTCGGTGGCCTGGATCGGGCCCTTGCCGTCGATCGGATTGCCGAGCGCGTCGACGACGCGGCCGAGCAGACCCTTGCCGACCGGAGCGTCGACGATGGCGCGGGTGCGCTTGACGGTCTGGCCTTCCTTGATCTCGCGGTCGGCGCCGAAGATGACGACGCCGACATTGTCGGTCTCGAGGTTCAGCGCCATGCCGCGGGTGCCGTTCTCGAACTCGACCATCTCACCGGCCTGGACGTTGTCGAGACCGTAGACGCGGGCGATACCGTCACCGACGGACAGCACCTGTCCGACTTCGGTAACTTCGGCTTCCTGCCCGAAATTCTTGATCTGGTCCTTGAGGATCGCGGAAATTTCCGCGGCGCGGATGTCCATCAGCCTGCCTCTTTCATCGCGTGCTTGATCGAGTTGAGTTTGGTGCGAAGCGAACTATCGATCATGCGGCTGCCGAGCTTGACGACGAGCCCGCCGATAATCGCTGGATCGACTTTCACGTTGAGCGCGACGTCCTTGCCGGTCACCGTCTTCAGTGAGGCCTTCAAGGCGTCGAGATTCTTGTCGGAGAGCGGCTCGGCGACGACGACGTCGGCCGTGGCCTCTCCCTTGTATTTGGCGACCAGCGCGTTGAAGGCGCGGATCACGTCGGTCACCGCGAACAGGCGGCGGTTGGCGGTCAGCACGCGCAGCACGTTGGCGGCGACGCCGGCGATGCCAGCCTTGTCCAGCACGGCATTCAGCGCCTTGAGTTGCACGTCCGCACCGAACACCGGACTGCGGACGAGGCGCTTGAGATCGGCGCTCTCATCGAGGAGGGCATTGAACCTGTCGAGATCGGCCTTGACCGCATCGACGGACTTTTCGTCACGGGCCAGTTCAAACAGGGCCGTCGCGTAACGACCGGACACACCGGATACGGAGGGATCTTCAGCAGCCACAGACGTGCTCTTTTTATATGTGCCCAACCCACAAGAGGGACACCGGCGCGCCGCTGCGGCGCAAACCAGTTAAGCCCTTGGAATTCAAGCAGGACTTTGATTTTCGATCGCCGCGGGAGCAGCTTGATCACGAAAAGCGGCGCTTTGCTAACATAGCGTACGCGCAGCCGCAACAAGCGGTGGCCCGCTATTCGGCACCTTGTTGCCGCGCCGCGGTCGGAGCGTAAGCGCCCGTCCAACGGACACGCTGATCGCGCCCAACACGCGACCCGACCCCAATACCAATCACTTCGGACAAGGTTCCAGCTGTTGCTGCATGGCCGCCATGCTGGTTTGGCCTTGACTCCCGTTGGCGGTGCCCGGCGGCCGCCGGCCGGCCCGCATCGACATTACTTGCTGACATCTTGGCGTCCTAAGCGAGAACTTAACTCAACAGTATTTGAAAGTATTTGATCATTAATGAAGCGTTAAAGCGACGGATTACGGAATTTTCCGTGATGAGTAGACCGCGATGCAAGATGTTTCGATCAGAGCGAAACAATTTCTACTGCCCCATTCACGCCTCATTGCCCCACCAAACGGCGCCCGCCTCAACACCTGACGGGGGTTCACTGGCCGCAGAACGCGGCAATACTGTTCGAGGGACATAGATGCTGAAACTGAAGAACATCTCGGCTGGCAAGATCGCCGGCTCGCGCACCGCGCTCGCTGTTGCCGTGACGCTGATCGTCGGCGGCAGCGCCACCGAAGCCTCGGCCCGATCCAGGCACCACCAGCACCACGCTCGCCACCACCATCACCACATGTCGCGCCATGCTGCTCAGCCCGCGGCCGACTCGTTCTCGAACGGATGGTCGTCCAACGGCTCCTCGTGGATGAACTCCAACGCAGCGGTCACGCCGTCGTCCGGCACCGGCCGCAGCTTCTCCGGCATGGCGTCGTACTACGGCAACGAGTCCGGCAGCCGCACTGCTTCCGGCCAGCGCATGAACGCCAACGCCATGACCTGCGCGCACCGCTCGCTGCCGTTCGGCACCAAGCTGCGCGTGACCCATGGCGGCAACAGCGTCATCGTCACCGTCAACGACCGCGGCCCGTTCATCCGTGGCCGTGTGCTCGACCTCTCGACCGGCGCCGCCCGCGCCATCGGCCTGACCCGCGCCGGCGTCGGCCGCGTCACCGCTGAGGTCGTGTCGTAAGGCACCAGAATCTATTTACGCGTCATTGCGAGCGCAGCGGCGCAGCGAAGCAATCCAGGGCCGGGTCTGGACTCTGGATTGCTTCGTCGCGTCGCTCCTCGCGATATCGGTGGAGAGCGCGCCGAGCGCTACAGGAAGCTCTGCGGGTCGACGTCGACCTCGAGCTTGAGATTGCCCTTGGGCTTCTCGGCATGCGCCAGCCAGTGGCGCAGATAATCCGACAGGTCGAAATTGCGTGCCGACTTGAGCAGCAGCCGAAAGCGGTAGCGGCCCTTTATCACCGCGAGCGGCGCCTCGGCTGGGCCGAGCAGCAGCACACCCTCCTCGCGCGGCGCCGACGCGACCAGCCGGCGGGCAAAGCCTTCTGCGGTGGGCCGGTCTCCGGCCGAGATGATCAGGCTCGCGAGCCGCCCGAACGGCGGATAGCCGGTGCGCTCGCGGATGTCGATCTCGCTGGTGTAGAAGGCCTCGCGGTCGCAGGCGACCAGCGCCTTCATGACCGGGTGCTCGGGCTGGTGGGTCTGCAGGTAGCCTCGGCCTCGCCCCTGCTCACGGCCGGCGCGGCCGATCACCTGGTTCAGGAGCTGCCAGGTGCGCTCGGCGGCGCGCGGATCGCCATTGCCGAGGCCGAGATCGGCATCGACCACACCGACGAGATTGAGCCGCGGAAAGTTATGCCCCTTGGCGACGAGCTGGGTGCCGATGATGAGATCGACGCGGCCTTCCGCGATCTCCGTCAGCTCGGCGCGCATGGTCTCGATCGAGGTGATCAGATCGCTCGACAGCACCATGCTGCGCGCCTCCGGAAACAGCACCGCCGCCTCCTCCTGCAACCGCTCCACACCGGGTCCCACCGCGACCAACGATTCCTCGGCCGCGCAGTGCGGACAGGTCGGCGGACGCGGCATCGAGAAGCCGCAATGGTGGCAGACCAGCCGCTGGCGAAAGCGGTGATCGACCAGCCAGGCGTCGCAGATGGTGCAGGCGAAGCGGTGACCGCAGGCGCGGCACAGGGTGAGCGGCGCATAGCCGCGGCGGTTCAGGAACAGCAGCGCCTGCTCGCCGCGCTCGATCGCGGTGCGGATCTCGCCGGCCAGCCGCGGCGAGATATAGCGGCCGCGCGGCGGCGGCTCGCGCCGGAGATCGATGGCCTCGATATGCGGCATGTGCTGGCCGCCGAAGCGCGACGGCAGCGCCACGCGCTGGTAGCGGCCCTTGCGGGCATTGACCTCGGTCTCCACCGAGGGCGTCGCTGACGCCAGCACCACCGGGATCTTGGCGATGTGGCCGCGCACCACGGCCATGTCGCGGGCGTGGTAATGGGCGCCCTCGTCCTGCTTGTAGGCCTGGTCGTGCTCCTCGTCGACGATGATCAGGCCGAGATCGGCATAGGGCAGGAACAGCGCCGAGCGGGCGCCGACGACCACCGGCGCCTCGCCGGCGGCGATCGAAGCCCAGTTGCGCTGACGGTTGCGCGGGGTCAGCTCGGAATGCCATTCCAGCGGGCGGACGCCGAAGCGGCGCGAGAAGCGCTCCAGGAATTGGCCGGTCAGCGCGATCTCCGGCATCAGGATCAGCGACTGCCGGCCGCGGCGGACCGTTTCGGCCACCGCCTCGAAATAGACTTCCGTCTTGCCTGACCCAGTGACGCCGTCGAGCAGCGCAACCTGGAACGTGCCGCTCGCGGCCAGCGCCCGCATCGCCTCGACGCCGGCCTGCTGCGCGTCGAAGAACTCCGGCCGGGCGAAGTCGGGATCGGGCGCCGGCGGCGCCAGCGTCCGCGGCATCGCCTCCACCGTCAAGGTGCCCTCGTCGACCAGGCCGTCGATCACGCCCCCGGACACGCCGACCTCGCGCGCCAGATCCGACTTGCCGTGCAGCAGGCCGTCGGAAACGGCGTCGATGACGCGGCGGCGTGACGGCGTCAGCCGCTTCGGCGGCTCGCCGACCAGCCGGACGCCGAGGCGAACGCGCTCCGGGCCGAGATGCTCGCCCATGCGCAGGGACATCCGCAGCACCATGCCGCGGGGCGACAGCGTATAATTGGCGACCCAGTCGATCAGGGACCGCAGCTCCGGCTTGAGCGGCGGCACATCGAGCTTCTCGCTGACGTCCTTGAGCCGGTTGTGCAGGCGCGGATCGGGATTGGCATTCTCGGCCCACACCACCGCCAGCACCTCGCGCGGGCCCAGCGGCACGCCGACGACATCGCCAGGCTTCAGGTCCATGCCGCGCGGCACACGGTAGGAATAGGTGTGGTCCAGCGCGACCGGAACCAGCACGTCGACCACGCCGGTCGCGCTGGCTGCACCTGGAAAGAGATCGGTCGGGCGGTCCATGAGGCCGGAGATAGCCTTGCTCTGGCTGAAGCGAAAGCCGCCCGGCAAAGTTAGCGAACGATAAAGGACGACAGTGCGATATACATGACTCGACGAGACGAGATCGAGCTGTTCGCGATGGCTGCGACCACGACATCAGCGGCGGAGAAGCCCGAGCAAACCGACCTCCTCGGCGCCGACGAAGGCGTCATCCAGGTCATGATGCAGTGGCTGGCGCATCTGCGCAGCGAGCGCCGGCTGTCGCCGAAGACGGTCGAGGCCTATGCCCGCGACCTGCGGCAATGCCTGCAATTCCTCTGCACCCATTGGGGCGAGCCGGTGACGCTGGCGCGCTTCGCTGCGCTGGAGGCGGCCGATATCCGCGCTTTCATGGCGATGCGCCGCGCCGACGACATCGCCGGACGCTCCCTGATGCGAACCTTGGCGGGCCTGCGCTCGTTCGGCCGCTTCCTCGAGCGCGAGGGCAAGGGCAAGGTCGGCGCACTCTCCGGAATCCGCGCGCCAAAGATCGCCAAGAGCCTGCCCAAGCCGCTGCCGATGGATGCCGCCAAGCGGCTCGCCGATGCCGACGAGCGCGCCGGCGAGACCCGGGAGACCTGGGTGCTGGCGCGCGACGCCGCTGTGATGGCCCTGCTCTACGGCTCCGGCCTGCGCATCTCCGAAGCGCTCGGCCTCAAGCGCCGCGAGGTGCCACGGCCGGGCGAAGGCGACGTGCTGGTCGTGACCGGCAAGGGCAACAAGACCCGCATGGTGCCGGTGCTGCAGAATGTGCTGCAGCTGATCGACGAGTACGCCAAGCTTTGTCCTTATCCGCTGTCTGCGGACGGGCCGATGTTCCTCGGCGCCAAGGGCGGCCCGTTGAGCCCGCGCATCATCCAGCTGACGATGGAGCGGCTGCGCGGCGCGCTCGGCCTGCCCGACAGCGCCACGCCGCACGCGCTGCGCCATTCCTTCGCGACGCATCTGCTGTCGCGCGGCGGCGACCTGCGTGCGATCCAGGAGCTGCTCGGCCACGCCTCGCTGTCGACGACCCAGGTCTATACCGGCATTGATTCGGAGCGCCTGCTGCAGGTGTACGCGTCAGCGCATCCGCGGCGGTGACATCTTTCGTTCATATCGTTTCGCTTGCGCTGTCCCCCCGGTTCCGGCAATCGTCTTGGCTGCTTGATCCGGAGGGGAACAGATGAGCGCACATGAGAGCATGGAGCATGCGGAGCATGCCGAGCATGCGTCCGGCGAAAACAAGAAGATCGCGCTGCTGATCGCCGTCATAGCCCTGTTCCTGGCGCTCTCGGAGACGCTCGGCAAGGGCGCGCAGACCGAATCGATCAGCAAGAACGTCGAGGCCTCGAATCTCTGGGCCTTCTTCCAGGCCAAGACCGTTCGCCGCACCGTGGTGCAGACCGCCGCCGAGCAGGGCAAGCTGAGCTTGCCGGCGCTGCCTGACGAGGCAGCCAAGGCGGCGTTGCAGAAGCAGATCGACGATTGGCAGAAGAATGCCGCGCGCTATCGCTCGGAGCCGGAGACCGGCGAAGGCAGCGAGCAGCTGGCCGAACGCGCCAAGCATGCCGAGCACGAGCGCGACCTCGCCACCGCAAAGTACCACCACTATGAGCTGGCGTCGGCCGCCTTCCAAATCGGCATCGTGCTGGCGTCAGCGACGATCATCACGGGCATGCTCGTGCTGGCCTGGGCGTCCGGAGGGCTCGCGCTGATCGGTATTGCCATGACGTTGCTCGGCCTGTTCCAGCCACATCTCTTGCATCTGCACTGAGGTCAGCGACAGCAACTGGCTTTGCGACGTGGCGACCACCACTACCGCGCCTGCTGCACGCTCCTGCGGAAGCGCATGATCACGCGCAGCACGCGCGATGACCAGCCATCGGCATTGCCGCGGATGATCTCGCGGATGCGCTGCTTGATCGGATCGACCAGCGCCGCGGCTTTCCTGCGCAGCGCGAGCACGGCCTCGTAGAGCCACGCGAACCAGGACATCTGCAGCAGCTTGCTGCGCGTCACATCGAAGATGAAGGCGGTGACGCCGACACCGACGATCTTGCCGAACACGATCGTGGCCAGCGCAAACTTCCACTGCTGGTGCATCAGCAGCCACATGCCGATCAGCTTGAGCGGAAACAGCAGCACGACCGGCACGACGAAGACGATCAGGGTCAGCGCCGGCGACAGCGTCTCAATGCGCCCGGCCAGCCAGTGCTTGAAGCTACGCAGTGGTATCGCGGCGACGATGCGCGCCACGATCGGCTCGAGATGGTCCCACAGCCAGGCTTCGATCAGGAAGATGATCGCAAGCAGAACCCAGAACGGCTGAAGCAGGCGGCGCAGCATCGGACTCCATCTCCGCCAGGCCCCGCGGGTTGAGGCCGCTATGACGATACGACCTCGCGCCTTGCCGTTCGGTTCAGCGTCACCAGCGGGCGTTTTGTCGCACCCACCGAAGACGTCTCCGGGCGTCCATCACATATGGATGGCCCGCTTGCCCACCGCAAGCGCGGCTTCCTTGACGGCCTCCGACCGCGTCGGATGCGCGTGGCAGGTGCGCGCGAGATCCTCGGCAGAGCCACCGAACTCCATCAATACGGCGGCCTCGTGAATGATTTCCCCGGCCTCGCGGCCGATGATATGGGCGCCAAGCACGCGATCCGTCTTCGCATCCGCAAGGATCTTCACGAAGCCGTCAGTGGTCTGATTGACCTTGGAGCGACCGTTCGCGGTAAACGGAAACTTGCCGACGATATAGGCGACGCCCGCCTGCTTCAGCTCGTCCTCGGTCTTGCCGACGGACGCGACTTCCGGCGTCGTGTAAACAACGCCGGGAATGACGTCGTAGTTCACATGGCCGGCCTGTCCGGCGATGATCTCGGCGACCGCAACACCCTCGTCCTCGGCCTTGTGCGCGAGCATGGGCCCGGCGACGACATCGCCGATGGCATAGACGCCCGGCACGCTGGTCGCGAAATGGTGATCGATCTGGACGCGGCCGCGATTGTCGAGCACCACGCCGGCCTCCTGCAGGCCAAGACCGTCGGTGTAGGGCACGCGGCCGATCGCAACCAGCACGACATCGGCTTCGATCTTTTCAACCGCTCCGCCCGCGGCGGGCTCGATGGTCGCCGAGAGCGTAGCCCCGGACGTATCGACGCCGGTGACCTTGGCGCCGAGCTTGAACGCAAAGCCCTGCTTCTCGAGAATGCGCTGAAACTGTTTTGCGATCTCGCCATCCATGCCGGGCAGGATGCGGTCGAGGAATTCGACCACGGTGACCTTGGCGCCGAGGCGGCGCCACACCGAGCCGAGCTCGAGCCCGATCACGCCGGCGCCGACCACCAGCAGCCTCGAAGGCACTTTCTCCAGCGACAGCGCGCCGGTCGACGAGACGATGCGCTTTTCGTCGATCTCGATGCCCTTCAGGCGCGCAATGTCCGAGCCGGTCGCGATCACGATGTTCTTGGTCTCGACGGTCTGCACCGCGCCGTCATTGCCGGTCACCTGCAGCTTGCCGGTGCCGAGGATCTTGCCCTTGCCCACGAGCACGTCGATCTTGTTCTTCTTCATCAGGAACTCGACGCCCTTGACGTTGCCGTCGATGCCCTGCTGCTTGAAGTTCATCATCGCCGGCAGATCGAGCTCGGGCTGCGACACCTTGACGCCCATCTTGGCGAAGGAGTGCCCGGCCTCCTCGAACAGCTCGGAGGCATGCAGCAGCGCCTTCGAGGGCATGCAGCCGACGTTGAGGCAGGTGCCGCCGAGGGTCGCGTTCTTCTCGACCACGGCCACCTTCATGCCGAGCTGCGCCGCGCGGATGGCGCAGACATACCCACCGGGTCCGGTGCCGATGACGACGAGATCGTAAGATGCCATGATCGAATGTTCCGTAAGCTTGCAGTCAAAGATGACGACGGTCGTCAGCGTCCGCCCGACACGTCGAGAATGGCCGAAGTGACATAGGAGGCCTCGTCCGACAGCAGCCAGACGATGGCATTGGCGATTTCCTCCGCGGTGCCAACGCGCTTCATCGGCACCATGGGGGCAAGGCGGTGGGCGCGATCGGGCTCGCCGCCGGAGGCATGGATCTCGGTGTCGATCAGGCCCGGGCGGATCGCCGCGACGCGGATGCCTTCGTTCGCGACCTCGTGACCGAGGCCGACGGTGAAGGAATCGATCGCGCCTTTCGAGGCGGCGTAGTCGACATAGGTGTTGGGCGAGCCGAGCCTGGCCGCGACCGAGGACAAATTGATGATGACGCCGCCCTGACCACCATGCCGCGTCGACATCCGCTTCACGGCCTCACGTGCGCACAGGATGCTGCCGGTGACGTTGACCGCCATCAACCGCTCGATGCGCTCCGCGCTCATCTCGTCGACGCGCGTGGTGGGGCCGACGATGCCAGCGTTGTTGATGAGAGCGCCGAGGGTGCCGAACTTGTCGGCCGCCTTGAACAGAGCGAGGATGTCGTGCTCGCTGCCGACGTCGCATTTGACCGCGATGGCCTTGCCGTTCTTGGCCTCGATCGCGGCCACCGTGCTCTGCGCCGCCGCCTCGTTGGAGGCGTAGCCGACCACGATCTTGAAGCCGCGCGATGCGGCCGCAATGGCGGTGGCGCGGCCGATGCCGCGGCTACCGCCGGTGATTACTGCAACCCTGTCGGTCATGAGGAGCCCCGCTGAGTGCGCCAAGTGGACTGCTTGCGCGGGCCACTTGGCCGATTCCTACTGTGACTTGGCTTCAAGTTCTGCAAGGCGATCGAGAACAGCCTTGTCGGTCAGACTCACTAGATAAAGCAGGATGAAGGGCGTCACGAAGGGTATGAGGCTCAAAGCGGCGAAGCCGAGACCCCTGCCCTTTCTCCGAGCGATCGGAATGGTGAAAACAAAGAAGATCACCGTCGTAAGGAGAAACGGCATCAACGACAGCACCAGTGACGGCTCCTCCATCGTCGCCTCCGCTCAGAGATCCAGCACAAGCCGCGCCGGATCTTCCAGGCTCTCCTTGACGCGCACCAGGAAGGTCACCGCCTCCTTGCCGTCGATGACGCGGTGATCGTAGGACAGCGCGAGATACATCATCGGGCGGACCTCGATCTTGCCGGCAACCACGACGGGGCGCTCCTGGATCTTGTGCATGCCGAGGATGCCGGACTGCGGCGCGTTCAGGATCGGGGTCGACATCAGCGAGCCGTAGATGCCGCCATTGGTGATCGTGAAGGTGCCGCCCTGCATCTCGTCGATCTTGAGCTGGCCGTCACGGGCGCGGCGGCCGAAATCGGCGATGCCCTTCTCGATGTCGGCGATCGACTTGTGGTCACAGTCGCGCACGACCGGCACGACCAGGCCCTTGTCGGTGCCGACGGCGACGCCGATGTGATAGTAGTTCTTGTAGATCAGGTCCGAGCCGTCGATCTCGGCGTTGACCGCCGGAATGTCCTTCAGCGCCTGCACCACCGCCTTGGTGAAGAAGCCCATGAAGCCGAGCTTCGAGCCGTGCTTCTTCTCGAACACGTCCTTGTACTGGCTGCGAAGCGCCATCACGTTGGTCATGTCGACCTCGTTGAAGGTCGTGAGCATGGCCGCGGTGTTCTGGACGTCCTTGAGGCGGCGCGCGATGGTCTGGCGCAGCCGGGTCATCTTCACGCGCTCCTCGCGCGCCGCATCGTCAGCGGGCGACGGCGCACGCACCTGCACGGCGGCGGCCGGCTGATTGACCGGAGTCGGCGCCGATGCGGCGCGCTCGATCGCGGCCAGCATGTCGCCCTTGGTGACGCGGCCGTCCTTGCCCGAGCCGGGCACGGTGGTGGCATCGACGCCGCTCTCGGCCGAGAGCTTGCGCACCGACGGGGCTTGCGGCGTATCGGCGGGCAGCGCCTTGGCCGGCGCAGGTGCCGCAGCCGGCGGCGCGGAGGCAGCGGGCTTTGCCGAAGCCGGAGCAGCAGCGGCCGGCTTGGCAGCCGCGGCGCCATCGGTGATCTGGCCGAGCAGCGCGCCGACGGCGACCGTCTCACCATCCTTGGCGATGATCTCGCCCAAGGTGCCGGCCGACGGCGCGGGCACCTCGATCGTGACCTTGTCGGTCTCGAGCTCGACGAGGGGCTCGTCGACGGCAACCGCGTCGCCAGCCTTCTTGAACCAGCGGCCGATGGTGGCTTCGGTGACGGATTCACCCAGCGTCGGAACGCGAATTTCAGTCATGGTCTTTTATCCTCAATAACCCGTGCGGCCATAAAGTCCGTCCGCCATCGCCTTGCGGCGAGCAAGCGATGCGGGACGGACGATCAACGCGATGTACTTGCGCCCCGCATGGCTTGCGGGGCGCCTCTATAGGCAGGTTCAGTTCAGGGCTTCGTCGAGCAGCGCCTTCAGTTGCGCAAGATGCTTCGACATCAGGCCCGTGGCGGTGGCCGCCGACGCGGCGCGGCCGGCATAGCGCGGACGCTTGCTCTTGCCGCCGGTCTGGTTCAGCACCCATTCGATGTAGGGCTCGATGAAGTGCCAGGCGCCCATGTTGCGGGGCTCTTCCTGACACCACACCACTTCGGCGTTCTTGAAGCGGCTGAGCTCGGCGACCAGCGCCTTGAGCGGCACCGGGTAAAGCTGCTCGACGCGCATCAGATAGACGTCGTTGAGCCCGCGCTTCTCGCGCTCGTCGTACAGGTCGTAATAGACCTTGCCCGAGCACAGCACGATGCGGCGGATCTGATCGTCCGGCACCAGCTTGGTCTTGTCGTCCGCCTGCATCTGGGCGTCATCGTACAGGATGCGGTGGAAGGTCGTTCCCTTGGCCAGCTCCTCGAGCCGCGACACCGCGCGCTTGTGGCGCAGCAGCGACTTCGGCGTCATCACGATCAGCGGCTTGCGGATCTCGCGATGCAGCTGCCGACGCATGACATGGAAGTAGTTCGCCGGCGTGGTCGGATAGACCACCTGCATGTTGTCCTCGGCGCACATCTGCAGATAGCGCTCGAGGCGGGCGGACGAATGTTCGGGGCCCTGGCCCTCATAGCCATGCGGCAGCAGGCAGACGAGGCCGGACATGCGCAGCCATTTGCGCTCACCCGACGAGATGAACTGGTCGAACAGCACCTGGGCGCCGTTGGCGAAATCGCCGAACTGCGCCTCCCACAGCGTCAGCGCAGTGGGCTCGGCAAGCGAGTAGCCGTATTCGAAGCCGAGCACGGCTTCTTCCGAGAGCAGCGAGTTGATGACCTCGAAATGGCCCTGCTCCGGCGCCAGATGGTTGAACGGCGTGTAGCGGCTCTCGTCCTCCTGGTCGATCAAGACCGAGTGACGTTGCGAGAAGGTGCCGCGTTCGCTGTCCTGGCCGGACAGACGAACCTTGTGGCCTTCCAGGAGCAGCGAGCAGAACGCCAGCGCCTCGCCGGTCGCCCAGTCGATCCCGATGCCGCTGTCGATCGCCTTGGCGCGGTTCTCGAGGAAGCGCTGGATCGTGCGGTGCAGGCGGAAGCCGTCCGGCACCTTGGTGATCTTGCGGCCGATCTCCTTGAGACGGTCGAGCTCGACGCCGGTCACGCCGCGGCGCGCTTCTTCTTCCTGGTCGGCAGACTTGAACCCTGCCCACTTGCCGTCGAGCCAGTCGGCCTTGTTGGGACGATAGGAGGTGCCGGCCTCGAACTCGGCGTCGAGACGGGCGCGCCAGTCGGCCTTGGCCTTATCGACCTCGCCCTCGGTCATGACGCCTTCGGCGACCAGGCGCTTGGAGTAGATCTCCAGGGTCGACGGATGACCGGCGATCTTCTTGTACATCACCGGCTGGGTGAAAGCCGGCTCGTCACCCTCGTTGTGGCCATGCCTGCGGTAGCAGAACATGTCGATGACGACCGGCTTGTGGAACTTCTGCCGGAACTCGGTGGCGACCTTGGCCGCGAACACCACCGCCTCCGGATCGTCGCCGTTCACATGGAAGATCGGCGCGTCGATCATCTTGGCGACGTCGGACGGATAGGGCGACGAGCGCGAATAGCGCGGATAGGTCGTGAAGCCGATCTGGTTGTTGACGATGAAATGAATCGAGCCACCGGTCCGGTAGCCCTTCAGATCCGACAGCGCGAAGCACTCCGCCACCACGCCCTGGCCGGCGAACGCCGCGTCGCCATGCATCAGCAGCGGCAGCACCGAGATGCGCATGTCCGGCGGATCGCCGTGCTGATCCTGCTTGGCGCGGACCTTGCCGAGCACCACGGGGTCGACGATCTCGAGATGCGACGGGTTGGCAGTCAGCGACAGATGGATCCGGTTGCCGTCGAACTCGCGGTCCGAGGAGGCGCCGAGGTGATACTTGACGTCGCCCGAGCCTTCGACCGCGTCGGGATTGGCCGAGCCGCCCTTGAATTCGTGGAACAACGCCCGGTGCGCCTTGCCCATGACCTGGGTCAGCACGTTCAGGCGGCCGCGATGCGGCATGCCGAGCACGATCTCCTTCACGCCGAGATTGCCGCCGCGCTTGATGATCTGCTCCAGCGCCGGGATCAGCGACTCGCCGCCGTCGAGACCGAAGCGCTTGGTGCCGGTGAACTTGACGTCGCAGAACTTCTCGAAGCCTTCGGATTCGATCAGCTTCTGAAGGATGGCGCGACGGCCCTCGCGGGTGAACGAGATCTCCTTGTCCGGCCCCTCGATGCGCTCCTGGATCCAGGCCTTCTGCGCCGCATTCGTGATGTGCATGAACTCGACGCCGAGCGTCTGGCAATAGGTGCGCTCGCAGATCGCGACGATCTCGCGCAGGGAGCCGTATTCGAGGCCCAGCACGTGATCGAGGAAGATTTTGCGGTCGAAATCGGCCTCGGTGAAGCCGTAGGAGCGCGGGTCGAGCTCTTCGCGGTTGCGCGGCGCCTCGATGCCGAGCGGATCGAGCTTGGCGTGGAAGTGGCCGCGCATGCGGTAGGCGCGGATCAGCATCAACGCACGGACGGAGTCGCGGGTGGCCTGGTTGACGTCGGCCAGCGACAGTTCGACGCCCTTGGTCTGCGCCTTCTGCGCAATCTTCTCGCCGACCTTCTTCTCGACCACCGCCCAGTTGCCGTCGAGCGCCGAGGTCAGCTCGTCGCGCGGGGCCACCGGCCAGTTGCTGCGCGCCCAGGAGGGACCCGACGCATTCTTCTGCACGTCGGTCGGCGCATCCTTCAGGCTCTTGAAGAATTCCTGCCACTCGGGATCGACCGAGGCGGGATCCTTCTCGTAGCGGGCGTAGATCTCATCGATGTAGGTGGCATTGGTGCCCTGCAGAAAAGACGACAGGGCGAAGGCGGCGTTCGCGTCTTGGCGAGACATGGTGGCGTCCTGGTAATTTCGATGCGCCCAATCAAAACGGCGCAATGCCTGACCCGCTGACAAAGCGGATCAGGCTCCGGTTAGGACCGTCTACCTTATTTATTGTAAATATTCGCGCCGAAAAGCACTAAGTCCTGAATCAGGATTTCAACTTTTCGACAAGCGTCTTGCCGAGCCGTGCGGGCGACGGAGACACTGTAATACCAGCAGCTTCCATCGCGGCCGTCTTCGAGCCGGCATCGCCCTTGCCGCCCGAGATGATCGCGCCGGCATGACCCATGCGACGGCCGGGAGGGGCGGTGACACCGGCAATGAATCCCACCATCGGTTTCTTGCGGCCGCGCTTGGCTTCGTCCTTGATGAACTGCGCCGCGTCCTCCTCGGCCGAGCCGCCGATCTCACCGATCATGATGATCGAGGTCGTCTTCGGGTCAGCCAGGAACATCTCCAGCATGTCGATGAACTCGGTGCCCTTGACCGGGTCGCCGCCGATGCCGACCGCGGTGGTCTGGCCGAGACCTTCCGACGTGGTCTGGAACACCGCCTCGTAGGTCAGCGTGCCCGAACGCGATACGATGCCGACCGAACCCGGCTTGAAGATGTTGGCCGGCATGATGCCGATCTTGCACTCGCCGGCGGTCATGACGCCCGGGCAGTTCGGTCCGATCAGGCGCGACTTGGAACCCTGCAGCGAGCGCTTCACCCGGACCATGTCGAGCACCGGGATGCCTTCGGTGATGCAGACGATCAGCGGGACCTCGGCGTCGATGGCTTCGCAGATCGCATCTGCTGCGCCGGGCGGCGGCACGTAGATCACCGAGGCGTCGGCGCCGGTGGCCTCGCGGGCCTCCTTGACGGTGTCGAACACCGGCAGGCCGAGATGGGTCGAGCCGCCTTTGCCCGGCGAGGTACCGCCGACCATCTTGGTGCCGTAGGCGATCGCCGCCTCGGAGTGGAAGGTGCCGTTCTTGCCAGTGAAGCCCTGGCAGATGACCTTGGTGTTCTTGTCGATGAGGATGGACATCGTGCTTTCTCTAAAAGCGTTGCGGTGAGGACGAAGCGAGCGCCAGAAGCGGCGCTCAGCCTCCCTTGACGGCCTTGACGATCTTCTGCGCGGCGTCGTCGAGATTGTCGGCGGGCAGCACGTTCAGACCGGACTCGCTGATGATCTTCTTGCCGAGATCGACATTGGTGCCTTCGAGGCGCACCACCAGCGGCACCTTCAGACCCACTTCCTTGACCGCGGCCACCACGCCTTCGGCGATGACATCGCACTTCATGATGCCGCCGAAGATGTTGACCAGGATGCCCTTCACGTTCGGGTCGGCGGTGATGATCTTGAACGCCGCCGCGACCTTCTCCTTGCTGGCGCCGCCGCCGACGTCGAGGAAGTTGGCGGGCTCCATGCCGTAGAGCTTGATGATGTCCATCGTCGCCATGGCAAGGCCGGCGCCGTTGACCATGCAGCCGATGGTGCCGTCGAGCGCGACGTAGTTGAGGTCGTACTTCGAGGCCTCGATCTCCTTGGCGTCCTCCTCGGTCTCGTCGCGCAGCGCGACGACCTCGGGATGCTTGAACAGCGCGTTGGAGTCGAACGACACCTTGGCATCGAGCACGCGGAGCTGGCCCTGCTTGGTGACGACCAGCGGGTTGATCTCGAGCATCGCCATGTCCTTGGCGACGAACGCATTGTAGAGCTGGGTGGTGAGCTTCTCGGCCTGCTTGGCGAGATCGCCGGAGAGCTTCAGCGCCTTGGCGACGGCACGGCCGTGATGCGGCATGACGCCGGTGGCCGGGTCGACCGAGAAGGTGATGATCTTCTCAGGCGTGCTGTGCGCCACGTCCTCGATGTTCACGCCGCCTTCGGTCGACACGACGAAGGCGACCTTCGAGGTCTCGCGGTCGACCAGCAGTGACAGATAGAACTCCTTGTCGATATCCGAGCCGTCCTCGATGTAGAGGCGGTTGACCTGCTTGCCGTCGGGGCCGGTCTGCACCGTCACCAGCGTCGCGCCCAGCATCTGCTTGGCGAAAGTGTTGACCTCGTCGATCGACTTGGCGAGGCGGACGCCGCCCTTGTCGCCGGCCGAGGCCTCCTTGAACTTGCCCTTGCCACGGCCACCGGCGTGGATCTGGCTCTTCACGACCCAGACCGGGCCGCCGAGCGTCTTCGCCGCCGCATCCGCGTCCTCCGGACGGAGAACTGGCACGCCCTTGGAAATCGGCACGCCGAACTCGTGCAGCAGTGCCTTGGCCTGATATTCGTGAATGTTCATAAGCGCTTGCTCCCCGAACCCGCGATGGGGTGACGACCAGAATTGTTGTTAGGATGTCTGGTATACCATATACCAAACATCCTGCAACTCGATGTGGGCGAGATTACGCCCCGTGAATGACCCCTGATCAGCGGCCGAGCAGGTCGGGCGCGATCTTCTTGCAGGCGTCGACGAGGCCCTGCACGGCGGCGACCGACTTGTCGAACGCCTCGCGGTCCTTGCCCGCGAGCTCGATCTCGACGATGCGCTCGACACCCTTGGAGCCGATCACGACGGGCACGCCGACATACATGTCCTTGACGCCGAACTCGCCGTTGAGATGCGCGGCGCAGGGCAGCACGCGCTTCTTGTCGCGCAGGTAGCTCTCGGCCATCGCGATCGCCGACGCCGCCGGCGCGTAATAGGCCGAGCCGGTCTTCAGCAGGTTGACGATCTCGGCGCCGCCGTTGCGGGTGCGGTCGACGATCTCGTCGATGCGGGCCTGCGACGTCCAGCCCATCTTGACCAGGTCGGGCAGCGGAATGCCGGCAACGGTCGAGTACTTGGTCAGCGGCACCATGGTGTCGCCATGACCGCCGAGCACGAAGGCGGTGACGTCCTCGACCGAGACGTTGAACTCATCGGCCAGGAAGTAGCGGAAACGCGCCGAGTCGAGCACGCCGGCCATGCCGACGACCTTCTTGGCCGGGAGACCGGAGGCCTTCTGCAGCGCCCAGACCATCGCGTCGAGCGGGTTGGTGATGCAGATGACGAAGGCGTCCGGGGCGTACTTCTTGATGCCGGCGCCGACCTGCTCCATCACCTTGAGGTTGATCGACAGCAGATCGTCGCGGCTCATGCCGGGCTTGCGCGGCACGCCGGCGGTAACGATACACACCTTGGCGTTGTCGAGCGCCTCATAGGAGTTGGCGCCGGTGTAGTGCGCGTCGAAGCCGTCGACCGGCGACGACTGGGCGATGTCGAGCGCCTTGCCCTGCGGGACGCCTTCGGCAATGTCGAACATCACGACGTCGCCGAGCTCCTTGAGGCCAACGAGGTGAGCCAGCGTTCCGCCGATCTGACCGGAGCCAATCAAAGCAATCTTGTCGCGCGCCATGGCAAATTTTCCTTTGAACCCGAAGGAGTGAGGGAGGTTGAAAAGTCGAGTGGTGGTTATCCCTTTCGCCCGGGCCGTTCAAGTCACGCTATGGCCAATTGGCGGGCGTGCCTTGATTTCGATCAGGACCGGGCGACGGGCGCTGATGATCCTTTCAGCATGATTGACGTGGCCTTTTCGCGGCTGTGTGCCCGGCGGCAGGCGCTCGCCAAAGCTCCGGTGGTTGTCAGGTTTCGACCAACCCCGTGGAAGTCCCAGATGCCGCCGAGTCCTTCCGCCCGTGCGGCAGGGCCAGATAGGAGTCCGAGCCCATCTCGATCAGGCGCGAGGTGGTCCGCTTGAACTCCATGGCCTCCACGCCCTCGGTCGCGATGTAGAGCGAAACCGGGTCAGCCTCGGCGGAGGCGATCAGCTTCACGGCGTTGTCGTAGAGCGTATCGATCAGGGTGATGAAGCGCTTGGCGGCATTGCGCTCGGCCAGATCCATGACCGGAACATGATCGATCAGGATCGTATGATAGTCGTGCGCGAGCCGCAGATAGTCCGAGGCTGCCAGCGGCTTTCCGCACAGATCGGCAAAGCCGAAGCGGGCGACGCCGTTGGCGGAGCACGGGACATGCAGGATGCGCCCCTTGATCGTCATGTCGCGCGGCTTGCACTTGGCATGCCCCGTGAGCCGCGCCCAGGCCTTGTCGAGCGCCGCCCGCGCGTCGACATCGGCCGGCACCAGCCACATCTTCACGCCGGCCAGCTTCTCCAGCCGGAAATCGGTGCGCGCGTCCAGCCGCATCACGTCCATGTGGTCGGCGATCTGCTTGATGAAAGGCAGGAACAGCGAGCGGTTGAGGCCGCCTTTGTAGAGGTCTTCAGGCGCGACGTTGGAGGTCGCCACCACCACCGTGCCGAGCTCGAACAGCCTGGCGAACAGACGGCCCAGGATCATCGCGTCGGCGATGTCGGTGACATGGAATTCGTCGAAACAGAGCAGCCAGGCCTGGTCGAAGATCGCCTGCGCCGTGAGCCCGATCACATCGGCATCGGCGAGCTCGCCGCGCGCGATGTTCTGGCGGTAGCCGTAGATGCGCTCATGCACCTCGGCCATGAATTCGTGGAAATGCGCGCGGCGCTTGAGCTCAACCGGACAGTTCTGGAAGAACAGGTCCATCAGCATGGTCTTGCCGCGGCCGACCTCGCCATGGACATAGAGGCCATTCGGCGGCTCGCTCTTGTCGGCAAAAAGGCGACCGAACAAGCCCTGCTTGCGCGAGGGCTTGTAGGTGGAGAGCCGGCGCTCCAGCGCCGCCAGCGCGTCGGCGACCTCGGCCTGGGCGGGGTCGGGCTCGATCGCACCAGTATCGACCAAAGACTGATATTGCGCGCGGAACGCGTCTGAGGGAGTGGACAGCATGAGTCCACTCTAGGTCACGAGACTTACGTAAAATGCAATCCGCAAATGGTGGAAGCCGCCATGCGTCGGAGCCGTGATGTCTTGGTATATGGCACGCAAACGCCGCCGTGATCGTTAGCCCGGGGCTAACGACGCTCGTCTTCGCTCTTGGCCTCTGCGAACGGCTGGCTTGAACGACCGCGCTGCAGACCTCATCCCGGGGAGAGATCGTAGGCGTCCTCGACCACATAGGGCCCGCCGCCGGTCGAGGCACGCGACGAAAACAGCACGAAGCGCTCGGCCATGAACACGCGGCTCGGGAAATAGCCGCGGACGGAGAGATAGTCGGCGACGTCCTGGCTCGATGCATCGTGCAGCCGCGCCAGCGTGACGTGCGGCACGAATTTGCGTCCCTCGGGATCGAGCCCGATCCGCTGCATGAGCCGCTCCAGCTCGGCCTGCAGCTCGATCAGCGGCCGGCTCGGCGCGATGTTGGCAACGACGGCACGCGGCTTGCGGCCGCCGAAGCTGGAGAGACCTTGCACCGTCACTTCGAACGGCTTGCGGTTCACCCGCCACAGCATCGAGGCGATCTCGTTGGCGGAGGCGCCGTCGATGTCACCGATGAAACGCAACGTCACATGGTAATTTTCGGGATCGATCCAGCGGGCGCCGGGGAGGCCACCCCGCAAACCGGAAAGCGTGTGGCCAACCTCGGCCGGGATTTCCAGTCCAGTAAACAGACGCGGCATCGTTTCAGGACTCCCGATGCTGGAGGCTGATCTCGAAAATTGACGAGATCATGCCTTCGAGAAATGATCGACGACGAATCGCCAATGCATAATTCCTACCGAACTTATATGACTCCGCGACGGAAGGTGGGTTAACGCCGGTAAAAGCTGCGGAAAACCCGGCCCTTAAGGCTATCGCAAATTGTCGGCGCAGGGCTTCGTTCCGTTATTGCCCACGAAGCGGACGCAGGAATGCTTCCGCCGTAGGCAACAGCCTGGACACGATGATGTCGACGCCCGCTGCGGTGGGGTGAATGCCGTCCGCCTGGTTCAGCTTGGGGTCGGCGGCGACACCGTCGAGCAAGAACGGATACAGCGGCACGCCGAATTCCTTGGCGAGCTCGGGATAGATCGCGTTGAATTTCGCGGCATAGTCGCTGCCGTAGTTCGGCGGCGCCAGCATGCCGCAGAGCATGACGGCGATGCCCCTGGCTTTCAGCCGGGTCACGATCTCGCTCAAAGCCTTGCGCGTCACGGCGGGATCGATGCCGCGCAGCGCGTCATTGGCGCCGAGTTCGACGACGACCGCTTCGGTCCCCTCCGGCACCGACCAGTCGAGCCGGTCGCGGCCGCCGGACGAGGTGTCCCCGGATACGCCGGCGTTGGTGAGGTCGATCGGCAGCCCCTGGGCCTGCAAGGCCTTCTGCAGCTTGGCTGGAAACGCATCTGAAGCGGACAGGCCGAGTCCCGCGCTCAAGGAATCGCCGAGAACGACCAGCTTGATCGGCTTGACGGCCTCGGCAGCGGCGAACGCGGACCCGACTGTCATCAAGGCGAGCATCAACACGAGTATGTGCACGAAGATGTGTCCGCGCCTCTCGACCCGGCTTGCGGAGTTGCCATATGACCGAGCCATGGACAGTCTCATCGAAACCTCGCGTTTGGCCGGCCTCGCGCCGGACACCATTACCATCTCGAACGTCAACCTCTCGCTCGGCACCGGCGCGGCGCGGGTCCATATCCTCAAGGACGTCAGCCTGCGGGTCGGACAGGGCGAGACGATCGGTCTGATCGGACCGTCGGGCTCTGGCAAGTCCACATTGCTGATGGTGATGGCGGGGTTGGAACGTCCTGACAGCGGTGAGGTGGTGGTCAACGGGACCGCTTTCAATGTCTTGGACGAGGACGCCCTGGCCCGGTTCCGCGGCCGCCAGGTCGGCATTGTCTTCCAGTCCTTTCATTTGATCCCGACCATGACGGCGCTGGAGAACGTCGCGGTGCCGCTCGAGCTGGCCGGCCACGCCGGCGCCGCCGAGCGCGCGGCCCGCGAGCTCGACTCGGTCGGGCTGGGCCACCGGCTGCATCACTATCCGACCCAGCTGTCGGGTGGCGAGCAGCAGCGCGTGGCGCTGGCCCGCGCCCTCGCTCCCGATCCTGCAATTCTCGTGGCCGACGAGCCGACCGGCAATCTCGACGAGACCACCGGACGGCAGATCGTCGATCTGTTGTTCACCAAGCACGCCGAGCGCGGCATGACCTTGGTGCTGGTGACCCACGACAGCAGCCTCGCGCACCGGTGCGACCGCGTCGTGCGGCTGCGCTCGGGGCGGATCGAAAGCGAGAGCGACGCCCGCGAGCCGGCTGACGCATGAGCGCCATGTCAGAACCGGTCGCGAGCGGCCGGATCGCCCTCCTGCCCGTTCGTTACGCGTTGCGCGAGCTGCGCGGCGGCTTGCGCGGCTTCTATGTCTTCATCGCCTGCATCGCGCTCGGCGTCCTCGCCATCGCTGGCGTCGGCTCGGTGGCCGCGAGCCTCAATGACGGCCTGGTTCGCGAAGGACGCACGCTGCTCGGCGGCGACGTTGCCTTTTCGCTGTTTCAGCGCGAGGCCAAGCCGGAGGAGATCGACTTCCTGCGCTCGCGTGGACAGCTGTCGCTGGCGGCAACCCTGCGCGCGATGGTGCGCTCCAGCGACGCCAAGCTGGCCCTGGTCGAGCTGAAGGCCGTCGACAACGCCTATCCGCTGCTCGGCAACGCCGAGCTCCAGCCCGATCTGCCGATGGCCGACATCCTGGCCGAGCGCGACGGCGTCTACGGAGCTGCAGCCGATCCGGCGCTGCTGGCCCGGCTCGACCTGAAGGTCGGCGACATCGTCACGATCGACACGGTCCGCTTCCAGATTCGCAGCGCGCTGCAGGCCGAGCCCGACAAATTGTCCGGCGGCATCGGCCTCGGGCCGCGCTTCCTGGTCAGCGAGGCGGGTCTGCGGGCGACGCCGCTGCTGCAGCCGGGCAGTCTCGTGCGCTGGACCTACCGGGTCCGGCTGCCCGACAATGCCAAGGACGATCACGCCGCGGCGTCCTTCATCGCCGATACCCGCCTGACGCTGCCGTCGGCCGGATGGGAGATCCGCAGCCGCAGCAACGCCTCGCCGCAACTGGAGCGGACCATCGGCCGCTTCACCCAGTTCCTGACCCTGGTCGGTCTCGCCGCCCTGCTGGTCGGCGGCGTCGGCGTCGCCAATGCGGTCAAGAGCCATGTCGACCGCCGCACCGAGGTGATCGCGGCGTTCAAGGCGCTCGGCGCCACCAGCCGCGACGTGTTCGGCATCTACCTCGTGCAGGTGATGGTGCTCGCCACGATTGGTTCGATCATCGGACTCTGCACCGGCGCGGCCCTGCCGTTTGCCATCGTCGGACTGTTCGGCAACATCCTGCCGCTGCCCGTGATCCCGGCTATTCATCCGGACGAGCTGGCGCTGTCCTTCGTCTATGGCCTGCTCACCGCACTCGCGTTCGGTCTGTGGCCGCTCGGGCGCGTGCGTGACGTGCCGGTGGCGGCGTTGTTCCGCGAGGCGGTCATCGCCGAATGGCACCGGCCGCGCTGGAGCTATCTGGTGCTGATCGCGGGCACGGTCGTGCTGCTGATCGCGGTGGTGATCGGCCTGTCCTACGACAAGCGCATCGCCGCGGTGTTCGTCGCGGCCGCCGCGCTGGTGTTCGTGCTGTTGCGCGGCATTGCCGCCGCGGTGATGGCGATTGCGCGCGCCCTGCCGCGCAGCCGCTTCCCGATGCTGCGGCTGGCGGTCAGCAATATCTATCGCCCAGGCGCGCTGACACCGTCCGTAGTGCTGTCGCTCGGGCTGGGGCTCGCCGTGCTGGTCACCATCACCCAGATCGACGGCAATCTGCGACGCCAGTTCCTGGCACAGCTGCCGGAGCAGGCGCCGTCGTTTTTCTTCATCGACGTCCCCTCGGGCGAGGCCGACCGCTTCCGCGGCTTCCTCAAGGACCTCGCCCCTCAATCGGCAGTCGAAGACGTGCCGATGCTGCGCGGGCGCATCGTCTCCGCCCGCGGCGTGCGCGCCGAGGACCTCAAGGCGACGACGGACACCGAATGGGTGCTGCAGAGCGACCGCGGCCTGACCTATACCGCCGAGATTCCCAAGGGATCCAAGGTCGTCGAGGGCGCGTGGTGGGGCGAGAACTACGGCGGCCCGCCGCTGGTTTCGATCGAGAAGCGGATCGCCGACGGTCTCGGCCTCAAGCTCGGCGACGACATCGTGGTCAACGTGCTCGGACGCGACATCACGGCGCGGATCGGCAACATGCGCACCATCGACTGGCAGGGGCTCGGCATCAATTTCGTGCTGGTGTTCTCCCCGAATGCCTTCAAGGGCGCGCCCCACACCCATGTCGCCACCCTGACCGAGGCGCGCTCCGATGCCGTCGAGGATGCGCGCGTCATCCGCAAGGTGGCCGACGCCTTCCCGATGGTGACCAGCGTGCGGGTCCGCGAGGTGATGGAGACGGTCGGCTCGGTCGTCTCCAACCTTGCGCTCGCCATCCGCGGCGCCAGCGCGGTGACGCTGATCTCGGCCATCCTGGTGCTGGGCGGCGCGCTGGCCGCCGGCCACCGCCACCGGGTCTACGATGCCGTGATCCTGAAGACGCTGGGCGCCACCAGGCTGCGGCTGCTCGGCGCCTACGCGCTGGAATATCTGATGATCGGCTTCGCCACCGCCGCCTTCGGCGTCGTCGCGGGGTCGGTCGCCGCGTGGCTGATCGTGACCCGGCTGATGACCTTGAGCTTCGCCTGGCAGGCGGGCAGCGCCGCGCTGGTCGTCCTGACCGCGCTGATCGTGACGGTCGGCCTCGGTCTGGCCGGCACCCTGCTTGCGCTCAACCAGAAGCCGGCGACGGTCCTTCGGAATCTCTAGCGGCTTGCGCGCTCATGCCGCACGGTTAACGCGATTTATACGGCTGGGACGCGCGCGGAGCGACATTCGGCCGCGCGTGGAAGCTTGCGGCGGATATGCTAGTTTCCCATCTAGGGAATGGGCTCAGAGACCTGCCAAAAGATGGCGATTTTGCCGATGACGCAAATTTAATATCTGTGGCAGTGGGTATGAGATAGGGTTTTTCGAGAACCGGCTAAAGGTCCTGCCAGGACCGGACTGCCGGGCAACCAACGGGAATCGACCATGTCGGACCTAGACCGCAATTATGCTTCACCCTTTGGCCGGGTGGCCGGGCGCGCCGATGCCGCGACCGTCGACGCCGGTCTGCGCGCCTACATGCTGCGCATCTACAATTACATGAGCATCGGCCTGGCCATCACCGGCCTCGCGGCGCTGGGCGTCTACATGGCGTCGGTGACCGGCGATCCGGCTGCTGGCGTATTCAAGTTCGGCAACGCGTACCTGACGCAGTTCGGCTACGCGATGTTCGTGAGCCCGCTGAAGTGGCTGTTCATCCTGGCCCCACTGGTCATGGTGTTCGCGATCTCGGCCGGCATCAACCGCCTGGCGCCGTCGACCGCGCAGATCCTGTTCTGGGTGTTCTCGGCCTTGATGGGCATCTCGCTGTCGTCGATCTTCCTGGTGTACACCCACACCTCGATCGTGCGGGTGTTCTTCATCACCGCGGCGACGTTCGGCGCGCTCAGCCTGTACGGCTACACGACCAAGCGTGACATGACGGGCATGGGCTCGTTCCTGTTCATGGGCCTGGTCGGCATCGTGCTGGCGAGCCTCGTGAACCTGTTCCTGGCGAGCTCGATGCTGCAGTTCATCGTCTCGGTGATCGGCGTGTTCGTGTTCGCCGGCCTGACCGCCTGGGACACGCAGCGTCTGAAGAACGAGTACATCTACGGCTACGCTTCCGCGGGCGGCGACATTGCCGAGCGCGCAGCGATCACCGGCGCCCTGTCGCTGTACCTGAACTTCATCAACCTGTTCACGCTGCTGCTGCAGCTGCTCGGACAGCGCGACTGAGCCAGCGGCTCACACGAGCGACCTTCGAAGCCCCGGCCTCACCGCCGGGGCTTTTCGTTTGCGCAAGCCAATTGCGACCGCGGCGCGGGCGCGACGGCAGCCATGCCGCGAGGCCGGATTGATCGCCGCGTCCGCTTTGGTATGTTTCCACCATGTCCGACATTGAGATCCGGCCCACCCGGGAGGCCGACCTTCCCACCATCACCGCCATCTACGGCCAGGCCGTCCGCGAGGGCACGGCCACCTTCGAGCTCGACCCTCCGGATCTGACGGAAATGACGCGCCGCTTCCGGGCGCTCACCGACGACGGCTTTCCCTATTTCGCCGCCCTGCTGGACGGAGAGGTGGTTGGCTATGCCTATGCGGGGCCTTACCGGCCTCGCCCGGCCTATCGCTTCACGGTGGAGAACTCGATCTATCTCGCCCCCGCCAGCCAGCGTCGTGGCATCGGAATGCGACTGATGCGGCGGCTGATCGACGCCTGTGAGGAGGGAGGCTTTCGCCAGATGATCGCCGTCATCGGCGACTCCGCCAATGCCGGCTCGGTCCGGCTGCATACCGCCTGCGGCTTCCAGATGATCGGCACCCACCCGAGCGTCGGCCTGAAATTCGGCCGCTGGCTCGATACTGTGATGATGCAGCGCCCGCTCGGGGCCGGGAGCAGCGACGTCCCGGCGTAAGCAACGCCAGTCGGAATGTCATGATCAGCCGGAGCGCGTGGGATCAGACCAGCGCCGGCTTCGGCGCGATCACCAGCAGCACGCGCTCGAGCTCATGACCGCGGCGCAGGATCAGGCCGGTGGCCGAGATCACGCTGTACATGCCCTGCTTGCGCGCCAGCCGCGGGTCCTTCTCGATGCGGTAGATCGGCACCTCGGACGCCCGGCGAAACACGGAGAAGACGGCCCGGTCACGCAGGAAGTCGATCGAATAGTCGCGCCACTCACCGTCGGCGACCATGCGGCCGTAGAGGTTGAGGATACGATTCAGCTCGAGGCGATCGAACGTCACCCGGTTGGGCGCTGCGGCCGCGTTGCGCGCCGCCGCGCGGTTCTCGCTGGGGTCGGCATCCTCCGGAGTGAGGTTCATGAGCGTCCTCCTGTCATCTGTGTGACATGATCGCGCCAACCGCCGGAGGCCGCAAGGGGCCGTTTTCATTGTTGAAGTTCGGCCGTGCATGCCAACCGCGCGAACTCCGCGAACACGCAAGCGTCACGGGATCGTTAGCAGAATCATAATCGCGCCGTCTTTCCGCCCACCGACCGCCCCCGACCTTAGGCATAAGATTCATGTGCGTTGGCCCGGTCCTTTCGGTTCCGGATTCCTCAGCCCCCAGCCCCCCGGGGTCGTCAGGATCGGGTCCATTCACAAGTAAGGCAAAGGGCCAACGCAAGTTGGTCCTTTTGCTTCTTTGGCGTGAGCTGCACGGAACATGTTATGGCGCGCCTCCGTCCTATGGACGTGACGCGCCTTACCGCAGGTCAAGGGAAACGAAGATCAGGACGACCGAAGATCAGCGCTCGGGAGCACGCGCCGTTGCTGAAGCCCGTCCGACCAATGGCAACTCGGAAAAGGCGGCCCCGAGCATCGCGCCGGGGCGGTCGCGACTGCCGTCCTGCACATAGACGACGGTGCCATCGACGCCCTCGCGGGCGATCTTCTCCAGCGGCACGCTCCATCTGACCGGCGAACCATTCCAGTCACCCAGCTTCTGAAGACCGCGAACGACGTTGTAATAGGTCAGATCACGGCCGCTGTTCTCGCCGCGGCCGACCGAGATCGGGACCACCCGCGAGATCGAGCAGACCCAGACCTCGCCGTGCTTGCGCGGCATCTGGTCGTTGGCCGCGGCCACGGAGACAGTGAGGTCCTGGCCGTCGACCGACAGCCTCACCGGCACCGACATCACGCTGCCACCCTGGACAGTCTCCTCGATGGCGCCTTCGATCGCCTCGCGGTCGCTGCCGATCACATGCACGGAGCCGTTGACCACCGCCTGCGGCGTATAGACTTCGCGATCGCCACGCGCCCTGGAATAGGCCCGCTGCCGGGCCGTGAAGCGGGAGTCGGCCAGCGTGTCCTTCCAGCCCAGGTAGTCCCAGTAGTCGATCGGCAGGGACAGCGCGATGACCGAGGGATCTCTGGCGAGCTCGCCGAGGATCTTGTCGGCCGGCGGGCAGGATGAACAGCCCTGGGACGTGAAGAGTTCGATCACCGCACGCGGATCGGACGCGGCCGGCCGGACGAAAGCGATGACCGCACAGACACTCAGCGCCGCGCGCGACCACCACGACATCTGTCCACTCATCGTCACTGTCCTGTCTGGAACATGGTCCGCTGCGCCCTGCCGCGTCAATGATCTGCGAAGCCGCCCTCGTAGTTAATAGATTGCAAACGAAAAGGAGGCGGCCTTTGTCATAGGCCGCCTCCTTCATCACCCGCTACTCACTTCAGAGTGAGCCAAACTGTCGCGTCGCGCTTTGGTTAAGCAGCAAGCTTGCGCAGCACGTAGTGCAGGATGCCGCCGTTGCGATAGTAGTCCAGCTCGTCCAGCGTATCGATCCGGCAGAGCAGCGGCACCTGCTGCGCCGCCCCGTCGGCCGACACGATCTCGGCGGTCAGGGTTTGACGCGGCTTCAGGTCGCCCTGCAGGCCCTTGATGGTGACCTTCTCGTCGCCCTTCAGGCCGAGCGAGGACCAGGACGTGCCTTCCTGGAAGGTGAGCGGGAGCACACCCATGCCGACCAGGTTCGAACGATGGATGCGCTCGAAGCTCTGGCAGATCACGGCGCGGACGCCGAGCAGCCGGGTACCTTTCGCAGCCCAGTCGCGCGACGAGCCGTTGCCGTATTCGGCGCCGGCGAACACCACCAGCGGCACGCCCTCTTCCTGGTACTTCATCGCGGCGTCGTAGATCGACATCTGCTCGCCGTCGGGCCAGTGCTTGGTCAGGCCGCCTTCCGGAATGTTGCCGTCGGCACCTTTGAGCATGAAGTTCTTGATGCGGATGTTGGCGAAGGTGCCGCGCATCATGATCTCGTGGTTGCCGCGGCGCGTGCCGTACTGGTTGAAGTCGGCCGGGCGGACCTGGTGCTCGCTGAGGAATTTACCGGCGGGCGAGGTCAGCTTGATCGAACCGGCCGGCGAGATGTGGTCGGTCGTGATCTTGTCGCCAAACAGCGCCAGCACGCGGGCCTCGACGATGTCCTTGATCGGCTCGGGCTCCTTCTTCATGCCGTCGAAATACGGCGGGTTCTGCACGTAGGTCGACGACATGTTCCAGCGATAGGTCTCGCTCTCGACCGTCTTGATCTTGCGCCAGTTGGTGTCGCCCTTGAACACGTCGGCGTAGCGCTTCTTGAAGATCGACGCCTTGACGAATTTCTTGACGAAGTCGTTGACCTCCTTGGTCGTCGGCCAGATGTCTTTCAGGTAGACCGGCTTCTTGTCCTTGCCGATGCCGATCGGCTCGACCGAAAGATCCTTGGTCACGGTGCCGGCCAGCGCGTAGGCCACGACCAGCGGCGGCGAGGCCAGGTAGTTGGCCTGCACGTCCGGCGAGACGCGGCCTTCGAAGTTGCGGTTGCCCGACAGCACGGCCGCCGCGACGACGCCGTTGTCGTTGATCGACTTCGAGATCTCCTCCGGCAGCGGACCTGAATTGCCGATGCAGGTGGTGCAGCCGAAACCGACCAGGTTGAAGCCGACCTTGTCGAGGTCCTTCTGCAGGCCGGAGTTAGCCAGGTACTCGGCGACCACCTGGCTGCCCGGGGCGAGCGAGGTCTTCACCCACGGCTTGGCCTTGAGGCCCTTGGCGGCGGCGTTGCGGGCCAAGAGGCCGGCGCCGATCAGCACGCTCGGGTTCGAGGTGTTGGTGCAGGAGGTGATGGCGGCGATGACGACATCGCCATGGCCGATGTCGAAGTCCTTGCCCTCAACGGTGAAGCGCTGCGCGGCATCGCTCTTCTTGTACTCGCCGGCCAGCGCGGTGGCGAAGCCCTCGGCCACCGCCGGCAGGGCGATGCGGCCCTCGGGACGCTTCGGACCAGCCATCGACGGCACGACGTCGGCGAGATCGAGGGTCAGTGTCTGCGTGAACACCGGGTCCGCCGACTTGGCGGTGCGGAACAGGCCCTGCGCCTTGGCATAGGCCTCGACCAGCGCGACGCGCGGGCCCTTGCGGCCCGAGGTCTTGAGATAGTCGATGGTGGCGGCGTCGACCGGGAAGAAGCCGCAGGTCGCGCCATACTCGGGGGCCATGTTGGCGATGGTCGACTTGTCGGCGACCGAGAGATGGTCGAGGCCGGGGCCGAAGAACTCGACGAACTTGCCGACCACGCCGAGCTTGCGCAGCATCTGGGTGACAGTCAGCACCAGGTCGGTCGCGGTCACACCTTCCTTCAACGCGCCGGTCAGCTTGAAGCCGACGACGTCGGGCAGCAGCATCGACAGCGGCTGGCCGAGCATGCAGGCCTCAGCCTCGATGCCGCCGACGCCCCAGCCGAGCACGGCCAGACCGTTGACCATCGTGGTGTGCGAATCGGTGCCGACCAGCGAATCCGGATAGGCGACCTCGAAGGTGCCCTTGGTGCGGCCGACGGTCATCTTCTCCTTCTTGGTCCAGACGGTCTGCGCCAGGTATTCGAGGTTGACCTGGTGGCAGATGCCGGTGCCGGGCGGCACGACGGAGAAGTTCGAGAACGCCTTCTGGCCCCACTTCAGGAATTCGTAGCGCTCCTGGTTCTGCTTGTACTCCTCGGCGACGTTCTTGCCGAACGCCTTGTTGTCACCGAAGTAGTTCACGATCACCGAGTGGTCGATGACGAGATCGACCGGCACCAGCGGGTTGATCTTCTCGGCATCGCCGCCGAGCTTCTGCATCGCGTTGCGCATCGCTGCGAGATCGACCACCGCAGGCACGCCGGTGAAATCCTGCATCAGCACGCGCGCCGGACGGAAGGCGATCTCGTGCTCCAGCGACTTCTTGCGCAGCCATTTCGACACCGCGACAATGTCGTCCTTGGTGACGGTGCGGCCGTCCTCGTTGCGCAGCAGATTCTCGAGCAGCACCTTCATCGAATAGGGCAGCTTGGAGATGTCCTTGAGACCGTTCTTCTCGGCTGTGGGCAAGCTGTAGTAAATGTAGCTCTTCGTTCCGACCTTGAGGGTCTTGCGACACTTGAAGCTGTCGAGCGAGGTCATGCGTGGAAATCCCAATTGATCTGTATACCCGGAGGGGGTATTTAAGAACCGTCAGCGCGAGGCGCCGGATGGCTTGCAGCGGGCGATTGTGTGCTGCATCAAGGTCGGGCTTATAGAAGCTTTCTAACTGCGCCGCCACAGCCACAAGCAAGCCGCGACGTGGCATCACCCACAAATTCTCACGCGCTAGCCATCAATTTCGTAAGGGCTGTCACGACGGGCCATGCAGCTTTCTCCAACACAGTCGCCGAAACTGTTCGGCCGCGACGTCAGATGCGTGCGCGGCGGCCGCGAGGTGTTCGCAGGACTTGCGTTCGAAGCGGTCGCAGGCGAGGCGCTGGCGGTGACCGGACACAATGGTGCGGGCAAGACATCACTGCTGCGGCTGATTGCCGGCCTACTGCTGCCGGCGGGCGGCTCCATCGCCATCGAGGGCGGCGAAGGCGAGTTGACGGTGCCCGAGCAGGCGCACTATCTCGGCCACCGCGACGCGCTGAAGCCGGCGCTCAGCGTCCGCGAAAATCTGACCTTCTGGGCCGAATTCCTCGGCGGCGGCGTCACGCGACCGATCCCCGACTGTTTGGCGGCGGTGGGCATCGCGCACGCCATCGACCTGCCCGCCGCCTATCTCTCCGCCGGCCAGCGCCGCCGCCTGTCGCTGGCGCGCCTGCTGGCGGTGCCGCGCCTGCTGTGGCTGCTGGACGAGCCGACCGCCGCGCTCGACATCGCCGGACAGGCGATGTTCGCCGGCCTGATGCGCGAGCATCTCGCTAGCGGCGGGCTGATCGTGGCCGCGACACATGGACCGCTCGGCATCGCCACGCGTGAGCTGCGGATCGGGGAGGCTCGATGATTCCCTCTCGCCTCTTCGCAGTCCCACCCACCGCTCTCTCCGTTCCCTCCCCCCTTCTGGGGGAGGGTCAGGGAGGGGGGTGCCCCACGACGCGCTCTAACTTGTTTGACGAGACTCGGTCGCACCAACCAACGTCCCATCGGCGCGCGCCCCCCTCCCCCTTGCGGGGAGGGGTCGGGGGTGGGCGTCCACAACGGCAGCGTCACCCGGAGCCACCCCCCTCCCCAGCCCTCCCCCACAAGAGGGGAGGGAGCGCAGTTTGCGGGTGGAGGGAGCGTGGCTCACCATCTGCCATCAAGCAATCAGCCAAGGCCCTCCCCGCATGACCGCGCTCGGTGCCCTCATCCGCCGCGACATCCGGATCGCGCTGCGCATCGGCGGCGGCGCGCTGATCGGCGTGCTGTTCTTCCTCACCGTCGTGGTGCTGATGCCATTCGCGGTCGGGCCGGATCTGGCGCTCCTGACCCGGCTCGGCCCCGCCATCCTCTGGCTCGGTGCCCTGCTCTCCAGCCTGCTCACCCTGGACCGGCTGTTCACCGCCGACCACGAGGACGGCTCGCTCGACCTGGTCGTGATGAGCCGGACACCGCTGGAGCTGGCCTGCGCTGCCAAGGCGCTGGCGCACTGGCTCGCCGCCGGCCTGCCGCTGGTGATCGCGACGCCCGTGCTCGGACTGCTTCTCAATCTCGACGCCACCGCCACCGGCGCCGTCGCGCTGACGCTATTGGCGGGCACGCCTGCCCTGACCTTCATCGGTATGATCGGTGCGGCGCTGGCGGTGACCATGCACCGCGGCGGGCTGCTGCTGGCGGTCTTGGTGCTGCCACTATCGATCCCGGTGCTGATCTTCGGCGTCGCGGCGTCGCAGGCGGCCATCGTCGGTCCGCTGCCGTTCGGGGCGCCATTCTCGATCCTGTGCGCATTGTCGCTGGTGAGTTTCGTGATCGGCCCGTTCGCCGCTGCGACAAGCTTGCGGAACGGGCTGGATTGACCCACCGCCCGCCGAGGTTTGACCATGATCAACTCTTACCTGGTGGCGCCGTGCTGATTGCCTGCAACCGCTTCCGCCTTTAACAAGGGTCTCATGTCGCTGATCGACCTTGCCAATCCTACCCGGTTCCTCGGCCTCGCCGCACGGTTGCTGCCGTGGCTGGCGCTGGTCACGACCGCGCTGCTGGCTGCCGGCCTGTACCTCTCGGCGCTGGCGCCCGACGACTATCAGCAGGGCGCGACCGTCAAGATCATGTTCATCCACGTGCCCAATGCGTGGCTGTCGATGTTCGTCTGGGGCGTCATGAGCATCGCCTCGCTCGGCACCCTGGTATGGCGGCATCCGCTCGCCGACGTCGCCGCCAAGGCCGCCGCCCCGATCGGCGCCAGCTTCACGTTCCTCGCGCTGCTCACCGGCTCGCTGTGGGGCCGGCCGATGTGGGGCACCTATTGGGAGTGGGATGCCCGGCTGACCTCGGTGCTGATCCTGTTCCTGATGTATCTCGGCCTGATGGCGCTGTGGCGCGCGGTCGAGGATCCCTCCCGCGCCGCCCGTGCCGCCGCCGTGCTGACGCTGGTTGGCGCCATCAACCTGCCGATCATCAAGTTCTCAGTCGACTGGTGGAACACGCTGCATCAACCCGCGTCGGTGATGCGGATGGGCGGTCCGGCGCTCGACAAATCATTCCTGATCCCGCTGCTGGTGATGGCAATCGGGTTCACGTTCCTGTTCGTGACGCTGCATGTCGCGGCGATGCGCAACGAGATCCTGCGTCGTCGTGTGCGCAGCCTGCAGATGATGCAGGCGCGCGCCTACACAACGACCGCACCAGCCGACGATCCGGCAGGCCAGATCGCGGGAGCGGCTTGATATGGACCTCGGCCCCTATACCTCCTTCATCGCCACCTCCTATCTTGCGGCGGCGCTGGTCGTGGTGGTGCTGATCGGCTGGATCGCCATCGACTACCGCACCCAGAAAGCGCGGCTGCGGGCGCTTGAAGACAGCGGCATCAGCCGGCGCTCCGGCCGTGCCGCGACGGACATCCAATGACCGAACCGACGGAGCCGGCGCCGCGGCGCCGCTCATTCCTCATGCTGCTGCCGCTCGTGGTGTTCCTCGGGCTGGCGGCGCTGTTCTGGTCGCGCCTCGGCAACGGCGATCCGTCAAGCATTCCGTCGGCGCTGATCGGCCGTCCAGCGCCGGCCACACTGCTGCCGCCGCTGCCGGAACTGGCCAGAGACGGCACCCCAGTGCCCGGACTCGATCCGGCGGCGCTCAAGGGCAAGGTCAGCATCGTCAACGTCTGGGCATCGTGGTGCGTGCCCTGCCACGACGAGGCGCCGCTGCTGGTCGAGCTCGGCCGCGACAAGCGCTTTCAGATCATCGGCATCAATTACAAGGATGGCGCCGACAACGCCCGCCGCTTCCTCGGCCGGCACGGCAATCCCTATGACGTCGTCGGCGTCGACGGCAATGGCCGCGCCGGCATCGAATGGGGCGTCTACGGCGTGCCCGAGACCTTCGTGGTCGGACGCGAGGGCACCATCGTCTACAAGCTGGTCGGCCCGATCACGGCGCAGAACATCGATGCGGTGTTGAAGCCGGAGATCGAGAAGGCGTTGAAGGCGGGATCGTAGTTCAGGCGTCGTTGCTAGCCAACGGGTCGGGGAAGCAATCCAGAGTCCTCGCGCAGCCCTGGATTGCTTCGTCGCTACGCTCCTCGCAAAGAGGGCACGGCGGAGCTACCCCTTGCTCACATCCCCCTCGGCCGCATCGCTGGCTTCGAGCGACGCCGGGTCCTGGTGGTAGCGCTTGATCAGCGGCATCTGGGCGATGGCGAAGATCATGGTCAGCGGCACGACCCCGAAAGCCTTGAAGCCGACCCAGAAATCGGTGCTCTGCGTGCGCCAGATGATCTCGTTCAGCACCGCCATCGCCGCGAAGAACAGCGCCCAGCGGAAGGTGAGGATGCGCCAGCCCACGGCCGTCAGGTTGAACATCTGATCGAACATGATCGCGATGAAGGAGCGGTTGAACAGCAGACCGCCGCCGAGCACGGCCGCGAACAGGCAGTAGATGATGGTCGGCTTGACCTTGATGAAGGTCTCGTCGTGCAGCACCAGGGTCAGCGTGCCGAACACGATGACGACGACGGCGGTCACCAGCGCCATCAGCGGCACGTGCCGCGTCACCACATAGGACGCGATCAGCGCCGCGATGATCGCCACCATGAACGCGCCGGTCGCAGCGAACAGATTGAACTTGGCGTTGACCACGAAGAACACGATCAGCGGACCGAGTTCGGTCGCGAGCTTGAACAGCGGATGCGGCTGGGTCTTGTCCATTCCATGTCCCGTTGGCTGTCATCATCCGCGGCCGCGGATGATCCAGTAGCCTCTGATGTCTCGTGGCGGAGGAGGCGCGCAACGAGCGGAAAGGCTCGCAGGCGCGCCGCACCGTGACGTCAATCCTCGATTCCCGCAATCGCCCGCGCGAAATCCTTGGCGGCGAACGGGGAGAGATCGTCGACCCCCTCGCCGACGCCGATGAAGTGCACCGGCAGCTTGAACTTCTCCGACAGCGCCACCAGGATGCCGCCGCGCGCCGTGCCATCCAGCTTGGTCATCACGAGACCGGTGACGCCTGCCGTACGATGAAACGCCTCGACCTGCGACAGCGCATTTTGTCCCACCGTCGCATCGAGCACGAGCAGCACCGCATGCGGCGCCGACGCGTCGACCTTGCGAATGACACGCACCACCTTTTCGAGCTCGTTCATCAGCTCGGCCTTGTTCTGCAAACGACCGGCGGTGTCGATCAGCAGAATGTCGCGGCCCTGCTCCTTGGCCGCGGTGATGGCGGTGAACGCAAGGCTGGCCGAGTCCGAGCCCTGCGCGCCGGCGATGACCGGCGCCTTGGTGCGCTCGCCCCAGACCTTGAGCTGCTCGATGGCGGCGGCGCGGAACGTGTCGCCCGCCGCCAGCATCACCTGCCTGCCCTCGGACGCAAATTTCGCGGCCAGCTTGCCGATGGTGGTCGTCTTGCCGGAGCCGTTGACGCCGACGACGAGAATGACGAACGGCTTGTGGCCCGGCGCGATCTCGAGCGGCTTCGCCACCGGCGACAGCACCTTCTCGACCTCGGTCGCGACCACCGCCTTCACCTCGTCGGCGCTGATCGCCTTGTCGTAGCGGCCGGTCCCGACGGCCTCCGCAATCCGCGCAGCGACCTGGGTACCGAGATCGGCGCGCAGCAGCACGTCCTCGATGTCGTCCAGCATCGCGCGGTCGAGCTTGCGCTTGGTGACGAGATCGGCCACGGCCGTGCCGAGCGCGCCGGAGGTGCGCTTCAGGCCCGCGGACAGCCGCCGCCACCACGACAGCTTGGGTGTTTCGGAGGTGGTATCGTTCATGGCGTGGTGTTAGCCCTTTCCATTCGCAAACGAAAGCTCACACCCGCGTTACGGTTTCCATGGACATTAACCAACCCAGCGACGAGGAGATGCTCGCCCGCGTGCTTCATCGCGACGGGCTGATGCTGGTGATCGACAAGCCGGCCGGCATTCCCGTGCACAAGGGACCAAAGGGCGGACCGAATCTCGAAGCCTCGTTCGACGCACTGCGCTTCGGCCTGCCGCGCCCGCCGGTGCTGGCGCATCGGCTCGACAAGGAAACCTCGGGCTGTCTGGTGCTCGGCCGTCATCGCAAGGCAACGGCCTCGCTCGGGCTTTTGTTCAAGCACAGCAAGATTTCGAAGACCTATTGGGCGGTGGTCGAGGGCGGGCCTGACGCTGACGAGGGCGTGATCGATTTGCCGCTCGGCAAGCTCAACGCCGAGCGCGGCTGGTGGCAGAAGCCGGATCCGCAAGGGCAGCCGGCGGTGACGAAATGGCGGGTGCTGGGGCGGTCGTATTCGCCTGCCAGGCAATCCCTGAACTCCCCTCCCACTCGTGGCAACGACCCGCCTCCGCCTGCCGGCGGGGAGGGGTCGGGGGTGGGGGTCCCCACGGGCAGTGTCGCTTGGAGCCACCCCCCTCCCCAGCCCTCCCCCACAAGGGGGGAGGGAGCGCAGCTGCCAGGTGTAGAGTCAGTGCACTCCACTCGCGGTCCGCGGCTCACCTGGCTCGCCATGGAACCAGTGACCGGCCGCACCCATCAACTGCGCGTGCATTCGGCTGCGTCGGGCTGGCCGATCGTCGGCGACAACATCTACGGCAACGGCCCGCGCTTCGGCGAGCCGCGGCTGCATCTGCACGCGCGCGAGATTTCGATCCCGCTGTCGAAAAACAAGCCGCCGGTACACGTGGTGGCGCCGGCGCCGGTGCACATGCATGAGCGACTCAGGATGTGCGGGTGGAACGGGGAGTGAGCCCGCCATCAGGCGCAAGCGAGACCTGGGCTCGCACCACACCTACCGCCGTCATCGCCCGGTTGAACCGGGCGATGACGGCGGGGGCGGGACTAACAGCCTGCCCCCATCATGACCTGACATCGTGAGGCGCTGCACGGTGCCCATCGTGTGACCCGCTACGGCCACCGGCAGATAATGCTCCGTCCGGCCCTGCGTCTCGCTCTCGATCAGCACCTCGCACAGGCAGCCGATCTCCTGCTCCAACCGCCGCCGCAGCGCCGCGTCGCCCGCAGCCCGCAGCCGCCGCGCCCGCTCGCGGATGACGGCGCCATCCACCTGCGGCATGCGCGCGGCCGGCGTGCCCGGCCGCGGCGAATAGGGAAAGACGTGCAGGAAGGTCAGCCCGCATTCCTCGACGAGATCGAGCGAGCGCGCGTACATCTCCTCGGTCTCGGTCGGGAAGCCCGCGATCAGATCGGCGCCAAGCGCGATGTCCGGCCGCAGCCGGCGCACCTGAGCACAGAATGCGATGGCATCGGCGCGCGCATGCCGCCGCTTCATGCGCTTCAGGATCAGATCGTCACCCGCCTGCAGCGACAGATGCAAATGCGGCATCAGCCTCGCATCATCAGCGAGGGCATCGAGCAGGTCGGCATCCGCCTCGATCGAATCGATCGAGGAGATGCGCAGGCGCTTCAGCTCGGGCACGTGGCGCAGGATCTGCTTCACCAGCCGGCCGAGCTTGGGTGCGCCCGGCAGATCCGCGCCATAGCTCGTGAGGTCGATTCCGGTCAGCACGATCTCGGCATGGCCGCCCTCGCTCAGCGCGCGCACCTGATCGACCACGGCGCCCATCGGCACCGAGCGCGAATTGCCGCGGCCGAACGGGATGATGCAGAACGTGCAGCGATGGTCGCAGCCGTTCTGCACCTGGACGAAGACACGCGGCAGGCCGCGCTGGAAGCCATCGACCAGATGCGGCGCCATCTCCGTCACCGCCATGATGTCGGAGACGGCGACCTTCTCGGACGCATCGATGCCGAAGCGTGGCACGGCCAGCGCCTGTGTCGTCGCACGCCACGCGTCGGGCTGCAGCTTGTCGTCATTGCCGATGACGCGGTCGACCTCGGGCATGGAAGCGAACATGGTGGCCTGCGTCTGCGCGGCGCAGCCGGTCACGACGATGCGCGCCGCCGGGCGCTCGCGCTTCAGCTTGCGGATGGATTGGCGCGCCTGCGCCACGGCCTCGTTGGTGACGGCGCAGCTATTGATGACGATGGTGTCATCGGCGCCGGCCGCCTCGGCATGTTTCGCGATCAGCTCGGATTCGAACGCGTTCAGGCGGCAGCCGAAGGTGACGACGTCGACGCTCATGCGACGCTGGCGAACATCGACGGCTCGAACCGCCCCTCGAACTCGAATGCGGCGGTGCCCGTCATCAGCACGTGATCGTCGCGCTCGCGCCACTCGATCGTGAGGTCGCCGCCGGGCAGCGTCATCTGCACGATCCGGTTGGCGCGCTTCAGCCTGGCAGCCGCGACCGCGGTCGCGCAGGCCGCCGAGCCGCAGGCCTTGGTCAGCCCCGCGCCGCGCTCCCAGGTGCGCATCGTGATGTGGTCGCGATCGACGATGTGGGCGAGCGTGATGTTCGCACGCTCCGGGAAAATCGGATGGTTCTCCAGCAGCGGCCCGAAGCGCTCCAGATCATAGGCATTGACGTCGTCGACCCAGAACACCGCGTGCGGGTTGCCCATGTTGACGACCGAGGGCGAATGCAGGATCGGGGCATTGATCGGCCCGATCTGCAGCTCGATGTAGCGGGTGTCGCGGAACTCCTCGGCGAGCGGAATCTCCTGCCAGCCGAACTTCGGCACGCCCATGTCGACGGTGTAGAGGTCGGGCGCCGGCCCCTGCCAGCAGTTCAACAATCCGGCGCGGGTCTCGAACGTCGCGCTGGTCTGGCCGGTCTTGCCGAACACCTGCCGTACCACGCAGCGCATGCCGTTGCCGCAGGCGCCGGACTCCGACCCATCATTGTTGTAGATGCGGATGAAGGCCTCGGTGCCGTCGAGCCGCGGCGGCTGCAGCACCATCAGCTGGTCGTAGGGGACGCGGGCCGCCACCGCGCGCGCCTCGTCCGGCGTGACGACATGCTTCACGTCGCGCAGATCGACCACGACGATCTCGTTGCCGATCCCGTTCATCTTGACGAAGCTGTGGTTGGCCAGCGCGCTCATGAAAATATCCAAATTGTGTCCGCCTTATATGGCGAATGGCGCGGCATTGACCAGCCTGCAGAGCGACATGACGCATCTGTCATGGGACGCCGCGCCGCCGAGCATGTTAGGACCGGTTCATTCGCCGGCACGAACCGGGCAAAGCAGCACGGCCACTGGAGAATAGTCGAATGAATCTCAGCACTTTCCGCCTCGTTCTGGCCGTGAGCTCGGTCGCGCTTCTGCTCGGCGGCACGTTCGCCCGGGCCCAGGCGCCGTCGGCCTCGCCGGCTCCGGCGGCCTCAGCCACGCCCGCACCGGCCCCGAGCGCGCTACCGGCCCCGGCGGTGCCGGCCTCTCCTGCGCCTGCCGCGTCGGCCAGTCCGGCGCCCGCGACCAGCCCGACGCCGGCCGCCAGCGCAAGCCCCTCGCCGTCGTCATCTCCGACCGCAGCCCAGTCCCCGGCCACGTCGCCGCCGGCCGCGGCGCCAGCCCAGGCGGCCGACGCCTTCGGCGACGAGATCAAGCTCGAGGCGAAGAAGGTTGTCCTCGTCAAGGGCACCGCCAATTGGGACAATGCGTTCGAAACGCTGATCGACTCCTTCAAAACGCTGTCGGCCACGCTGGACAAGCAGGGCATCAAGCCCGCCGGCAACGGCATGATCGTCTACACCTCGACCGACGACACCGGCTTCACCTTCCTGGCCGAGATGCCGATCGAGCAGGAGCCGAAGACGCTCGGCAAGGGCATGAGCATCGGCCAGTCGCCCGAGGGCAAGGCGCTGAAGTTCGTCCATCGCGGCTCCTACGACAACATGGACAACACCTACGAGGCGATCACCAACCACCTTGATGAGCGCCGGCTGGAGGCCAAGGACACCTTCATCGAGGAGTACCTGACCGACCCCTTGAAGACGGCCGAAGACAAGCTCGTCATCAACGTCTACGTGCCGCTGAAGTGAGCACCATGATCATCAGACCCATCCTTGCGGTCGCGCTCGCGACCAGCTTCGCAATGCCCGCCCTCGCGGATGACATCGCCCGGCAGGACACGCCGGCGATCACCGTCAGCGGCGAAGCCAGCGTGTCGGCGCCGCCGGATCTGGCGCAGATCGACGCCGGCGTGGCGTCCGACGCCAAGACCGCGCGCGAGGCGGCCGAGGCCAATAACGCCGCTATGGCCAAGGTGCTGCAGGCGCTCAAGCAGGCGGGGATCGCCGACAAGGACTATCAGACCTCGCGGCTGTCGCTGCAGCCGCAATATGCGCAGAACCGGCCGGCCCAGCCGGCCGTGACCGGCTATCGCGCCAGCAATCGCGTCACCATCAAGGTGCGCGACGTCGCCAAGGTCGCCAGCGTGATCGACACGCTGGTCGCGGCCGGCGCCAACGATGTCGGCAACATCTATTTCAGCGTCGCCGAGCCGTCCAAGCTGCTCGACCAGGCACGCGAGAAGGCCGTCGCAGACGCCCGCCGCAAGGCCGAGATCTACGCCAAGGCCGCCGGCGTGACGCTGGGCCAGCCGCTCAGCATCTCCGAGGACGGCGCTCCGGCGCCGGTGTTCCGCGCCAAGACCTTCGCCGCACCGATGGCCGCGACGCCGACGCCGGTGGCACAGGGCGAGGAGACGCTGGCGATCACGGTTAGCGTGACCTGGGCGATCAAACAGGGGCAGTGAGGCGCACTCCCTTCGGCGCGGCCCATTCACGCGCGGTCGTGAACCCACAGCGCGACGACAGACTCGGTGTCGTCCCGGCCAACGCGCCGGGACCCATAATCCGCGACGGATGTTGTCGTGCGAGATGGAGCTGCTGATCTTCGCAAAACTTGATCCGGTGGTGATGGGTCCCGGCGTTGGCCGGGACGACACCTCTTGTGGTTGCGACAGCGAGTCAGATCTCCACCACCTGCCCCGGCTTCAGCACGCCGAACCGCTCGCGCGGGATGCCGGCCTGGTCGAGCGCGGCATGCAGCGCGTGGACCGGCGCGTCGATCGCCTCGTCCGTCAGTTGGAACGTGCCGTGGTGATGCGCCAGCGCGGCCTCCGCGCCGCAATCCTGCAGCGCCTGCACGGCGTCCTCTGGGTTCATGTGCTGGTCGCGCATGAACCAGCGCGGCTCGTAGGCGCCGATCGGCAGGATGGCGAGCCTGATCGGCGCGTGCTGCTCCGCGACGCGGCGGAAATGCGCGCCGGTGCCATAGCCGGAATCGCAGACGATGTAGAGCCTGCCGCGCGGCGTCTCCAGCACGAAGCTCGCCCACAGCGCCTTGTTGCGGTCGAAGAGCCCGCGCGCCGTCCAGTGCCGCGTCGGCACCAGGGTCACGGCGACCTCCTCGTTCAGCGTCACGCGATCGTGCCAGTCATAGGCCTCGGCGCGGATCTTGGAGTCAGCGTCGATCATCGTAAGGTCGTTGCCGAGCGGCGTGACGACCCGCGGCGAAAAGCGCGCGGTCAGCTTCGACAAGGTCCGGAGGTCGAGATGATCGTAGTGCCCGTGCGACACCAGCACGACGTCGATATGCGGCAGCCCCTCAAAGGCGATGCCGGGATCATTGTGCCGCCGGGGACCGGCGAACGCGAATGGCGACACCCGCTCCGACCAGACAGGATCGACCAGGATGTTGAGCCCGCCGGTCTGGACCAGCCAGCTGGCGTGGCCGATGAAGGACAGCCGCACGGTCTCGCCGTCGATCCGGTGCGGCGGCGTGTCGGCGTGCGGGCTCGCCGCCCAGGACGGCCAGCGGGAACGCTTGCGGTTGCGGTCGAACTGCCAGCGCAGCACCTGGGACAGGGATTTGGGCGGAACGCCGTCGGGATCGTAGAAGCGCTTGCCGTCGAAATGGTCGGTGACGGGGCCGGAATAGGTCCTGGAACGGCGCAGCAAGGTCGTCCTCGCAAGGGAAAGCTGAACTGGCGCAAGAGGTAAGCGCCCCCACAGGGTCCGGCAACGGGACGGCGAGAAGCAAGTTTCCTTGACTTTTCCCGCCCGCGAGGGTTTAACCCGCCCGAATTTCGGAAAGTATCACTTTTCGAGCCACCGCCCGGTCCTCGAGGCCGGAGGTCAACGCCCGACAGCGCTGTGCGCCCTCGGGCGTAAACGTGTTTGGACGATCGGGTTTCGGCAGAACTGCCGCAACATAGATGATCGTCATGCCCCGCGCAGGCGGGGCATCCAGTACGCCGCAGCGCCTCGAATCGAGCCGCGCTGCCTCGGAGCACTGGATCACCCGCCTTCGCGGGTGATGACGGCGGAGACATTCAACTGCCTGCGTTCCGCAGGACAAAGGACGAAGCAAGTGTTCGACAATCTGTCGGAAAGGCTTGGCGGCATTCTCGATCGGCTGACGGGGCGAGGCTCCCTGTCGGAGGCCGATGTCGACGCCGCAATGCGCGAGGTCCGCCGGGCGCTGCTCGAGGCCGACGTCGCGCTGGAAGTTGTCCGCAGCTTCACCGAGCGCGTGCGCGAGCAGGCGATCGGCGCCACCGTCGTCAAGTCCGTCACCCCCGGCCAGATGGTCGTGAAGATCGTCCATGACGAGCTGGTCAAGACGCTCGGCGACGACGGCCAGACCATCGACCTCAACGCCGTGCCGCCGGTGCCGATCATGATGGTCGGCCTGCAGGGCTCGGGCAAGACCACCACCACCGCCAAGCTCGCGCGCCGCATGGTCCAGCGCGACAAGCGCAAGGTGCTGATGGCCTCGCTCGACGTCTATCGTCCGGCGGCGATGGAGCAGCTCGCGGTGCTCGGCCGCGACCTCGACATTCCGACCCTGCCGATCGTCGCCGGCCAGATGCCGCCGCAGATCGCGCGCCGCGCCATCGAGGCCGCCAAGCTCGGCGGCTACGACGTGGTGCTGCTCGACACCGCCGGCCGCACCACGCTGGACGAGGACATGATGAAGGAGGCCGCCGAGATCAAGGCGGTCGCCAATCCGCACGAGGTGCTGCTGGTCGCGGATTCGCTGACCGGCCAGGACGCGGTCAATCTCGCCCGCGCCTTCGACCAGCGCGTCGGCCTCACCGGCATCGCGCTGACCCGTATCGACGGCGACGGCCGTGGCGGTGCGGCGCTGTCGATGCGCGCCGTCACCGGTAAGCCGATCAAGCTGCTCGGCACCGGCGAAAAGACCGATGCGCTCGAGGATTTCTATCCGTCGCGCATCGCCGGCCGCATCCTCGGCATGGGCGACATCGTCTCGCTGGTCGAGAAGGCCGCGGCGAACATCGACGCCGAGAAGGCCGCGCGCGCCGCCGAGCGGATGCGCAAGGGCCAGTTCGACCTCAACGACATGCGCGAGCAGCTCTCGCAGATGGCGAGCATGGGCGGCATCGGCGGGCTGATGGGCATGATGCCCGGCATCTCGAAGATGAAGAACCAGATCGCGGCCGCAGGGATCGACGACAAGATCCTCAAGCGCCAGGTCGCGATCATCGATTCGATGACGCGCGAGGAGCGCAAGCATCCCGACCTGCTCAAGGCCAGCCGCAAGAAGCGCATCGCCGCCGGCTCCGGCCAGAGCGTCGAGCACGTCAACAAGCTGCTCAAGATGCACCGGAACATGGCCGACGTGATGAAGGCCATGGGCTCAGGCAAGCGCGGCCCGCTGGCTGGCATCGCCCAGGCGATGGGTTTTGGCGGCGGTGGCGGCATGCCGTCACCGGATCAGCTCAAGGCGCTCGCCGAGAAGATGCCGGGCGGCCTGCCCGGCGGCGGGCTGCCGAACCTGCCGAAGGATCTGCCCGCCGGCCTTCGCGGCGGACTGCCGAATCTCCCCGGCCTCACCGGTCTCAGCGGCAAGCCGACGCTTCCTGGTCTTGGCCTCCCTCCGGGGAAGAAGAAATGATCTCACTCCCGTCATTGCGAGGCGCGAAGCGGCGAAGCAATCCAGAGTCGCACACGCCGCCCTGGATTGCTTCGCTTCGCTCGCAATGACGATCACATCCACCGTTCACATCAATACATCGACCTCAAAGGAGAACTTTCATGTCCGTCGTCATCCGTCTCGCCCGCGCCGGCACCAAGAAGCGCCCGGTCTATCACGTTGTCGTCGCCGACTCGCGCTTCCCGCGTGACGGCCGCTTCATCGAGCGTCTCGGCTACTTCAATCCGCTGATGCCGAAGGACAACGAGGCGCGCCTCAAGCTCGACATGGAGAAGGTGAAGGGCTGGCTCGCCAAGGGCGCGCAGCCGTCCGACCGCGTCGCCCGCTTCCTCGACGCCGCCGGCGTCAAGAAGCGCGAAGCCCGCCAGAACCCGATCAAGGCCGTGCCGCGCAAGGAGCGCAAGGCGCAGGCCGAAGCCGCCGCCAAGGGCTAAGGTCGTTGACGAGCGCGGCCTCATGCTTCGAGACGCACGGCTTGCGCCGTGCTCCTCAGCATGAGGAACTGGCTCCTCCTCCTGAGGAGCGCGCGTTTGAGCGCGTCTCGAAGGACGAGGCACGCTGATGTCCAAGCTCATCTGTGTCGCCAGAATCGGCGCCGCGCATGGCGTGCGCGGCGAGGTTCGCTTATGGACTTTCACCGAGGATCCGCTGGCCGTGCTGCATTACGGCCCGCTCACGACCAAGGACGGCAGCCGCTCGTTCGAAGTCGCGAAAGCGCGGGAGGCCAAGGACCATCTCGTCGCAACTATCAAGGGCGTCACCGACCGCAACGCGGCCGAGCGCCTCAACGGGCTCGAGCTCTACGTGCCCAGAGACCGCCTGCCCGAGACGGCTGACGACGAATACTACCACGCCGACCTGATCGGCCTCGCCGCCGAGACCACGGCCGGCGCACCGCTCGGCCGCGTCCTCGCCATCCATAATTTCGGCGCCGGCGACATCATCGAGATCGCCCCGCCCTCGGGCAGCACATTGATGCTGCCGTTCACCAATGCGGTGGTGCCGACGGTCGATCTTGCCGGCGGCCGCGTGATCATCGAGCTGCCGGCGGAGATCGAGGGCGAACAGCGCGATGGCGGTGATGAGGAGAGCGACGCCGCCTCCCTACCCCCCGCTCGTCGTCCCCGCGAAAGCGGGGACCCATAACCACCGCAGCTGATTGGCTTGCGCGGGACTGGCCGCGTGCCGCGTTTCGACATCACGCGGTATGGATCCCGGATCGGCGCCGCGACGCGCTGATGCGCGTCACGGCTTGTCCGGGACGACACCGGTGAATGAGCCGCACGCGCCGGGGACACGCAGCATTGATCGAGGGGCTCGATCTGCCCGCGCCAGTGCCGTAACAGAGCATCTATGACCACTTCGCCCGATCCCGCCGCGCCTTGGCGCGCCACCGTGCTCACCCTGTTTCCGGAGATGTTTCCCGGGCCGCTCGGCGTGAGCCTGGCCGGGCGCGCGCTGAGCTCCGGCATCTGGTCGCTGGAGGCCCGCGACATCCGGGCTTCCGCCACCGACAAGCACCGCAGCGTCGATGACACCCCCGCCGGCGGCGGGCCCGGCATGGTGCTGCGGGCCGACGTGCTGGCCGCTGCGATCGACGCCGCTGCCATCGCGCCTGAGCGGCCGCGGCTGCTGATGAGTCCGCGCGGTCGGCCCCTGACACAGGCCTTCGTCCGCGACCTCGCCGCTGGCCCAGGCCCGCTGATCGTCTGCGGTCGCTTCGAAGGCATCGACCAGCGTGTCATCGATGCCCGCTCGCTGACCGAGGTCTCGATCGGCGACTACGTGCTGTCGGGCGGCGAGATCGCCGCCCTGGTGCTGATTGACGCCTGCGTCCGGCTGCTCCCAGGCGTGATGGGCAAGCTCGAATCGGGCACCGACGAGAGTTTTTCCGATGGCCTACTTGAATACCCGCAATACACCCGGCCCCAACTATTCGAAGGCCGGACCATTCCGGATGTGCTCACCTCGGGTGACCACGCCAAGGTCGCCGCTTGGCGCCGCGCCCAGGCCGAGGCGCTGACTGAAGCGCGAAGGCCGGATTTGTGGGCCGAATGGCAGGCGCGCGACGGCCGAGAACAAAGAGAGACCGGCCAAAAAGAGCCAAAAAGCACGACAGACGGGTGACAAGCCTCGCGCTTTGGCTTATAGGAGCGCCCAATTCCGCAAGTGACGGCAGGAACAAGCGCAGCCCCCGCGTGACCCGGCTGGGCGCGCCGCCGATGGAGATTTACCCGTGAACCTGATTCAGCAGCTCGAAAAAGAGCAGTTCGACAAGCTGTCCGCCAACAAGACCATTCCGGAGTTCGGCCCAGGCGACACCGTGATCGTCAACGTGAAGGTGGTCGAAGGCGAGCGCACGCGCGTGCAGGCCTATGAGGGCGTCTGCATCGGCCGGTCCGGCGGCGGCATCAACGAGAGCTTCACGGTGCGCAAGATCTCCTATGGCGAGGGCGTGGAGCGCGTGTTTCCGATCCTGTCCCCCATGATCGACTCGATCAAGGTCGTGCGCCGCGGCAAGGTGCGTCGCGCCAAGCTGTATTACCTGCGCCAGCTGCGCGGCAAGTCGGCCCGCATCGTCGAGAAGCAGGACCGGCAGCAGACCGCCGTCAACGAGTAATCGTTGCTTTCATTGGATTGAAGAAGAGCGCGGGCAGGCCCCGCGCTTTTTTGTTTCGCCACGTCGTCATTGCGAGCGAAGCGAAGCAATCCAGGGCCGAGCAAGGACTCTGGATTGCTTCGTCGCTTCGCTCCTCGCAATGACGGCCGGAGAGAAACGCATCTCGCACTCCGGCCGGTGCGTGCTATATATTTCGCTGAAATGGTTCTAGATCGCACCAGCATGGCCTGTCGCCGCGTCGTCATCGACGATCGCCGCCGGTTGCCCGGGCGGTTCTTCGGACGCTTCGCCACCTCGGCGACATCTGAGCTTAGGCGCGCGCTGTAAGCCGCAGCGCCTCATTCCTGATTGTTCGCGCGTGCCCGTCACGCGCTCAGTTTCACACCTTAAATTCCCGGGAGCATTCGCTCATGTCGAAGCCGACCACCCTGTACGACAAGATCTGGAACGACCATCTGGTCCACGAAGCCAAGGACGGCACCTGCCTGCTCTACATCGACCGCCATCTGGTCCATGAGGTGACCTCGCCGCAGGCCTTCGAAGGCCTGCGCATGACCGGCCGCAAGGTGCACGCGCCGGAAAAGACGCTGGCCGTGGTCGATCACAACGTGCCAACCACAGACCGCTCCAAGCCGAACCCGGATCCGGAGAGCATCGAGCAGATCAAGACGCTGGCCGAGAACGCCAAGGAATTCGGCATCGAATATTACAACGAGTTCGATCGCCGCCAGGGCATCGTCCACGTCATCGGCCCCGAGCAGGGTTTTACGCTGCCCGGCACCACGATCGTCTGCGGTGACAGCCACACCTCGACGCATGGCGCGTTCGGCGCGCTGGCGCACGGCATCGGCACCTCCGAGGTCGAGCACGTGCTGGCGACACAGACGCTGATCCAGAAGAAAGCGAAGAACATGCGCGTCACGGTCGACGGCGTGCTTCCGGACGGCGTGACGGGCAAGGACATCATCCTCGCCATCATCGGCGAGATCGGCACCGCGGGTGGTACCGGCTACGTGCTGGAATATGCCGGCGAGGCGATCCGCGCGCTATCGATGGAAGGCCGCATGACCGTCTGCAACATGTCGATCGAGGGCGGCGCACGAGCCGGCTTGGTCGCGCCCGACCAGAAGGCGTTCGACTTCCTGCGCGGCCGTCCCAAGGCGCCGAAGGGCGCGGCCTGGGATGCGGCGATGCGCTACTGGGAGACGCTGCGCTCCGACGACGGCGCGCATTTCGACCATGAGCTCCGGCTCGACGCCGCCAAGCTGCCACCGATCGTGACCTGGGGCACCTCGCCCGAGGACGTGATCTCGGTAACCGGCGTTGTGCCCGATCCGGACAAGATCGCCGACGAGGCCAAGCGCATCTCCAAGCATCGCGCGCTGAAGTACATGGGCCTGACCGCGGGCACGAAGATCACCGACATCAAGCTCGACCGCGTCTTCATCGGCTCGTGCACCAACGGTCGCATCGAGGATCTGCGCGCCGCAGCCAAGATCGCCGAAGGCAAGACCGTCAGCGGCCACGTCAATGCGATGGTCGTCCCGGGCTCGGGCATCGTCAAGGAGCAGGCGGAAGCCGAGGGCCTCGACAAGATCTTCATCAAGGCCGGCTTCGAATGGCGCGAGCCAGGCTGCTCGATGTGCCTCGCCATGAACCCGGACAAGCTGGCGCCCGAAGAGCGCTGCGCCTCGACCTCGAACCGAAATTTCGAGGGACGCCAGGGCTTCAAGGGCCGCACCCACCTGGTGTCGCCGGCGATGGCTGCGGCGGCCGCGATCGCAGGACACTTCGTCGACGTGCGCGACTGGCGCTGACGTCATCTCGCTGCTTCACATCCGGCACGGCGGCCGGTCTACAAACGAGCGCGATGGCTTCCCCAAGCCGTCGCGTTTTTCATTTCACCTCAACATCGACACAGTTCGGCAATGGCTTCTTAAGTCTCAGCGCGCACAATCCTACCGCCGGACGCGCTGCGTCTGCAGAGGAACGTGCCGAGGAGCCCGACATGGCCGACAAGCCGGAATACGTCGACCTCATCCGTGATGCGACGCGCCAGCGCCGGAAGACGCCGCCCGCCAAGATCATTGCCCAGCCCGAGGCTCCGAAGGAGGAGCGGCGGCTGTCGAACTGGCCGCCCGGCCGCTTTGCCAAATGGCGCCTGGAAACGCTGGTGCCCTGGAAGCTGAGTGTGAGGAACTGGCAGTTCAAGGACTGGCTCTGACCGCCGCGCCCCACTCATCCCCTTGAAATGAGAGAAGGACGCCGTTGAGCGTCCTTCCCTGTCTCGTTCGAACTTCAGACACCGTCAGTAGTAGCGCCAATGGTGCCGGTGGTGGCGATGATGCCACCGGTGATGCGGACGCCAGTGATGACCCCGCCAATGCCGATAGTGGCAGATGCGGCGCGGCCCGTAATAGGTCCAGACGACGCGACAGCGGCGATAAGGATAGTAGTAGCCGGACGTATAGACCGGCGTGTAGTAGCTGCGATAGCCGTAGAAGTGCCGGCGGTGGTGATGGAAGTACGGCCGGTAGGCATAGTGCGGACGATAATGATAGCCGCCGCCATGGAACACCGGCCGCGGGCCGAATCCGCCGTGAAAGGCCGGGCCGCCGCCGTGGAAGACGGGACGCGGACCACCGCCTCCGAAGGCGTGGCCGCCGCCGCCATGGAACGCCGGGCCACCGCCGCCGCCGTGGAAGGCCGGCCCGCCGTGAAATCCACCACCGCCGGGATGTCCGCCGCCGCCACCCCCGCCATGGCCGCCGGGTCCTCGGACCTGAACGGCCAACACGTCGGAGGGCGCCTGCGTCGCAGGCCCGGCGCCGGGACTCACCGGCGACATCGCAAGCGCCGGCCGGCCGGACGCGCCGGCCAAGAGAAACAATGTCGCCGCCGCAAGACTGAGGCGACGAGCCAGACCAGCGCGCTGGTCCTTCATCCTCATCATGGTCCCTTCTCCCTGAATGCCGTGCAACGATGGACCCATGCAGCGCCGATGCTGGTCGTCCGATCGGTGGATTGGCGCGCCCCAACATGAACGTAGAGATAGCGACGTGAATGCGGCATGAATGATGCTCGTCAGTGATGCACGGTGCACGCGCATCTGCGGCGTGCCGTCGCGGCAGAGGAGATGCACGTGAGCCTCTAGGTCGTCCTGCAACTCAGGATCACGGATGCCGACGCAAGGGCTGACGCGCTGCTCGTGCGGGGACTTCGCAACTAACCACGCGCAGGCATTTGCTCCGCGAACGCGACGCGCTGACATGGCCTCAATCGTAGAACGGCGTGAATAGAACCAAGGGGCCCGGCGGATAGGCCGGCGCGTAGTCCGTGGGACGGTCAAGATAGTGGGGCACCTCCGCGGTCGACACCACGGGCTTCACTCTGCGACCCTCCCGGCGCGGGCCAGGATCCGTTGCGATCTGACGCGCCTGCGTGACGGCGGGGCCTGCGGCGACAGGAGAGGTGGCAGCGGAACTCGCGAGCAGCATCGCCACCGTGACGATGCCGATCCCGAGCCAGGTTCTGTTGACTGATGGTTTCATGGCGAACCTCGTTGCCAGCCCCCATCAACGTACAGGCCCGCAAAGCGGGCCTGTTTGATTTCGGTCATTGTCTCGATCGGCCGGAAAGCGCGGCTTACCAGCGGCCGTGATGGCGATATCCGTAGTGATGCGGCCGCCAGTGATGCCGCGGATGATAGTAATGCCGAGGATAGTAGTGGCGCCGGGGATGCCAATGGTGGCGGCCGTGCCAATGCACCTGCGTGGTCTCCTGCACCGTGCCCTGCTGCACCGCGGTCGCGGCGCCCGGATTGATCAGCGACAGCGCCTGCGCGCGTTCGGCGGGGGCAGCCATCGCGAGAACGGCGCCAACCGCCGCGATGCCCAACAGCTTCATCACAGTCATGAACTTCTCCCTCGATCGCCTGACATCACGTCCGGCACCGTACATTCCGCCTTGTCAGTTGCCTGAAGGGCGGCCGCAGCAGCGCGACGCAGACCAGTCTCGAACGAGCGACGTGAATGGGACATGAAGACCTGCGCAAGAGCAGAATGCCGATATGTCGCACATGGTTCCACCGCAGTGCGCGACATATCGGCACTGTGTCCGGACGGTGACGTCGCCGCGCTCGATCCGCGCCTCGCCGCGCCGCCAAGCAGCGCAGTGCGCGGGACCAGCGGTCAGCCGCGCCGCCAGACGCAACTCATATGCGGGACGATCACGGTGCCGCTCGGCCGATGCTCTGGAACATAGGTGGCATCGCATACACGAACCGCGTTCGGACCCGGATTGAAGCGCGGCACCACATCGGGCTGCCAATGGCCCTCGTAGCGCGGATAGATCTGGATCCGTCGTTGCCGACGCTGCGCGGAGAGATCCGTGCTCATCTCGCTCTGGACGGCGCCGCGTACGCCCGCGGCCTGCTCCGCTTGCGCTCCCGCCGAGATCGAGATCACGACCGCCGCGGCCAGCGCCGTCCCGGCCAGCACCATCGACATCTGTCTCATCTGTCCCCAACCCCCAATTCGCGCGCCAAGACGGTCGCCGTTTTCATCCCCTGCGTCAACCGGCGCCGCCCCACATGTCATAGAACCAAGATGCAAGATGATCAAAGCCGGGCTAGAAGGCGGCAATGTGGACGGATCTGAAAGCCCCATCGCTCGCCGACATGGAAGTCATGGCGCACGAGATGTTCGAGCGTCTGCCCGAGCATTTTCGCAGGCTTTGCGAGGGCGTCATCATCCGGGTCGACGACTTTCCGACCGAGGAGGTGCTCGACGAGATGCAGGCCGAAAGCGAGTTCGACCTGCTCGGCCTGTTCCAGGGCACGGGACTGCCGTTTCGCAGCAATGACGACCTGCCCCGGCTGCCCAACATGATCTGGCTCTACCGCCGTCCGATCCTGGATTACTGGGCCGAGCACGACGAGAGTCTTGGGCACATCGTCCGCCACGTCCTGATCCACGAGATCGGCCATCATTTCGGAATGTCCGACGACGACATGGAGGCGATCGAGGCGTCCGTCGACTGACAACCCGGCGATAGCACCGGGATTTTGACTTTATCCGCCCTGCCGTTCGGGCTAAACAGCGGCCTGCCCGTATTCTCGAAGGTGCCCCGATGGACAAGTTCACCACGCTGGAAGGCGTCGCCGCGCCGCTGAAGATCATCAATGTCGACACCGACATGATCATCCCCAAGCAGTACCTGAAGACCATCAAGCGCACCGGCCTCGGCAAGGGCCTGTTCTCGGAGCAGCGCTACAAGGACGACGGCAGCGAGAACCCGGATTTCGTGCTCAACCAGCCGGCCTATCGCAACGCCAAGATCCTCGTCGCCGGCGACAATTTCGGCTGCGGCTCGAGCCGTGAGCACGCGCCCTGGGCGCTGCTCGACTTCGGCATCCGCTGCGTGATCTCGACCTCGTTCGGCGACATCTTCTACAATAACTGCTTCAAGAACGGCATTCTGCCGATCCGCGTGTCGCAGGCCGATCTCGACAAGCTGTTCGACGACGCCGAGCGCGGTGCCAACGCGACCTTGACGGTTGATCTCGCCAACCAGGAGATCCGCGGCCCCGACGGCGGCACCGTCAAGTTCGACATCGATCCGTTCCGCAAGCACTGCCTGCTCAATGGGCTCGACGACATCGGGCTGACGCTGGAGAAGAAGGCCTCGATCGACAGCTACGAGGCCAAGCTGGCCGAGCGCGCCTGGGCCTGAGCCCCGCTTGAAGGCAGAGAGTTCGCGGGCCCCGGACCTCGTCCGGGGCCTTGTTTCGAGAGCAGCCCAGCAGGTCCGCCGTTGACGCGTGTATTGCCCGAGGTCGTCACCTTCTGGCGCGGGCCGCTCGACCGGCTGCGCCAGACCTGCCTGCGCTCGCAGCTCGCCGCCGGCCACAAGGTCACCGTCTACAGCTTCGATCCGCTGCCCGGCCTGCCCGACGGCGTCGGCAATGCCGAGGCCGAGGCGGTCCTTCCTTACGCATTCTCCGAACGTCTCAGGCCGCCGCAGCCCGACGGCAGCTGGCGCGATTGGACCACCTTGCAGTTCAGCGACTTCTTCCGGATGCGGCTGATGGCACAGCGCGCCGGCCTCTGGCTCGATGCCGACGTGCTGCTGCTCAGGCCGGTCGAGATCGATCCGGCTCTGCCCTACTTCGCCTGGGAGCGTCCGCGGCAGCTCGGCAACTCCGTGCTCTACCTGCCGCCGGACGATCCGATCGTCGCCGAGTTCGCTGCGCTGATGGCGCAGGACGAGCTGACGCCGAACTGGCTGTCGCTGCGTCATCGCCTCACCTATGCGATGCGCCGCCTGCGCGGCGGCTCCGACCGCCTCTCGGACATCCGCGTCGCCATCTTCGGCCCTGCCGCGCTGACGGCGCTGGCCCGCCGCCACGGCTCGCTGCGCCACGCGCTGCCGAAGCGCAGCTTCTACGCTGTCCATGCCGAGCCGAAGGCGTTCTTCGATCCCTCCGACTTCTCCGGCCTGATCGGCGATCCCGCGATCATTGGCCTGCACATCTCGCCGAAGGGCCGCGGCGGCGAGGCGCCGATCCCTGGCAGCCTCTATGCGTGGGCGGCCGAGCGATTTGCCCCGCGCTGACCATCGCCGCGCAGCTTTGCGGCCTGCGCAGGACCGATTCGCTGCTTGATCTACCGCAACGTCCGCGCGTCCACCCGGTGATTGATTGCGAACAATCATCGGAGACGTGTCATGACCGTAGACGCCAAGCCCTATCCGCGGGTTCAGTTCCTGATCGATACGTTCGCGCAATGGCTCCGGCACCGGCGTGAGCTGAGCGAGATCCGGCAGCTGGACCGCGACGATTTCGAGCGCATCGCGATGGACCTGCAGGTCACACCGGCGGATCTCGATGAGCTGGTCCGTCACGGCGAGCACGCCGCCGACGAGCTGCCCCGGATGCTGAAGGCGCTCGGCATCGACGAAGCCTCGCTGGGGCGCGCCGAGCCGCTGGTGCTGCGCGACATGGAGCGCGTCTGCGCCATGTGCAAGGACAAGCCGCGCTGCCATCGCGATCTTGCCGCCGGCACGAGCGCCGAGCACTATGAGGAGTACTGCCTCAACGCCCCGACCATCGACCGCCTGGGCACCGCCGCGGTCAAGCACTGATCGCCGTCTCCCTCCCACTGAGCGAAGCAACGCGATGAGCCTGCCCAAACTGTACCGCAACACCTGGCTCCATGTCGGCGTCGCGATCCTGCTCGCGCTCGGCGCGATGCTGCTGATCCGGCTGCACAATGCCGGCGGCGTGACGCCCGCGGCCGACAGCGTGCAGGCCGGCCGCAAGCTGGCGGAGGCCTGGTGCAGCACCTGCCACGCCATCGACACGAGCGGCGCGCGAAGCCAGACCACGACCGCCCCCGACTTCGTGGCCGTCGCCAACATGCCCTCGACCACCGAGCTGTCGCTCAAGGTGTTCCTGCAGAGCAGCCACCCGACGATGCCCAACGTCATCCTGACCGCCGAGCAGCGCGGCGACTTGGTCAACTACATCCTCAGTCTCCGCCGCATCTGACGCCTCACTTCGCCACAGCCGCGATCGCATCGGCGATCGCGATCGTGCGCCGCGCCATCTCGGCATGCAGCCGCTCGACCATGCGGCCGTCGATCTGGATCGCGCCGCGCGAGGCATTCTCCGGCAGCTCGAACGCAGCGATGATCTTGCGTGCCGCAGCGACCTCGTCGGCCGGCGGCGTGAAGATCGCGTTGCAGGCATCGATCTGGCCGGGATGGATCAGCGTCTTGCCGTCGAAGCCGAGATCGCGGGCCTGGATGCATTCTTGCGCGAAGCCGTCGGTGTTGGCGAAGTCGCTGTAAGGCCCGTCCAGAATCTCCAGCCCATGGGCCCGCGTCGCCAGGATGCAGTGGCTGATCATCGGCAGCATCGTGGAGCGGCCCGGCAGCATGCGGATGCGGGTCTCGCGCGAGATGTCATTGGGACCGAACACGAAGCCGGCGAGCCGCGAGCCCGGCTCGTGCACCGTGGCCGCGAGCAGATCGGCATCGAGCACGGCGCGCGCCGTCTCGATCATGGCCCAGACCTTCAGCGCCGGATCTGCCCCGACCTCGGCCAGACGATCCGTGACCAGACGAAGGTCCTCGACGGTCGACACCTTGGGAACGAGGATGCCGTCGGTCGCCGCTTGTCCGGCCATGGCGACGTCGTCGCTCCACCACGCCGTATCCAGGCTGTTGATACGGATCAGCAGTTCCCGCTTGCCGTAGCCATCGGCCGCCACCGCCTTGGCGATCTGGTCGCGGGCGGCGGCCTTGGCATCCGGCGCCACCGAATCCTCGAGATCGAGGATCAGCCCGTCGGCCGGCAGGTTCCGCCCCTTCTCCAACGCACGCGCATTGGAGCCGGGCATGAACAGGAGACTGCGGCGCGGGCGGATCATTTCGGCGTTTCCCTTGGTTTATCGACGCGGCCCGCGATACCATTTCGGGAGCCAGGCCGAAAGGCTTGTTCCCGGAAGGCGCATGTGTTTAGGCAAGGTCCATGATCTCGTTTCCGCAACGCCTGCTCGAAGGCTATCGCGCCTTCAGCACCCAGCGCCTGCCGACCGAACAGAGCCGTTACCTCGAGCTCTCGGAGCGCGGCCAGTCGCCCGAAGTCATGGTGATCGGCTGCTGCGACTCGCGTGTCTCGCCCGAGGTGATCTTCGACGTCGGTCCCGGCGAATTGTTCGTGCTGCGCAACATCGCCAACCTGGTGCCGATCTATCAGCCGGACGCCAACGCGCACGGCGTGTCGGCGGCGCTGGAATATGCCGTCACCGTGCTGAAGGTGAAGCACATCGTCATCCTGGGCCACGCCCAATGCGGCGGCATCCGCGCCTTCGTCGACAAGGCGGCGCCCCTGTCGCCCGGCGATTTCATCGGCCGCTGGATGTCGATGTTCATCAAGCCCGGCGAGGTCGTCGAACAGCGCACGCATGAGAGTTTCCAGGACTTCGTCACCCGGATCGAGAAGGCCGCGGTGTTCCGTAGCCTCGAGAACCTGATGACGTTCCCCTTCGTCCGCAGCCGGGTCGAGGCCGGCGACCTGCAGCTCCATGGGGCCTATTTCGGCGTCGCCGAGGGCTCGCTGTTCGTGCTCGACAAGGCGGCCAAGGAATTCAAGAGCGCGCGCGCTGGCGAATAGCGAATGGGAAGTAGCGAGGAGTTCATCGGCCCTATTCGCCATTCGCTCCTCGCCATTCGTCCCTGTTCAATGATCACCCGACCAGCGGTCCGACAGCGCGAGCATCACCGTCGACACCACGAAGGTCATGTGCACGCCGACCAGCCAGGCGAGCTTGGTCGAGTCGTAGCCGGCGTCGAGATTCATGAACGCCTTCAACAGCTGGATCGCCGAGATCGCGACGATCGAGGCGAGCAGCTTCTGCTTCAGCCCGGCGAAGTCGACCTTTGTCATCCATTCCGGCCAGTCCGGATGGCCGCCGGGATCGATGCGCGAGACGAAGTTCTCGTAGCCCGAGAACACCACGATCAGCACGAGATTGCCGGTCAGGCAGACGTCGATCAGGCTGAGCACGCCGAGGATGATGTCGCTTTCCTTGGCGGTAGGCAGATGAATGACGCTCTCCCACAGCAGCAACACGAACTTGAACAAGAGCACCGCGAGGCTGATGACGAGGCCGACATAGAACGGCGCCATCAGCCAGCGGCTCTTGAACAGGAAGCCTTCGAGGCCGCGCTCGACCGGACCCGGGACGTGCTTGGCGGCTTCCGGCGTGGTCTTCTCGCTCATCGTGTCCCGCGCCCCCGCCCCGAAGACGTTGCGTGTTGACCGAGTCCGTTACGCCGCCTTCTTCTTCGCGGTGATCAGCTTGCGGTTGATCAGCACCTCGGCGATCTGGATCGCGTTCAGCGCCGCGCCCTTGCGCAGGTTGTCGGACACGCACCAGAAGGCGAGACCGTTCTCGACCGTGCCGTCCTCGCGGATGCGGCTGATATAGGTCGCGTCCTCGCCGGCCGCCTCGTAGGGCGTCACGTAGCCGCCCGGCTCGTGCTTGTCGATGACGAGGCAGCCCGGCGCGTTGCGCAGGATGTTGCGGGCCTCATCCGCCGTGATCGGATTCTCGAACTCGACATTGACGGCTTCGGAGTGGCCGACGAACACCGGCACGCGAACGCAGGTCGCGGTCAGCTTGATCTTCGGATCCAAGATCTTCTTGGTCTCCATCATCATCTTCCACTCTTCCTTGGTGAAGCCGTCTTCCATGAAGACGTCGATCTGTGGAATGACGTTGAAGGCGATGCGCTTGGGGAACTTCTTATTGACCAGCTCGTCATTGGTGTAGACGGCCTTGGTCTGCGAGAACAATTCGTCCATCGCATCCTTGCCGGCACCGGACACCGACTGATAGGTCGACACCACGACGCGCGTGATCTTCGCCTTGTCGTGCAGCGGCTTCAGCGCGACGACGAGCTGCGCCGTCGAGCAGTTCGGGTTGGCGATGATGTTCTTCTTGTTGAAGCCGGCGGCGGCGTCGGCATTCACCTCCGGCACGATCAGCGGCACGTCGGGATCCATGCGCCAGGCCGACGAGTTGTCGATCACGACCGCGCCGGCGGCGCCGATCTTGGGCGACCACTCCTTCGACACCGAACCACCGGCCGACATCAGGCAGATGTCGACATCGGCAAAATCGTAGTGCTCGAGCGCTTTGACCTTCAGGGTGCGGTCGCCATAGGACACCTCGACGCCGACGCTGCGGCGTGACGCCAGCGCCACGACCTCGTCCGCCGGAAACTGGCGCTCATCGAGAATATTGAGCATTTCCCGTCCGACATTGCCGGTCGCGCCGACCACTGCGACTTTGTAACCCATCATTCACTCTCCGAAGAAATATGGCCGATCGCGCAACCAGGCGGAAACGGAAGCGGCAGCGCTTCTATGCGAGAAACGTCCCTGACACAACGTTACCACGATGTCTCGCATTCGATGCAGTCCGATTCGGCCAGAACAGCCGCAGCGCCCCGATCCGCGTCCGTCCTGCAGGGGCTCCAGAGCTTCGCGGACGAGGTCTGCGGCACATTTGCGCGCTTGTTCGCCTATGTGGGGGCTCTGGCGCTGATCGCCATGCTCGGCGCGGCCGGCTGGAACCATCTCGACGGCGGCGATGACACGTCGCCCGGCCGCGCCGGCTGGACCTTGGCCGACGGCGCAGTGCCGGCGTTCTCGCTCCGTCTCGCCGACCAGCCCGACAGGACCGCCACCTACACCGTGCTCATCCATCCCGAAGGCGGCCGCAAGGACGTGTTGCGCTGGGGCGAACCCGCCGATCGCCCCGCTGCCGAGCTCGAGGTCTACCGGTTCGGACCGGAGCGCGATGCAAGGCGTGATCCCCGGGCCGATCTCGCAGTCCGGATGGGGCGCAACTCCGCCTCCGAGCTCGAGACCGCCGGCGTGATCGACAGCCGGTTCGGCCCCGTCAGTCTGGTTCGCCGGGCTGGGGCTCCCGAGGGTGCCGGAGCCTGCCTCGGCTTTCTCAAGACCATCGCCGAGCCGAGCTTGCGGATATCCGGCTGGTCGTGCCAGGGCGTGACGATGCCGGCGCGCCGCGCCATGGTCGGCTGCATGCTCAACCGGCTGACCCTGCTGGCGCCCGACCAGAACCGGGCCCTGAGCCAGCTTTTCATGGGGACCGATCAGCGGCGCGGCGGCTGCGACGAACCCGCCGTCGCCAGCGGCAGCGGCGATTGGGTGACTTCGACCGCCAATCCGAGGCTGCGCGGCGCCTTGTGAATGTCTGCCTGCGTCCGGATGTTGCTGGGCGTGACCGCATCCTATTCGACCCGTCAAACCCACGGGCAAGTGACGGATATTGATGCAACTTTCCCGCCACAGCAGGGATTTATCTTGCCCGTCGCCGCGGGAATGACCTTGTGATGCCACAGCCGACCCAGATATTGTGCGGGCCAAATCATGCGCATGGCGAGCGCCCGCCCCTTTTGGCGCGAGGAAGAGGACGTGATGATCGAATTTCCTGCTGCGACCCGGGTCATGGCCTTGGCGGTGATCGCCGCGACGGGCCTTGCCGTCACGTCTCTTGCCGCCACCTCGGCGGATGCCGCCACCACCAAGCGCCGTGCCGTTGCCGTCACCAACAACGGCAATCCGAACTATTCCTACCAGTCCGGCCCGCGCACCCGCATCTACATCACCCGCCGCTCGTTCCTCGACGGCGGCACCGAGGTGCTCCCGGGCGACCGCAAGTTCTCGGACTATGCGTTCCCGCCGGCTGTCGGCTACCCGTCGTTCGCGCGCGAGAATCTGAACCGGCCGATCGACCGCCAGCCGCTGATGGCGCCATCCGATCTCGGCGGCTATCCGACCCGGATTCCGATCCCCTACTGAGGGCGGCCGCATCGTCAGATCATCAAGGCCGGGCCCCGCCCGGCTTTTTGCTGTTTTGCCGCGCTGACGTTCCATCGCGTCGTCATCGATCATGAGCTGGTCACTGCTCGATTTCGAACGTGTGAGACGACCGTTCGGAGACATGGCTGACACATCGCTACACGCCGATGGAGGCCAGCCTGCTCCCACCCCTCAGTGTCATCCCGGCGAACGCCGGGATCCATAACCACCGGCCGGCATGACCGCCCGGTCTCATCGCTCCAGCGTGCCTCACACCCATGTCGGGGAGTCTGGGTCCCGGCGTTCGCCGGGACGACACCGGAATTTTCGGCACGACTGGTCATCCTCGCACCCGCTTTCGCGTCCGAGTCTTTGCTCGTCGGATCGCCCTCTCCTTGCAGAGGGCGCAGGGAAGGCCGGGCCTCGGCTGAGGCCCGTGGCCCCCGTGCGGGAAAAATGCACGGGGCAGGAACCACAGGTACAGCCGGATCGACCCGGCCTTCCCCGCGCGATGGTCTTCACGCTTATGTGCGCTCTCCCCGGTGTCCGGCCTGTTAGCCACCGTCGCCTTCGGGATCATCGCCCGACGACTTGGCGCCAGCATCGGGGCGCCAGGACCACGCAGCTTCACGTCCGCAAGGGCATCGTTCGTCCGCATGCCCCTAGGACATGCTGCGAGCCTTCGCGGCCACCGCATTCCCGCCTCACGCCTCGTGACGATCGCGAAACGCCCCTCGCAAGCGAAGCGGGATGGAGGGAGAAGACCATGGATTCTGGAAAAACGAAAGTGAAATTTTTGACGGAGTTCGACTGATCGAGCGGACGAGATTGAAATCGCGGGCGAAATAAGTTCTTCGCCGCGACGGGAATAGAGCAACGGGACGACCGGCAACCTCCGTCAATCGCCATCGATCGCACCCGAGAACTGATCCGATTTGCCCGACGGGCAGTCGCGACAAGCAAGCGTCCGAGTGGGTTGCTCCGTCATGCCCGGGCTTGTCCCGGGCATCCACGTCCTTCCCGGGAGGCCTCGCGACGTGGATGGCCGGGACGAGCACGGCCATGACGACGCGGAGATGGGCCGCCACAAACTCAGATCATCATATGCGATCGCCCGGCCCGACCTCGCACCCGTCTCAATCGTACAGCACCGCCGCGATCTTCGGATCGGTGATGTTGGACTTGTCGTACCAGTAGAAGCCGGTGTCGGTGACCTTCGGCAGCTTCTCGCCCTTTAACGCCTTGACCGCCGACTCCACTGTGCAGCTGCCGATGCCGATCGGATTTTGCGTGATCGCGCCCGCCATCTCGCCCGAGCTGATCGCCGCCTTCTGCTGCTTGCCGGAATCGTAGCCGATCACGACGATCTTCTTCTTCATCTCCTTGACGCCGTTCAGCACGCCGATCGCGGAGCCCTCGTTGGCGCCGAAGATGCCCTTGAGGTTCGGATTGGCCTGCAGGATCGACTTGGTGATCTCGGTCGACTTCAGCTGATCGCCGCCGCCATACTGCACGCTGACGATCTTGATGTTCGGATGCTTGTCCTTGATGCGCTTCAGGAAGCCGTCGCGACGATCGATGCCGGTGCGGCTGGTCTGGTCGTGCACGACCACGGCGACGTCGCCGGCATCCCCGATCATGTCCGCCATCTTGTCGGCGGCGAGGCCGGCCGCGGCGAGGTTGTCGGTGGTGCAGGTCGTCAACGGAATGTCGCTGTCGACGCCGGAGTCGAAGGCGATCACCGGGATCTTGCCCGCATCGGCCTTCTTCAGCAGCGGAATCGCTGCCTTGGAATCGAGCGCGGCGAAGCCGATCGCCTGCGGCTTCTTGGCGAGCGCCGCCGAGAGCATGTCGATCTGCTTGTCGACCATGGCCTCGGTCTCCGGCCCCTCGAAGGTGATCTTGACGTTGGCGGCCTTCGCGGCCTGCTCGGCGCCGAGCTTCACCGCCTGCCAGAACTGGTGCTGGAAGCCCTTGGAGACAAGGGGGATGTAGACATCGTCGGCGCGCGCGCTCGCGGACACTCCCGCGACCATGACGGCGCCGAGCGCGACGCCGAGGAGATGCTTGCTCAACATTGGTGTTTCCTCTGCTCTCTTCAGTGACCTTATCGTTACATTGATGATCGTGGTCGTGGCCGCTCGCTGTCGGCGGGCAGCGCAATCTTCAGCGCGACGTCGTAGCGGTGCTGGTAGCTGGTCCTCCTTGAAGGGTCAGGCGCGGTTTCGACGGAGCATGTCGGCGTAAACAGCGAGAATGATGATGACCCCGGTGACGACGAATTGCCATTCCTGGGCCACCGACAGGATGCGCAGGCCGTTGGTCAGTACGCTCATGATGAATGCGCCGATGATGGTGCCGAGGATGGTGCCGGTCCCGCCGCTCAGCGACGTCCCGCCGATCACGACGGCGGCGATCGCATCGAGCTCATAGCCCTGGCCGAGCGCGGGTTGCGCGGAATTGATACGTGAAGCGAGCAGCAGGCCGGCGACGCCGCAGATGGCGCCGCCGAGGCCGTAGATGACGATCTTCCAGCGATCGACATTGACGCCGGACAGCCGCACCGCTTCCTCGTTGCTGCCGATCGCGAAGGTGTAGCGGCCGAGCGCGGTGCGGTTGAGGACGACGGCCGCCAGCACCGCCATCACGAACAGGATCAGGGCCGCATTGGGAATCGGCAGGGCAGGAACGACAGTGCCGAGCAGCGAGTCCTGCGAGATCATCGAGAAGTTCTCGGTGTTGCTGAAATAGATCGGCTTGCTGCCGGAGACGACCAGGGCCAGCCCCTTCAGCACCAGCATCATGCCGAGCGTCGCGATGAACGGCGGCACCTTCATCTTGGTGATGACCGTGCCCGACAGCGCGCCGCTGAGCGCGCCGGTGGCGATCGCCGCGACGATGCCGGTCCACATCGGCAGCTCCCAATAGGTGAGGAACACGCCGGCCATCACCGCGCAGAAGGTCATCAGCGTGCCGACCGACAGATCGATGCCGGCCGTGATGATGACGAAGGTCGAGGCGATCGCCAGCACGCCATTGACCGCGGTCGCCTGCAGGATGTTGATCATGTTGTCGGTCTGCATGAACGCCGGCGACGCGAAGCTGAAATAGACCAGCAGCAGCACGAGGCTCGCGAACGCCAGCAGCTTCTGCAGCGCTGCGGGCCCGAGCAGACGGCGCCGCAGCGCCGCCATCGCGCCGCTCGGCGCGAGGCCATCCTTGACCTGATCCTTGACCAATGCGGGGTCGCTCATGCCGTCAGCCTGCCTTCATGGTTTCGCGCTGGGTGGCCAGCTGCATGATCCGCTCCTGCGTGGCCTCGTCCGGCGACAATTCGCCGGTGATGCGGCCCTCGCACATCACGACGATGCGATCGCTCATCCTGATCACCTCGGGAAGCTCCGACGAGATCATCACGATCGCCTTGCCCTGGTCGGCCAGCGAGCGGAGCAGGCGGTAGATCTCGTTCTTGGCGCCGATGTCGATGCCGCGGGTCGGCTCGTCGAAGAACAGGATGTCGCAATCGCGATCGAGCCATTTGGCGATCACGATCTTCTGCTGGTTGCCGCCGGAAAGCAGGCGAACCTGCTGCGACACCGAAGGCGTGCGGATGTTCAGCATCCGGATGAAGCGGCCGGCGGTGTCGCGGATCGCGCGCTTCCTGAGCACGAACTTCATTGCAAGGTAGTTCGCGAGGTTCGACATCACGACGTTGGATTCGACGTCCATGCCGGTGGCGAGGCCGAAGCGCTTGCGGTCCTCGGAGAGATAGCCGATGCCGTGGGCGACCGCATGCGCCGGCGAGCGGATCGTCACCTTGCGATTGTCGACGAGAATATCCCCGGACGGAACGGCGTCGGCGCCGAAGATCGCGCGCGCGACCTCGGTGCGGCCGGCGCCCATCAGTCCGGCAAAGCCGAGGATTTCGCCCTTGCGCAAGGTGAAGCTGACGTCGCGGACCAGCGGCCCGCAATTCAGCCTGCGCACCTCGAGCGCGATCTCGCCGGCCGGCGCCGTGCCCGCCACGCGCGCATCGCTCAGGCTGCGCCCGACCATCATGCCGATGATGGTCTCGATCGTGGTGCTCTCGGCCGGCACCGTCGCGACATACTCGCCGTCGCGTAGCACGGTGACGCGATCGGCGATCTGCTTCAGCTCGTCCATCTTGTGGGAGATGTAGACGATGCCGACGCCGCGTGCCTTCAAGGCGCGGATCATCTTGAACAGCTCGGCGATCTCGCGATTGTTCAGCGCGGCGGTCGGCTCGTCCATGATCAGGACGCGCGAGTTGAAGGACAGCGCCTTGGCGATCTCCACCATCTGCTGCCTGGCCACCGTCAGCCCGCCGACTGTCGTGCGCGGGTCGATCGACAGATTGAGCTGGGCAAGCAGCTCGGCCGCCTGCCGGTTGAGCCTGTCCTCATCGAGCAGCAGCCCGAACGCCTTCATCGGCTCGCGCCCGATGAAGATGTTCTGCGCCACCGTGAGGTGGTTCATCAGCTGCAGCTCCTGATGAATGATCCCGATGCCGGCGGCCTGCGCCTCGCGCGGTCCTGGAAAATCGACGCTGGCGCCGTCGTAGATGATCTCGCCGGAGTCCTTGCGGTAGACGCCGGCGAGGATCTTCATCAAGGTCGACTTGCCGGCGCCGTTCTCGCCCATCACGGCATGGACCTCGCCTGCGCGCAGCTCGAACCTGATATTGTGCAGCGCCCGGACGCCGGGGAAGCTCTTGCACAGGCCGTGAACGGAGATGAGCGGCGCGCTCATGCGTCAGCGCATGTGGTGAGGGAGGTCGCGTACAATCGCCACGGGGCGATGGTCGCGACATTGGCGGCGACACCATGCACGGCGAGCGACATATCGCATCGCAAGCGCGATCACATTCATCCTCCCCGGCCTTCGCACGCATCATGTCGAACGCGTACGAGACCGCGTCCATTCAATGGCGCGGCGTTGTGGTCAGGCTATTCATCCGGGGATGAAAGTCTATAGGTAAAATCGACAGGCCTTGCGATGCGCATGCAGGACGCGACCGCGGAATAGCGACGACGCGCCCGGTGGCGAGATCGAACACGTCGTGCGTTGGATTTGCGCGATCTCGACAACGACGGTGAGCCCCCCTCCCCCTTGCGGGGAGGGGTCGGGGGTGGGGGTCCCCGGGCGATACTTGATGTGATGAGTTCGGGTCGAGACGTGCAACGACGAAAAGTAATCGTCTGGGCAGGTGAGACGGTGCCTCAAGCGGGGCTCACTGGGTGTGGACCCCCACCCCCGACCCCTCCCCGCAAGGGGGAGGGGAGTGCACCTTCGGCGCGGCGGAACCTCGGCTCCGCCTACGCCGTGAGCTTCTCCAGCTCCTTGATGATCGCCTCGCCCATCTGCGTAGTCGAGGCGGGGGTCGAACCCTCGGCCTTGATGTCGGCGGTGCGCAGGCCTGACGCCAGCACGGCGGCGATGGCGGCGTCGAGCTTGTCGGCGAGCGCGCCCATGTCGAAGGAGTAGCGCAGCGCCATGCCGAACGACGTCAGCATCGCGATCGGGTTGGCGAGACCCTTGCCGGCAATGTCCGGCGCCGAGCCGTGCACCGGCTCGTACAGCGCGCGGCGCTTGTGGGTCTTGGCGTCGACCTCGCCGAGCGAAGCGGACGGCAGCATGCCGAGTGAGCCGGTCAGCATCGCCGCGATGTCCGAGAGCATGTCGCCGAACAGGTTGTCGGTGACGATGACGTCGAACATCTTCGGATACTTGACCAGATTCATGCCGCCGGAATCGGCGAGCTGGTGCTCGAGCGTGACGTCCTTGTATTCGCGATTGTGGACCGCGGTGACGACCTCGTTCCAGAGCACGCCCGACTTCATGACGTTGCGCTTCTCCATCGACGTCACCTTGTTGCGGCGCTTGCGCGCGAGGTCGAAGGCGACGCGGGCGATGCGCTCGATCTCATAGGTGTCGTAGACCTGGGTATCGACGGCGCGCTTCTGGCCGTTGCCGAGATCGGTGATGGTCTTGGGCTCGCCGAAATACACGCCGCCGGTGAGCTCGCGCACGATCATGATGTCGAGGCCCTCGACGATCTCGCGCTTCAGGCTGGAGGCATCGGCGAGCGCCGGATAGCACACGGCCGGACGCAGATTGGCGAACAGGCCGAGATCCTTGCGCAGGCGCAAGAGGCCCGCCTCGGGGCGGACCTCGTAGGGAACGCCATCCCATTTCGGGCCGCCGACGGCGCCGAAGATGATGGCGTCCGCCGCCTTGGCCTTGTCCATGTCGGCTTCGGAGATCGACGCGCCGTGGGCGTCATAGGCCGCGCCGCCGACCAGCCCGTCCTCGGTCTCGAACGAGGCGAGCCCCTTGGCGTTGAGCCAGCCGATCAGCCGCTTCACCTCCGCCATCACTTCGGGGCCGATGCCGTCGCCGGGCAGCAAAAGGAGCTTCTGGGTCGCCATGGTCGTTGTCCTCGCGGGGCTTGTCATGCCCGGGCGTTGCGCGGGCATCCAGCATTCCTGGCCGGATTGCCGGCCAAACCGGCAATGACGGGAACGAAAATCCGCGCGGAGTGCTAAAGCCCTCCTGCACGGTTGGCAAGCCACCATTGCCGCCGCACGTCTTCTGGACCGGCGCGCCGAGCTGCTATGTTCTCCAGGATCGCCGCTAGAGAGCATGGACTGCCGGACGATCGCTGCGCCGGAGCATGTCTTGCTGAATCCCACGCCCGATCCGCCTCCGGCCCATCCGGCGCGGCTCAACCTGACGCTCTCGCTCGGCCCCATCGTCGGCCTCGGCATCGGCCGCTTCGCCTATGCGCTGGTGCTGCCGGACATGCGGGACTCGCTGCACTGGTCGTACTCGGCCGCGGGTTTCATGAACACCGTGAACGCCGCCGGCTATCTGATCGGCGCGCTGATCGCGTCGCGTCTGATCGGCCGAATCGGCGCACCGGCGACGGTGCGTGGCGGAACCCTGGCGGCGCTGGCCTCGCTCGCGGTCTGCGCCCTGACAGGCGACTTCGTCGCGCTCAGCCTGGCGCGGCTGATCACCGGCATCGGCGCGGGCGTCGCCTTCGTCGCCGGCGGCACGCTGGCGGCGCGGATCGCGCAATCGCGGCCGGCCCAGGCGAGCTTCATCCTCAGCCTGTTCTATGCCGGACCGCCGCTCGGCATCGTCGCCTCCGGCCTGGTGGCGCCGTTCGTGCTGCAGGCGTTCGGACCCGGCTCGTGGTGGATCGTCTGGCTGGCGCTGACCGCGCTTGGCTGCGTGCTGATCCTGCCGCTGCTGCTGACGCCGATCCCGGCGATGGCGGCCGTGCCCGGCGGCGGCGCAGCCCCGGTGTCGCTGCGGCCGATGGCGATCTATCTATTCGGCTACTTCCTCTATGGCGCCGGCTACATCGCCTATCTCACCTTCATGATCGCCTATGTCCGCGACCTCGGCGGCGGCGCCGCGGCCCAGTCCGCGTTCTGGTGCCTGATCGGGCTGGCCGGCTTCACCACGCCGTGGGTGTGGCGCCGCGTGCTGGCGCTGGATCGCGGCGGTATGCCGGCCGCGATCATCCTCACCGTCAACGCCATCGGCGCCGCGCTGCCGGCGCTCAGCCATTCGCCAGCCATGCTGGCGCTGTCGGCCGCGATCTTCGGCGTCGCCTTCTCCACCGTCACCACGGCAACCACCGCGTTCGTGCGCTTCAACCTGCCGCAGGCGGCGTGGTCGCGCGCGATCGCGGCCCTGACCATCGTGTTCGGCATCGGCCAGACGTTGGGTCCGTTCGTGGTCGGGGCGATCACCGATGCGCTGGGCAGCCTGACCTATGCGCTGAATGTGTCGGCGGCCTTGTTGCTGTTAGGGGCGGTCATGGCGGCGATGCAGGGGAAGTTGAAAGCCGCCGATCGAGCCTAACAAATGGTGTCGTCCCGGCGAACGCCGGGACCCATACCGCGGAAGCCATCGAGGGACGAGGCTGCCAGTTGCCCGCGTCATCACCGCCGGTGGCTATGGGTCCCGGCTCAAGGCCGGGACGACAGCGGAGGATGTGGCGGCGATCGCGGCTCAATCGATCGACGTCTTCAGCTCCCGCTGAACGAATTGTACCCCTGGTCCTCCCAATAGCCGCCCTTGTAATCGTTGGTGACTTCCATCGCGACGACGTATTTCGGGTTCTTGAAGCCGAGCTTGGTGGGGACGCGGATCTTCATCGGGAAGCCATAGGCGCGCGGCAGGATCTGGTCGGCGAACTTGAAGGTCATCTGGGTCTGCGGATGCAGCGCGGTGCGCATGTCCAGAGGCGAGTTGTAGCCGTCCTTGTCGGCGCAGTTGAACCAGACATATTTCGCGCGGGTGTCCGCGCCGATCAGCTTGAGGAAATCGCGCAGCGGCGTGCCGGTCCAGGAGCCGATCGCGCTCCAGCCCTCGACGCAGATGTGGCGCGTGATCTGCGTCACCTGGGGCAGCGCATGCAGCTCGTCGAGCGTCCACGACTTCTTGTTGTCGACGAGGCCGCGCACCTCGAGCTTCCAGTCGGCGGCGTCGATCTCCGGCGCCTCGTCGAGCGTGTAGTAGGCATTGAACGGGAACGGCTTGGTGATCGCGCTCTCCGGGAAGGTCGGCGCCAGCGCGTCCGGATTGAACATCCAGGCCTGCACCGCGTCGTTGAACTTCGAGACCTTCTTGAGCAGCTCCTCGGCGGTGTCGCCATCGACGACGTCGCAGCCGGCGAGCAAGGTCAGCGCGCCGAGGCTGGCGCCACCGGTGATGAAGCGGCGCCGCGTGAGATCGGGCATCACCTTCAGCGAGTCCTTGATCAGGAGCCGCTTGTCGACGCCGGGAATGAAGAACGGACGTTTCGCCATGGCTGTCTCTCCTCTCAGCGGCCGATGATCATCGCGCGCAGGCTCTTCGGCACCAGCAGCGCGAGCAGGATATGGATCACCAGGAAAGCGCAGATCAGCGCCATGCAGACGAAATGGACGTAGCGCGCCGCCGGATAGTCGCCGAACAGGCTCACCAGCCAGTGCAGCTGCACCGGCTTCCACATCGACAGGCCTGTGAGCACGACGACGATGCCCACGCAGATGATGCCGAGATAGAGCAGCTTCTGCACCGCGTTGTAGACGGTGAGGTCGTCATGGGCGAGCTTGAAGGTCAGCGCGGCCTTGAGGTCGGCGATGACGGACGCCGGCGAGATCGGCAGCAGCTTGCGGCGGAACCGGCCGGTAGCGAGACCGGTGACGAGATAGGCAAGGCCGTTCAGCATCAGCAGCCACATCGCCGCGAAATGCCACAGCAGCGCGCCGCCGAGCCAACCGCCGAGCGTGAAGCTGCGGTCGAAGCGGAAGTCGAACAGCGGCGAGGCGTTGTAGATTTGCCAGCCCGACATGATCATCATGATCATCGCGACGGCGTTGATCCAATGCATGACGCGCACCCAGGCCGGCTGAATGACTTTGGTCGCGACTGCGGTTGCAGGCCCCTCGGTCGCCGCGAGGGTCGAGGGGGCGCTGGTGGTGGCGCTCGTCATGGCGGTCGGCTCCGTCGCTTGCATTTACGTCGCTTGCATTCGTCACGCCAAGTATACGCCGGCTCGGCGGGCTCCGTTACACCCGCGGCGCCGATCAAAACGATAGGCAGAATCGATCGCGTTCACAAAAAAGCGAGCCGGGGTGGCCCGGCTCGCTCCTGGTCACATCCGCGAGGAGGAGGAAGAAACGGATGTGTCCGGTGTCGCGCCGGGCCTCACGACGCCGGCATCAGCACGGTGTCGACCACGTGGATGACGCCGTTCGACTGGTTGACGTTCGGGATCGTCACCATCGAAGTGCCGCCCTTGGCGTCGACGATCATGACGTTCCTGCCCTCGCGCTTGACGGTGAGCTGCTCGCCCTCGACCGTCTTCAGCATCTGGCCGTCCTTCAGGTCGGACGCCTCGAGCTTGCCGGGCACGACGTGGTAGGTGAGGATCTTGGTCAGCGTCGCCTTGTTCTCCGGCTTGACCAGGCTGTCGACGGTGCCGGCCGGCAGCTTGCCGAAGGCGGTGTTGGTCGGCGCGAACACCGTGAACGGGCCCTTGCCTTCCAGCGTCGGCACCAGGCCCGCGGCCTTCACCGCGGCGACCAGCGTCGTATGATCCTTCGAGTTGACCGCGTTCTGCACGATGTTCTTCGACGGATACATCGCCGCGCCTCCGACCATCACGGTCTTCTCCTCGGCGCTGGCGGGCGCGACGAAGGTCGAGGTCAGCGACAGCGCGCCGAAGGCGGCGGCAGCGAGAAAGGCAATGCGCTTGGACATGGGTAGCTCCCTAATGAAGACAGCGGCAGAGCCGCACGATGAGTTCGACTGCGACATCGATGCGTTGGAGAGCGCTGTTGCTCTCGCGTCGTGTCGAGCCGAGCTACGGACGCTTTTGGAAGCTGGTTTCGGCGAATAACTTAACGTGATCCGTGAAACCTCAGGGCATCGAGATCGTCTCGCCGACTCATTGAACGAGATCCGCGCCGCAATGTCGCAGCCTGCTGCGAACTGATCAGCTCTCTGTCGGTCATTGGCCGATGCCGATGACCGATCATCGTCGTCATTAACTACAATGCGAGCCGAGCCCGGCCGAACCTGCCGAAAACATTGCGAGTAAGACTTTCTTAAGGTTGATTGGTCGGCACGGCGCCGGCTGCGGGAAGGGGATGTCCCGCACTGTCCGGCGCGATCGGCGGGGGTTTCCTACAGTGAACAGAACGATCTGGATTGCGGGGTTCTGCCTCGTGATAATCTGCTGCTTGCTTGCAACGAAGATGGTGCTTGCCGCGGTATCGCCCGGCGACATCGCGGGCGAAGCGACGTCGTCGCTGATCCGCGAGCCGATTCCCGGCGTTGATACGTTGAACGAGTCCGATCGCAGTTTCGAATCACCGCCGCTCGATCTCAACGAAGGCGCGCGCCTGCCGCTGCTCTCGAGGGCCGTGCGCGCGGAGGGACGTGGTGCGTCGGCTGCCCGCCGTGCCAAGCCGGCCAGCAAGTCGACCGTGCTGCGGCCGGCCAAGCGCGAGGCCGCGACGGTGAAGAGCGCGGCGGTGCCGTGCCGGCAGCTCGATCCGATCGCCCGCTTCCTTGCGTCGGCCAAGATCGGGACGCGCTGCCAGGCTTGATCGTTAGCTGCGTCAGGCCGAGACGGCCGTCACCACTTGCGCCAGCAATTGCTCGCGCCGCGTCTGCGAGCGCTGGCCCTTCATGGTGGCGGCGAAGCGTTCGAGAATGCCGTCCTCGAACGCCGTGACGATGGTGTCATGCACATAGCTGCGGCGGCAGATCGCCGGCGTGTTGGTGAGCTCGTCGGCGGCGGCGCGGATCGCTTCCAGGATCTGCTTCTTGCGGCCGCGCGCGCTCGGCGCCGGCGTGATCCGCGACAAGGTCTCCAGCGCGACGGCGGAGGCCATCAGCGTGCGGAAATCCTTCAGCGAGATCTTGATGCCAGCGATCTCGCGCAGGAAGGCATTGACCTGCGTGGTCGAGACCGCACGCACGACGCCCTGCGCGTCGCGATACTGGAACATGCGCCGGCCGGGCACACCGCGCAGGATGCCGACGGCCCGCACCAACTTGGCGGCGTCGCATTCCTTGCGCACGGCCTTGCCGCCCTTGGCCTTGAAGGTGAGCACCAGGCTGTCGTCCTCGAGCGCGACGTTCGACTTCAAGAGCGTGGTGGCGCCGCGGGTGCCGTTCAGCCGCGCATAGGATTCGTTGCCGGGGCGGATCGCGGTGCGCGCAATCAGCTCGATCACGGCTGCGAGCGCGAACTCGCGCGTCGGCTCGTCGCCGGCAAGATGTTTCGATACCGCGCGACGGATGCGCGGCAGCGCGCCGACGAGCTTGGCGAGGCGATGCGCCTTGCGATGCTCGCGCACCTTCTCCCAGTCGGCGTGATAGCGGTATTGCAGCCGGCCGGCGGCATCGACGCCGACCGCCTGCAGGTGCAGGCTCGGGTCGGGGGCGTAGCGTACCTCGCGATAGGCCGGCGGCACCGCCATGGCGTGCAGGCGGCGGATCGTGCCGGCGTGGCGGATCGGGGTGCCATTGGCGCGGATGAAGGTATAGCTCTTGCCGCGCTTGATGCGGCGGATGGTCAGCTCGGCCTGGTCACCGAGCTTCAGCCCGATGCGCTTGGCGAGCTCCTCGACCGAGGTCTTGGCATTGCCCTGGGCGTCGGCGGTCTTGGCGTGGGCCAGATCCTTCAAGGTCAGCTTGCGGCGCGGCGGCTTGGACGGCCACTGGCCCAGCGCTTTCGCGAGCGCGACCTCGGCGTCGGCCGGGCCGACCCGCGGGCTCTCGAAATTCTGCTGGTCCATCATTGCTTTAGACGCCCTGCCGTCGTGTTGATCCGCTCAATGCCCCGGAGTCCGGTTTGGTTCCGGCCCAGTTATCCACAGCTTCAAGGCGATTTAGGGCGTGATGGGCCGGATAGCGAGTCCCTAATTTTGGGCAAAGCGGTTTCAAAATACCGGACGGCGACCCGATTCTGGGTAACCTTGATGCTGCTGATTGTCGCGACCTCTGCCGCGCGGCCGGCTGCCGCAACCTCCGCGCACAATTCTTTGATCCTGCGCAGACCGGGTCCCCGCCGAAGGTTCTACTTGTCTTGCCTTGTCGCCGCCGGTTACGCGGACGCATAGTGGGAACAACGACGGCCTGCGCTGGACCACGGCGGGCCGCATGTGGAGGGTGTGAAATGTCCGAGAAGATCTACGACGTTCCGGCCGAGTGGGCGAAACGCGCCTTTGTCGACGACGCGAAGTACCAGGAGATGTACGCGCGCTCGATCAAGGATCCCAACGGCTTCTGGGCCGAGCAGGCCAGGCGCGTCGACTGGGTCAAGGCGCCGACGAAGATCGAGAACGTCTCCTTCGCCCCCGGCAACATCTCGATCAAATGGTTCGAGGACGGCGTCCTCAACGCCGCCTACAACTGCGTCGACCGTCACCTCGCCACCCGCGGCGACCAGACCGCGATCATCTGGGAGGGCGACGACCCCTCGCAATCCAAGCGCATCACCTATCGCGAGCTGCACGACGAGGTGTGCAGGATGGCCAACATCCTGCGCAACCGCAACGTCAAGAAGGGCGATCGCGTCACCATCTATCTGCCGATGATTCCGGAAGCCGCCTATGCAATGCTGGCCTGCGCCCGCATCGGCGCCATCCACTCGGTGGTGTTCGCCGGGTTCTCGCCGGACTCGCTTGCCCAGCGCATCAAGGACTGCGATTCCAAGATCATCATCACCGCCGACGAGGGCCTGCGCGGCGGCCGCAAGGTGCCGCTCAAGGCCAATGTCGATGCCGCGCTGAACAAGGTCGACAATGTCGACTGGGTCGTCGTGGTCAAGCGCACCGGCGGCAAGATCGAGATGAACCCGAGCCGCGACCTCTGGTACCACGAGGCCGCGGAGATGGTGACCACCGAGTGCCCGTGCGAGCCGATGCATGCGGAGGATCCGCTGTTCATCCTCTACACCTCGGGCTCGACCGGCCAGCCCAAGGGCGTGCTGCACACCACCGGCGGCTATCTCGTCTACGCCGCGATGACGCATCAATACGTGTTCGACTATCACGACGGCGACGTCTACTGGTGCACCGCCGACGTCGGCTGGGTCACCGGCCACAGCTACATCCTCTATGGGCCGCTGGCCAATGGCGCTGTCACGCTGATGTTCGAAGGCGTGCCGAACTATCCTGACAATTCGCGGTTCTGGAACGTCATCGACAAGCACAAGGTCAACATCTTCTACACCGCGCCGACCGCGATCCGCGCCCTGATGCAGGGCGGCGACGGGCCGGTCAAGAAGACCTCGCGCGCGTCTCTGCGCCTGCTCGGCTCGGTCGGCGAGCCGATCAATCCGGAAGCCTGGGAGTGGTATCACCGCGTCGTCGGCGACGACCGCTGCCCGATCGTCGACACCTGGTGGCAGACCGAGACCGGCGGCATCCTGATCACGCCGCTGCCGGGCGCGACCAAATTGAAGCCGGGTTCGGCGACGCGGCCGTTCTTCGGTGTCGTGCCGGAGATCGTCGATGCCGACGGCAAGCCGCTGGAGGGCGCGACCGAAGGCAATCTCTGCCTCACCCGCTCCTGGCCGGGCCAGATGCGCACCGTCTATGGCGACCATGCCCGGTTCGAGATGACCTACTTCTCGACCTACAAGGGCAAGTACTTCACCGGCGACGGCTGCCGCCGCGACGCCGACGGCTACTATTGGATCACCGGCCGCGTCGACGACGTCATCAACGTCTCCGGCCACCGCATGGGCACCGCCGAGGTGGAGAGCGCGCTGGTCGCCCACGCCAAGGTCTCGGAAGCCGCCGTGGTCGGCTATCCCCACGACATCAAGGGCCAGGGCATCTACGCCTATGTCACCCTGATGGCCGGCGAGCAGCCGAGCGAGGAGCTGCGCAAGGAGCTCGTCGCCTGGGTGCGCAAGGAGATCGGCCCGATCGCCTCGCCCGACCAGATCCAGTTCGCCCCTGGCCTGCCCAAGACCCGCTCCGGCAAGATCATGCGCCGCATCCTGCGCAAGATCGCCGAGGACGAGCCGGGCGCGCTGGGCGACACCTCGACCCTCGCCGATCCCGGCGTGGTCGACGACCTCGTGCAGCACCGTCAGAACCGCAAGGAGAAGCAGGCGTAGGCACGCCATGCCCGGCGGGCGCGAGACGCGCTCGCCGCAGTCGTCAAGGCTCATCGCACTCCCGCGGCTGATTCCGCGGGAGTGTTGTTTTCAGGTCATTTACTTGCGGACGAAGTTTTTCTTTCCTCAAGCCATCCGCGTGCTCCCGGCCGGGGAGCAGGCGCCGCGGAACGGCCTGAGGGGATGGAAATGCGGACTGGGGCGGTCGGGCTGACAATAGAGGCCGCGATGGTGGCCGCGTCGGTGGTCGGAGCCATGGTCACGACTGCCGACTCTGCGTCGGCCCGTCCCGAGCTGGTCGCCATCGCCGGCGACTATTCGCCGGGCACGATCGTGGTGAGGACCGGCGAGCGGAAGCTCTATCTCGTGCTCGATGGCAGCCACGCCATGCGCTACACGGTCGGCGTCGGCAAGGCCGGCCGGCAATGGGCCGGCACCACCAAGATCGACGGCAAGTACAGATATCCGGCCTGGGCGCCGCCGGCCGACGTCAAGCGCGACAAGCCCAACATCCCCGACGTGATCCCCGGCGGCTCGCCGCAGAACCCGATGGGCGTCGCCGCCATGACGCTCGCGGGCGGCGAATATGCGATCCATGGTACCAACGTGCCGAACTCGGTCGGCGGCTACGTGTCCTACGGCTGCATCCGCATGCTCAACACCGACATCACCGATCTCTATGAGCGCGTATCGATCGGCACAACTGTGGTGGTCACGCGCTGAGTCACCGCTGCGATCCGGGAGCGCGGAGAACGCGGGACCGACGAGCCCGGCGCCGAACCGCGAACGTCGCGCGCGGACATCCCGTCAGAAGTCCGAGATGATTCCCTTTTTCTCCCAGTCGCCGTAACGGGTCGGCTCCGGCCCTTTCGGCCCCTGCAACTCCGTCGGCATCGGCTTCGTCTGTTCTGCTGCCAGTCGGCGGCGTTCCTCAGCCTCGGCCAGCGCGCGCTGCGCGGCCGGCGTCAGCGGCTTGCGCGGATTGTCGTTGCTGGCGACCACCGACAATGCGGGCCTGGTCTCAGGCCCGCTCTTGGACTCACTCTTGGGCTCGTTACTCATCGTACCATTCCACCGTTGAACCGGATCGTTCCCGATATCATCAGATCGTGTGAGCGCACGCGATAAAACAGGTCTAAAAAATGCGGAGCCGATTCTTACATTTGGCATATTCCGGTGACAGAGGACCCGCAAGCTGATGGCATGCACCCGATCGTCGCGGAACTGCCTTTCTTCTTTCGCGAGTAATTCCCAGGCATGCCTCCGCCGCGTTTTGCGACCCCTTCCGAAGTCCCAGGCCTGGCGGCACGCCGCATCGCCGCCGACGTGGTTGACGGCGTGCTGCACAAGCATCGCACCCTCGACGATCAGCTCGACGGAACCGGCGCGCATCCCGGACTGAAGCATCTCGCCGACCGCGACCGCGCGCTGATGCGCCGGCTGGTCGCCACCACCCTGCGGCGGCTCGGAACGCTCGGCCACGTGCTGTCGCGGCTGTTGGATCGCGGCGTGCCGACCGACGCGCCGCGGGCGCAGAGCGCGCTCTTGATCGGCGCCGCCCAGATCCTGTGGATGGACGTCCCCGACCACGCCGCCGTCGACCTCTCCGTCCGCCTGGTCCAGGCCGACCGCCGCGCCGCGAAGTATGCCGGGCTCGTCAACGCGGTGCTGCGGCGCTGCGCGCGCGAGGGTGCGGGCCTGCTCGACGACGCCACCGGCCAGCCGCTCGACATCGCACCCTGGCTGCTCAAGCGCTGGATCGATCATTACGGCGAAGCGACCGCGAAGGACATCGCCGCGGCGCTCGGCCAGGAGCCGTCGCTCGACCTGACAGTGAAGTCGGACCCGGCGCAATGGGCGTCGCGGCTGCATGGTGAGGTGCTGCCGACCGGGACCGTGCGCACCGTGCTGCATGGTTCGGTGACAGTCCTGCCGGGCTTCGTCGAGGGCCAATGGTGGGTGCAGGACGCCGCCGCCGCCCTGCCTGCACGGCTGCTCGGCGACGTCGGCGGCAAGACCATCGCCGACCTCTGCGCCGCACCCGGCGGCAAGACGGCCCAGCTCGCCCACGCCGGCGCCCGCGTCACCGCGGTCGACCGGTCGCCGGCCCGGATGAACCGGCTGAAGGACAACATGACCCGGCTGCAGCTCACGGCCGAGACGGTCGTGGCCGATGCCGCCGAATGGCAGCCCGCCGAAAGCGGCGGCTTCGACGGCCTGCTGCTCGATGCCCCCTGCACCTCGACCGGCACCATTCGGCGCCATCCCGATGTCGGCTGGTTGCGCAGCGAGGCCGACATCGCCGCCCTGTCAGCACTCCAGGCGCGGCTGCTGACCCGAGCGAGCGGCCTGCTCAAGCCGGGCGGAACCCTGGTCTACTGTACCTGTTCGCTGGAGCCCGAGGAGGGCGAGCAGGTGGTCGAGCGCGTGCTGGCCGAAACCACCGAGCTGCGCCGCATCCCCGTCACCCCTGGCGAGGTGGCGGGGCTGGCCGAGCTGGTCACCCCGGCCGGCGACCTGCGCACTCTGCCCTGCCATTTGCCGCACCAGGACCCCCGGCTTGGCGGTCTCGACGGTTTTTATGCGGCGAGACTGGAGCGGCGGCCGTGAGCGTGTCATCGTGCGCGCCGTGCGCCGGCCCTGCGTCGGTCGCGGGTTGAGGGCGTCGGCGTTGCGTTAGTCCGTTAAATCCTGATTTTGCACCAGATTCTGGTCCCGCGATGGTGCTGCACCGGGGCCAAAAATGGTGTATCGGCGGCAGTTGCGATCTATGAAGGATGCGCAACCGAATCCCCCTCTGAATCCAAGGCTTGGCGTGTCCGCCGCTCAACGCAGACGCATATCGACGCTGGTGATGGGCCGCTTTGCGCGCAGCCTGATGTCCAACGTCAGCGGTGTATCGGTATCCGTGTCCGGCTTGTGGCCCGGACGGGCGGACCGACTCATCATTGCGCCGCATGATCTGCGCACTTCGGACGCGACGCGGGCCGCCGAGATCTATGCCGGCCGCTTCGTCTTCGCCGGCAAGATCGTGACCTGCCATGGCCGCTCGATCTTCGACCTGGAGCCGCCATCGGAGGATTGGGAGGTCGCCCTGCTCGGCTTCGGCTGGCTGCGACATCTGCGCGCAGCCGACACCGCGCTGACCCGCGCCAACGCCCGTGCCCTGGTCGACGACTGGATCACCAACCAGATCGGCCGCCATCCGCTGAGCCGGCGCGCCGACGTGCTGGCCCGGCGGGTGATCTCGCTGCTGTCGCAGGCGCCGCTGGTGCTGGCCGATTCCGACGGCAAGTTCTACCGCCGCTATCTTCGGGGGCTGACCCGCGAGATCCGCTATCTGCGCTATTCGACCATCGACATCCCGGATGGCGCGCCGCGGCTGCAGGTGCTGATCGCACTGTGTTACGCGGCGCTGTGCCTCGCCAACCAGGCCAAGCACATCCGCAGCGCGACCCGAAAACTCTCCGACGAATTGCAGCGGCAGATCCTGCCCGATGGCGGCCACGTGTCGCGCAATCCGGGCGCGCTGATCGAGCTGCTGATCGACCTGCTGCCGCTGCGGCAGACGTTTGCGGCCCGCAACATCGCCCCGCCGCCGGCGCTGCTCAACGCCATCGACCGCATGATGCCGATGCTGCGCTTCTTCCGGCACGGCGACGGCAACATGGCGCTGTTCAATGGCATGGGCGGCACCCCGTCCGACCTGCTGGCGACCCTGCTCGCCTATGACGACACCCACGGCACGCCGATGGCGAGCATGCCGCATTCCGGTTTCCAGCGGCTCGACGCCGGACCGATGACGGTGATCGTCGACACCGGTGCGCCGCCGCCGCCGCATCTGAGCCATGAGGCCCATGCCGGCTGTCTCGCCTTCGAGATGTCCTCCGGACCGTGCCGCATCGTGATCAATTGCGGCATGCCGTCGACCGGCCGCGACAATTGGCGCGCCTTCGCGCGCAGCACGGTGGCGCATTCGACGCTGACCTATCACAACACCTCGTCCTGCACCTTCGTCGAGATGTCGGCGATGAAGCGCCTGCTGCATGGCGCGCCGATCGTGTCGGGTCCGACGCGGGTCGAGAACTTCCGCGAGGTCGTGCCTGACGGCACCGTGCTGTCGACCTCGCACAATGGCTACGCGGCGAAGTTCGGCCTCGTCCACCGCCGCGTGCTGGTGGCGGCCGAGGACGGCTCCCGGCTGGACGGCGAGGACACCGTGACGCCGGCGCAGGGCGCCCGTCTTCGCGGCGGCGGCTCGGACTACGCGCTGCGCTTCCACCTGCATCCGGCCGTCAAGGCCAGCCGGCTCAGCGACGGCCGCGGCGCCATGCTGGTGCTGCCCAATCGCGAGGTCTGGACGTTCGAGACGTTCGACGATCGCGTCGATCTCGAGGACAGCGTGTTTCTCGCCGGCAATGACGGTCCGCGCCGCACCACGCAACTGGTGATCCGGCAGGACGCGCAGCAAGCCCCATCGATCCGCTGGAGCTTCGTGCGCTCGTCGGCGTCGCCGACCGAGACCAACGGACGCCGCAATGCTCGGAGAGAGCCGGAATTGCCGCTGTAACGCTTCTCACATCATCTCACATCACCGTCCCGAGCCGTCCGCCTTCGGCGGGCCCTCGGGACGCGGCCGATGTTCGGGCGAGACCGTGCACCCACATGGTGAGCTGTGAGGCCAAGATGATCGTTTGATCGCCCACCCGTTGTCGCGGGCGGCAAAAGCTGATATGAGGCCCGCTCTCGTGCGACTGGCGACTTTGGATGGAGCACCATCGGGGAGCGCGGGATTGACCGCCGTGCGCCTGGGCAAATTGAACTCCTGCACAAGGACTCTGCCCATGACCAATCAGCTTCGTCGCGTTCACCGTGCCCTGTTATCCGTTTCCGACAAGACCGGTCTGGTCGAGTTCGCGCGCGCGCTTGCGGCGCGCGGTGTCGAGCTCGTATCGACCGGCGGCACCGCCAGGGCGATTTCCGAGGCCGGCCTGAAGGTCAAGGACGTCTCCGACCTCACCGGCTTTCCGGAGATGATGGACGGCCGCGTCAAGACCCTGCACCCCAAGGTGCATGGCGGCCTGCTCGCGATCCGCGGCAATGATGAGCATGCGGCGGCGATGAAGAGCCACGACATCGCGCCGATCGACCTGCTCGTCGTCAACCTCTACCCGTTCGAGGCCACGGTCGAGCGCGGCGCCGCGTTCAACGACTGCATCGAAAACATCGACATCGGCGGCCCGGCGATGATCCGCGCTGCGTCGAAGAACCACGAGGACGTCGCCGTCGTGGTCGACGTCAACGACTATCACGCCGTGCTCGACGACCTGACGCGGCATGACGGCTCGACCACGCTGCTGCTGCGCCGCCGGCTTGCTGCCAAGGCCTATGCGCGCACTGCCGCCTATGACGCCGCGATCTCCAACTGGTTCGCCGCCACCATCCAGAACGACGCGCCCGATTACCGCGCCTTCGGCGGCAAGCTGATCCAGTCACTGCGCTATGGCGAGAACCCGCATCAGCATGCGGCATTCTACGCGCTTCCCGGCCGCCGTCCGGGCGTCGCCACCGCACGCCAGCTCCAAGGCAAGGAGCTGTCCTACAACAACATCAACGACACCGACGCGGCCTATGAGTGCATCGCCGAGTTCGACCCGGCGCGCACCGCCGCCTGTGTCATCGTCAAGCACGCCAATCCCTGCGGCGTCGCGGAAGGGCCCGATCTCGTCACCGCCTATCAGAAGGCGTTGGCCTGCGATTCGACCTCGGCGTTCGGCGGCATCATCGCGATGAACCGCAAGCTCGACGCCGCCACGGCACGCGCGATCACCGGCATCTTCACCGAGGTGATCATCGCGCCCGACGCCACCGAGGAGGCGATCTCCATCATCGCCGGCCGCAAGAAACTGCGGCTGCTGCTCGCCGGCGCCCTGCCCGATCCGCGCGAGGCCGGCCTGACCGCGAAGACGGTGTCCGGCGGCCTGCTGGTGCAGAGCCGCGACAATGCCGTCGTCGATGACATGGAGCTGAAGGTGGTGACCAAGCGCGCGCCCACCGAGGCCGAGCTGCGTGACCTGCGCTTCGCCTTCCGCGTCGCCAAGCACGTGAAGTCGAACACCATCGTCTATGCCAAGGATTCGGCAACGGTCGGCATCGGCGCCGGGCAGATGAGCCGGGTCGATTCGGCGCGCATCGCCGCGCGCAAGGCGCTGGATGCGGCCGCGGAGCTGAAGCTCGCCGAGCCCCTGACCAAGGGATCGGTCGTCGCCTCCGACGCGTTCTTCCCGTTCGCCGACGGCATGCTCGCCTGCATCGAGGCCGGCGCCACCGCAGTGATCCAGCCGGGCGGCTCGGTGAAGGACGACGAGGTCATCAAGGCGGCTGACGAGCACGGCATCGCCATGGTGCTGACCGGCGTGCGGCACTTCCGGCACTAGCGAGGTCCTCATTGCCGGGCTTGACCCGGCAATCCATCGTCTGAAGAAGAGCGTGTCGAAGCGGGATGGATGCCCGGGTCAAGCCCGGGCATGACGGTCTGAGTTGACCCGCGCCAGCAACACCAGCCCCACCGCAAAGAACGGCACGAGCACGGCCATGCCGGCCTTCTGACTCGCAGTGACCGCGGTGATGGTGCCGATCAGCAATGGCCCGATGAACGACGTCACCTTGCCGGTGAGCGCGAACAGACCGAAATATTGCGCCACGCGCTCCTTCGGCACCATCCGGATCAGCAGCGAGCGCGAGGCCGCCTGCAGCGGCGCGCCGCAGGCGCCGATGATGCAGCCGAGCAGCAGGTAGGCGCGCTCCGGCAGCGAGGCGAACAGCGGGCCGCCGGGCGCAGCCGGCGTGACCGGAATGAACAGAATCGACTCGCGGCTCACCATGAGAATCGCGATGATCGCGAGCAGCAGCAAGGTCATGCTGCCGGCGATCACGCGCTTCGGCCCCAGGAAATCATCCAGCTTGCCGCCGAGCCAGCCGCCGAACGTGCCGGCAGCGGCGAGGATGATGCCGAAGGTGCCGATCTGGATCGTGTTCCAGCCGAACGTGCCAGCGGCATAGATGCCGCCGAAGGCGAACAGCGAGACGAGGCCATCGGTGTAGATCATGTTGGCGAGGAGAAAGAACGCAACGTCACGTTGCTGCGGCAGGCTGCGCAATGTCTCCTTCAACTGACCGATGCCTTCGCGCACGGCCGCGCCCAACCGGTGCCGCGCCGGAAAGTCCGGCGTGAACAGGAACATCGGCAGCACGAACACGATGAACCAGAGCCCGGTGAGCGGACCGGAGATGCGGTCGCCTTCATGGCTCACCGGATCGAGCCCGAACAGCGGCTTGAATCCAAACAGCGTGCGGCCGCTGTCTGGATTGGCGGCGAGAAAGCCGAGCACGATGACGAGCGAGAGGATGCCGCCGACATAGCCGGTGGCCCATCCGGTGCCGGACAGCCGGCCGATGCGTTCCGGCGGCACCAGGGTCGGCATCATCGCGTTGTTGAACACGGTGGCGAACTCGACCCCGATGGTGGCGATCACATAGGCTGCGAGCAGCGGCGGGATCAGCTCGGGCGCGCCGGGACGCCCGATCCACATCAGCGAGGCGCCGATCACCAGCATCGCGCCGAACGCCGCGATCCACGGCTTGCGGCGCCCAGTGGCATCGGCGATGGCGCCGAACACCGGTGACAGCAGCGCGATGACGATGCCGGCCGCGGCGGTCGCAAAGCCCCACAGCGCCTGGCCGCTCGCCGCGTCCGGCGCGACATGCGCCGCGAAATAGGGCGCGAAGACGAAGGTCGTGATCAACGTGAAGTAGGGCTGCGCCGCCCAATCGAAGAAGATCCAGCTGACGACGGCCGCGCGCCCGGGATAGATTCGGCCGTCGGCAGGGCCAGAGGTCTCGATCGTGATGACGGCCATTCGAAAATCCTCTGCAATCACGGCGTCGCATCTCGCGACGATCACGGCGTTGCGTTTTACGCCGGCGACGGGGCCCTATAACATCTGACGATCCCAGGCGGATGTCAGCAACGGCGGAATTGCGATGACCACGTTCACGATTGATCGACGACGGCTCCTTGCGGGTTTCATGCTGTTGCTGGCCGGCTGCCTGCCGGCGCGGGCGCTGGATTCGCAAGCCATCGACATCCCGCAGCCACCCGGTGTCGCCGCGCCGGCGCAGCCGCCCGCTCATGGCATGGTGGTGGCGCAGGAGCGGATCGCGGCCGAGGTCGGCCAGCGCATCCTCGCGCTGGGCGGCAATGCGGTCGATGCCGCCGTTGCCACGGGCTTTGCGATGGCCGTCACCTATCCCGTTGCCGGCAACATCGGCGGCGGCGGCTTCATGGTCATTCACATCGCCAGGACCAACGAGGACGTGGCGATCGACTATCGCGAGACCGGCCCCGCTGCCATCACGCGCGACATCTTCCTCGGCGCCGATGGCAAGCCCGACAATGCCAAGTCGCGCGACTCCGCGCTGTCGATCGGCGTGCCCGGATCGGTCGCAGGTCTCGCGCTGGCGCTGGAGAAATACGGCTCGGGCAAATTCACGCTGGCGCAGTTGCTGCATCCGGCGATCGTGCTGGCGCGCGACGGCATCCCGGTCACCGACGACGTTGCCGTCACCCTGCCGATGATGGCGCCGCGGCTGGCCAAATGGAAATCGTCGGCCGCGATCTTCATTCGTCCCGACGGCACGGTGCTGAGGGAAGGAGACCGGCTGATCCAGCGCGATCTGGCGGCGACGCTCACCGCCATTGCCGAGCAGGGCCCGCGCGGATTTTATGAAGGGCCGGTCGCCGACCAACTCGCCAAGGCGATCCAGGATGCCGGCGGCATCATGACAGCGGACGATCTCAAATCCTACCAGCCGGTGCTGCGCACGCCGGTGCGCGGCACCTATCGCGGCTATGACATCGTGTCGATGCCGCTGCCGTCGTCGGGCGGCACCGTGCTGGTCGAGATGCTGAACATCCTCGAAGGCTTTCCGCTCGCTGAGCTGAAGCAGGGCTCGCCCGCGTCGCTGCATCTGCTGATCGAGGCAATGAAGCGTGCCTATGCCGATCGTGCGCGCTATCTCGGCGACCCCGCCTTCGTCGACGCGCCGGTGCGCGCGATGCTGTCGAAGGACTATGCCGCGCGCCAGCGCGCCGGGATCGATCCCGCGCACGCCACCAGCGCCGGCGACGTGCTCAACACCACGCCGCTGCGGGAGGGTAGCAACACCACGCATTTCTCGGTCGTCGACAATGACGGCAATGCCGTCAGCAACACCTACACGCTGAACTTCCCCTATGGCGTCGGCCTCGTCGCCGAGGGCACCGGCGTGCTGCTCAACAACGAGCTCGACGATTTCACCGCCGCGCCCGGCGCCTCCAACGCCTTCGGCCTGGTCGGCTTCGAGGCCAATCTGCCCGGTCCCGGCAAGCGGCCGCTGTCGTCGATGTCGCCGACCATCGTGCTGAAGGACGGCAAGCCCGTGCTCGTCACGGGCTCCCCGGGCGGCAGCCGCATCATCTCGACCGTGCTGCAGGTGACCGTCAACGTGCTCGACTATCGGATGGACGTCCGACAGGCCGTCACCGCGCCTCGCCTGCATCACCAATGGATGCCCGACGAGGTCCGAATCGAGAAGGGTTTTGCCGATGACGTGCTCGCCGGTCTGCGCGCCCGAGGTCACAAGATCGAGGAGCCGATGGGACGGACCTCGGCCAACTCCATCCTGGTGACGTCCGATGGATTCGTCGGCGCGCCGGATCCGCGCAGCAAGGGCGCCACCGCAGCCGGGCGCTGAGGCGCCGGTTCCCAGGCGATGTCGGACATCGTGGCCCCGGATGACGATTTGCCGCCGCCTGGCGGGGCCCTTCACCCGCTTCCCTCCGTTGGCGTGGTGACCGAGGCGCGTTAGAAGTATACCAGGGCGCAGCGAGGCTCGCCCGCGAGACGGTGTCGGACGTTCTGGTGCATTTGCGAAGATTCGTGGTCGGTCTGCTGGTATTTGCGGCCCTGCTGGTGGCGGGGTGGCTCACCTATCGGCCTGACCGGGCGCTGCGCGTTGCGACCAGCGCGGTCGCCGAGATGATCTGCGCCAAGACCTACGTCTCCGGCCTCGATCCGCAAACGGTGTTTGCGGAGACCATGGAACGGCCCGGTCTGCGCCGGTTGCGGGCCGTAATGCGCTACCGGGTGGAGCCCGACATGCGCCTGGTGGAGGCGTCGCTGCTCGGCCTGCACGCCACCCGCGCCTCGTTTCACGACGGCCTCGGTTGCGTGACGCTCCAGGGCCAGAAGCCGCCTTACCTGCCGCACACCGACGTCGCTGCGCTGCGTGCTGCGGGGCCTGCTCCCGCCCTGCCCGACTTCGCGGAAAACACGGCGGTGGAGCCCAGCGATCCCGCGCTGAAGGCGGCGCTCGATCATGCCTTCGAGGAGCCGGCCAGCCCGCCGTTCCGCCGCACCAAGGCGGTCGTCGTCGTCAAGGATGGTCACCTGATCGCAGAGCGCTATGCGCCGAGCATCGGCGTCGATACGCCACTTGTGGGCTTCTCGATGACCAAGACGGTCACCAATGCCCTGCTGGGCATCCTCACCCGGCAGGGCAAGCTGAGCCCGTCGATCCCGGCGCCGGTCGCGGAGTGGCGCGAGGCCAGAGATCCGCGCCACGACATCACGATCGAGCAGTTGATGCGCATGACATCAGGCTTGGCGCTGGACGAGACCAATTCCGGCTTCGATCCGTCGAGCCAGATGGACATCCACCGCGACATGGCGGCGTTCGCGGTGCATGCGCCGTTGATCGCGCCGCCCGGCCAGCGCTGGGCCTATTCGAGCGCGAGCGCCCAGATCCTGGCGCGCATCATCCGCGACGCCGCCGGGGGACCGGAGCAGACCATCGAGCTGGCCTGGCGCGAGCTGTTCAACCCGCTCGGCATGCGCAGCGCGACGCTGCAATACGATGGGAGCGGGACCGTTCAGGGCTACGGCAACATGCTGGCGAGCGCGCGCGACTGGGCGAAGCTCGGACTGCTCTATCTCGGCGACGGCGTCGTCGGTGACCGGCGCATTCTCCCGGAAGGCTGGGTCGCGATGTCGGCAACTGCGACGCTGGACACCGACTACGGCGCCGGGCTGTGGACCAACCGCAGCCAGCATTTTCACGCGCAGGGACGTGCCCGCGCGGGAATGCCACCGGACGCGTTCTTCGCCTTCGGCCTGCTCGGCCAGCGGTTGGTGATCATGCCGAGCCAGCGCATGGTCGTGGTCCGGCTCGGCGATTCCGTGGATCCGAACGGCGACATCAAAGGCGTCGCCCGGCTGGTGCGCGAGGTGATTGCGGCGACCGCGGCGCCGGCGACGGCCACAAAATAGCGCTCAGCGGCCGACCTCGTAGGGCCCGCCCTTCTCCAGCGCGATCTTGTAGGCAGGCCGCGCCTCGATGCGCGCGAGGAAATCCATCGCCCGCGGATGGCCCTGCTCCAGGCCGCCGCGCGATGCCGCCGCCTGCAGCGGGAAGCTCATCTGGATGTCGGCCGCGGTGAACGAATCGCCGGCGAACCACTCGCTTTTCTGCAGCTCGCTTTCCCAGAACGCCATGTGCTGCTTCAGCTGCGGATTGACCAGTGTGCTCAAGGCCTGGTTCGACACCTTGCGCACGATCGGACGCAGCAGCGCCGGCGCTCGCTTCGGCATAATGTTGAACAGCAGCTTCAGCAGCAGCAGCGGCATCGCCGAGCCCTCGGCGTAATGCAGCCAATAGGAATAGCGCAGCCGCTCCGGTGTCTTCGGCGGCGGGATCAGGCGGCCATTGCCGTAGGTCTCGATCAGATATTCGACGATGGCGCCGGATTCGGCGACAGTGTTGCCGTTGTCGGTGATGACAGGCGACTTGCCGAGCGGGTGGATGGCGCGCAGCTCCTTCGGCGCCCGCATGTCGGGCTGGCGCTCGTAGCGAATGATCTCATAGGGCACGCCGAGCTCCTCGAGCAACCAGAGCACGCGTTGCGAGCGGGAATTGTTGAGGTGGTGAACGGTCAGCATGGGGTTTCCAGGGACGGATCGGGTGGCGGGCGCCGTTCCGTAGCAGGACAGGACGGGTTCGGCGAGGCGCGGGGATCCTCACCCCGGCATGAAATAATTACCCGGGTAATATTGACTTTAATTTCACCCGGGTTTTATTAGGGTTATCACATGGGACTGCCGATATGGACACCTTCACCGCATTTGCCGGCCAAACCCGGGTTGCCGCCGGGCCGCTGCCCAAGGTGGCACTGGTGCTGAAACACGCCGCGCCGGGCACCGAGCCGATCGTGATTTTCAGCGACCGCACCGGGCAGCCGATCGACCTCGATCTGCGCGGCAGCGACCGGGAGATCCTGGCGCGCCTGCCGGTCGAAGCCGGCGCGGCCGCGAACCAAGGGCCGACCGAGCCGCGTGGCCGCGGCCGGCCGAAGCTCGGGGTCGTGGCCCGCGAGGTGACCTTGCTGCCGCAGCACTGGGACTGGCTGAACGCGCAGCCGGGCGGTGCCTCGGTCGCACTGCGCAAGCTGGTCCACGACGCCCGCCGTGCCAGCGGCGACACCGACCGCGCCCGTGAGGCACGCGATGCGGCCTATCATTTCATGTCCGGGATCGGCAGCAACCTGCCGCAGTTCGAGGAGGCGTCGCGGGCGCTGTTCGCCGGCGATCTCGGCCGCTTCGCCGCCTTGATCGCGGACTGGCCGGCCGACATCCGCGACCACGCCGTCGCGCTCGCGCACCGCCACCGCGCCGAGTGAGATCGGCTGATTTCAACGGCCAATGAGAGCGGCCGTTCGCGGCCGCTCTCATTCCAATTCCTCGCAACGCGACCGTACTCCGAATGAAGAGCGGTCGACGGAGAAACATGCCGTGTCGCCGCCAACCGCCTCGCTGCGCAAGCCGTTCCTGACGTTCGTCGTTCCGATGATGCTGAGCAACATCCTGCAGTCGCTGTTCGGCACCATCAACAACGTCTATCTCGGCCAGATGATCGGCGTCGATGCGCTCGCCGCGGTCTCGGTGTTCTTCCCGGCGATGTTCTTCTTCGTCTCCTTCGTCATGGGCCTCGGCTCAGGTGCCGGCGTTCTGATCGGCCAGGCCTGGGGCGCCGGTGAGCCCGCGAAGGTGAAGCAGGTCGCCGGCACGACGCTGACCATTGCGCTGCTGCTCGGCGGCCTGATCGCGGTATTGGGCGGCGTGTTCAGCCGCCAATTGCTGACCGCGCTCGCCACGCCCGCCAACATCCTTGATGCAGCCGCGGGCTATGCCCGCATCATGATGATCACGATGCCACTGACCTTCGCCTACATCCTGCTGTCGTCGCAGATGCGCGGCGTCGGCGACACCGTGACGCCGCTGGCCTCGCTCGCCGCATCGACCACGCTCGGGCTGGTGCTCACCCCGGTCTTCATCCGCGGCTGGCTCGGCGCGCCCGTGCTCGGCGTCGCCAGCGCCGCCTGGGCCTCGGCGATCTCGACGTTGACGACGCTGGCCTGGCTCCATGTCCATCTGCGCCGTCGCAAGCACCCGCTGGCGATCGATGCCGCGTTCCTGCGGGGCATGCTGCCGGACGCGAAACTGTTGCGGGCGGTGTTGCGGCTCGGCATCCCCGCCGCGATCGGCATGATCGTGATGTCGCTGGCCGAAATGGTGCTGATCGGCCTCGTCAACGGCTTCGGCTCGGACGCGACGGCGGCCTATGGCGCGGTCAATCAGGTGCTCGGCTATGTGCAGTTTCCGGCGCTGTCGATCGCGATCTCGGTCTCGATCTTCGGCGCCCAGGCGATCGGCCGCGGCCAGGCCGAGCAGATCGGCGACATCGTGCGCACGGGCATCGAGATGAACGTGGTGCTGACCGGCGGCCTGGTCGCGATCGGCTATCTGTTCTCACGGGTGCTGATGGGACTCTTCATCACCGACCCTGCCGTCATCGAGGTGGCGCAGCATTCGCTGCACATCGTGCTGTGGAGCTCCGTGCTGTTCGGCATGTCCATCACGTTCTCGTCGGCGATGCGCGCCTCCGGGACGGTGTGGATGCCGCTGGCGATCTCGGCGTTTGCGATCGCCGCGATCGAGGTGCCCGCCGCCACCTGGCTCAGCCGCAGCATCGGGCTCGACGGCGTCTGGCTCGCCTATCCCATCACGTTCGCCGCGATGATGCTGCTGCAGATGAGCTATTATCTCCTGGTCTGGCGCAAGCGCACCGTGCACAGGATGATCTGATGCACCCTCGATGCCTCCCGGCCGCTGGAATATGATGACCGTCATAAAACCCTGGACGGGGCTGCTGCGCTGGACCACAATGCGAAAAATCGAGGAGACCGCCCATGAGCCGTCCGGCGCCAGAATTCATGTTCGACTTCGGCAGTCCCAACGCCTATCTGAGCCACGAGGCGATCCCGGCGATCGTGAAGCGGATCGGCGTCCAGTTCTATTATGTCCCGGTGCTGCTCGGCGGCATCTTCAAGGCGACCAACAACAAGTCACCGGCCGAGTCACTCGCCGGCATCAAGAACAAGCGTGAATTCCACGAGGTCGAGACCCAGCGCTTCCTCAAGCGCTATCAGGTGCAGCCCTGGGTCTGGAACCCGTACTTCCCGGTGAATACGTTGAACCTGATGCGCGCGGCGATCGCGGCCGAGCTCGAGGGCGTGTTCGAGGCCTATGTCGACGCGGCGTTCCACCACATGTGGCGCGAGCCGAAGAAGATGGACGATCCCGAGATCGCGATCGCCGCGATCACATCGTCCGGGCTCGACGGGGCCAAGCTGTTCGCCCGCGCCCAGGAGCCCGAGGTCAAGGCGAAGCTCGTGGAGAACACCCAGCGCGCGGTCGAGCGCGGCGCGTTCGGCTCGCCGACGTTCTTCGTCGGCAATGAGATGTTCTTCGGCAAGGAGCAGCTGCGCGACGTCGAGGAATACATCCTGGGCAAGTGATCGCCGTCATCGCGAGCGCAGCAACGCGATCCCGCCGCAAAGCAAGGCTGGATTGCTTCGTCGCTTCGCTCCTCGCAATGACGCTGGAGTGAGATCGGGAGAGCAAGCATGCAACAGCGCAACGCTACCGTCGCGGTCGTCGGGGCCGGCGACTACATCGGCGCCGAGATCGTCAAGAAATTCGCGTCCGAAGGCTTCACGGTGTTCGCCGGCCGGCGCAATGGCGAGAAGCTCGCGCCGCTGGTCGCGGAGGTCGAGGCCGCTGGCGGGCGGATCGTGGCGCGCGCGCTCGATGCCCGCAAGGAGGACGAGACCACCGCCTTCCTCAACGACGCCGACAGGCATGCGCCGCTCGAGGTCCTGATCTTCAATGTCGGCGCCAACGTCAATTTCCCGATCCTCGAGACGACGGACCGCGTGTTCCGCAAGGTCTGGGAGATGGCGTGCTGGGCCGGCTTCGTCACCGGGCGCGAGGCCGCCCGGCTGATGCTGCCCCGCGGCGGCGGCAAGATCTTCTTCACCGGCGCGACCGCCTCGCTGCGCGGCGGCTCCGGCTATGCCGCCTTCGCTTCGGCCAAGTTCGGCCTGCGCGCGGTGGCGCAGGCGATGGCGCGCGAACTGATGCCGCAGAACATCCATGTCGCCCACCTGATCATCGATTCCGGCGTCGATACCGCCTGGGTGCGCGAGCGCCGCGCCCAACTCTGGGGCAAGGAGGCGCTGGACAATCCCGACCTGCTGATGCCGCCGGCCTCGGTCGCGGGTGCCTATTGGCAGCTCTACCAGCAGCCGAAGAGCGCCTGGACCTTCGAGATGGAGATCCGTCCGTTTGGCGAGAAATGGTGAGAAGCGATGGCGAACAGGGAGTAGCGAGTAGGGCATGGTGGCCATCCCCATTCGCTACTCGCCATTCGCTATTCGCTCCTGCATGATGAGACCTCGCTGAGAGAGAGGACCTACCCATGCGTATTCTCGTCGTCGGCGCCGGCGCCATCGGCGGCTATTTCGGCGGCCGGCTGCTGCAGTCCGGCGCCGATGTCACCTTCCTGGTCCGCCCGCGCCGCGCGGCTGAACTCGCCAGTGCCGGCCTCGTGATCCGCAGTCCGACCGGTGACGTCACCCTCCCCAATCCGCCGACCGTACAGGCGGACACTCTGAAGCAGCACTTCGACGTCGTGCTGCTGAGCTGCAAGGCCTACGACCTCGACGATGCGATCACCTCGTTCGCGCCGGCCGTGGGTCCGAACACCGCGATCATCCCGCTGCTCAACGGCATGAAGCATCTCGACGTGCTCGACGCCAGGTTCGGGCGCGCGCGCGTGCTTGGCGGGCTCTGCGCCATCGCCGCGACCCTGAACGAGCAGCGCGAGGTCGTGCAGTTGCAGCCGATGCAATCGCTGAGCTTCGGCGAGCGCGACGGCGGATCGTCGGACCGCGTCCGCGCGATCTTCGAGATTTTCCGGCGCGGGAATTTCAATGCGTCGGCCAGCGACCACGTCATGCAGGACATGTGGGAGAAGTGGGTGTTCCTGTCCTCGCTCGCTGCATCGACCACATTGATGCGTGCGCCGGTCGGCGTGATCCTGACCGCGCCGGGCGGCAAGGATTTCCTGCTCGGCATGCTCGACGAATGCAGCGCCACCGCTGCGGCCGCAGGCTACCCCCCAGCCGGCGCGTTCTTCCAGCGCGTCTCCGGCATGCTCACCGCGGAGGGATCACCGATGACCGCCTCGATGTTCCGCGATCTCAGCGCCGGCCTTCCGGTCGAGGCCGATCACGTCATCGGCGATCTCGTCGCCCGCGCCGATGCCGCCAAGGTCCCGGTGCCGCGCCTGCGCATATCCTACACGCAGCTCAAGGTGTACGAGGCGCAGCGGCAAAGTTGACCGCAGTGGCCGGATAATCAGGCGATTCAGGTTGATCAGGCACAGTCCCGCGGCAAGTACAGGTGTCGTCCCTGCGAACGCAGGGACCCATACTCCGCGGCCGTGGTGAGGCAGGCAACTCGCAGCGAAGTCCCTCGATGGACTCCGCGGTATGGGTCCCGGATCGGCGCCCGCCTACGCTTCGCGTCGGCAGGCTTGTCCGGGACGACAGCTGTGGGTGTGGCGCGAGACCCCATCCCATCACCAGCAACTACAGATGCGCCAGATAATGCGCCAGCGCCGTGATCTCCTCGCCGCTTAGCGGATAGGCAACATCGGTCATCGCGGCCTGGCTGCCACCGACGCGCTGGCCGGACTTGTAGTCGTGCAGCGCCTTGACGAGATATTCCTCGCGCTGGCCGGCGAGCCGCGCCACGCCCTTGGTGCCGGCATAGCTGTCGAGATGGCATGAGGCACAGCGCCGGCCGGCGGCGGCTTGCGCGCCTTTGGCCGACAGATCCGGATCGTTGTCCGGCGGCGCCTTGGCCGGCTGCAGCGAGGCGAAATAGGCGCCGAGGTTGCGGATGTCCTCGTTGGTGAGCTGATCGACGATCGGCTTCATCGCCTCGTTCTTGCGCGTGCCGGCGCGGAAGAACACGAGCTGCCACTGGATGAACTGATCCTGCTGGCCGGCGAGCGAAGGAATGTTCTCGGTCTGCGAGATGCCGTTCTCGCCGTGGCAGCCGGCGCAGAGCTCGGCCTTGGCCTTGCCCGCTTCGATATCGGCGGCATGGGCCGGAGGCGCCGCAAGCATGAGCATCAGCGCGGCGGCCATCACCTGGTGCATTCTGGAGGTCCCTGGATTCATCGCAGGCGTTCTCGCTCCCATCATTGCTTTGGCGCGCGGACGATGCCCGAAACCCGCGACCGGGTGCGGCACGTCGTCCTTGATCAACGCGCGACATTCAAAATAGTTGGGGCTGCGGCCGCCGTAAGGCAGCGCGCAGCCCCGCTTTCACGACGAGCTCATTTCTTCTCGTAGCTGATGCGATAGATCGCGCCGGCCCAGTCGTCCGCCACCAGGATCGAGCCGTCCTTGGCGAGGATGATGTCGTCGGGGCGGCCGAGATAGCCCTGGTCGCCCTCGAGCCAGCCGGAGGCGAACACCTCCTGCTTGGGGTCCTTGCCGTCGGGGCCGACGATAACGCGCATGATCCGTGCGCCCTGGTACTTGTGCCGGTTCCAGGAGCCGTGCTCGGCGATCAGGATGTTGTTCTTGTACTCCGCCGGGAACTGGTCGCCGGTGTAGAACTTCATGCCGAGCGGCGCCACGTGCGGACCGAGGTTCAGCACTGGCGGTGTGAACTCCGAGCACTTGTGACCCATCGCGAATTTCGGATCCGGCAGGTCACCCTGGTGGCAATAGGGATAGCCGAAATGCTCGCCGATCTTCGAGATCATGTTGAGCTTGTCGCTCGGCAGATCGTCGCTGACCCAGTCGCGCGCATTCTCGGTGAACCAGTATTTGCCGGTGCGCGGGTCGACGTCGCCGCCGACGCTGTTGCGGACGCCGAGCGCATAGATCTCGGCATTGCCGGTGCGCGGATCGACTCGGCGGATCTGCGAGACTGACGTCGGCGGGATGCCGATGTTGAAGGGCGGTCCAAACGGGATATAGAACCAGCCTTCCTTGTCGACCGCGATGTATTTCCAGCCATGCGCCGCATAGGACGGCATGTCGTCGTAGACGACCTTGCCCTGGCCGAGATTGTCGAGACTGGCTTCGGCATTCTCGTATTTGATCAGCTTGTCGACCGCGATCACGTAGAGATTGCCATCCTGGAAGGCGAGGCCGGTCGGCATGTTCAGGCCCTTGAGGACCGTCTTGACCTCGCGTTTGCCGCCCTTGTCGGTGATGGCATAGACGTTGCCGAGCCCGAACGAGCCGACGAACAGCGTGCCCTTGTCGCCCCAGGCCATCTGCCGCGCGGCGAGCACGCCCGAGGCCCAGACCTCCATCTTGAAGCCGTCCGGCAGCTTCACCTGCTTGACGATCTTCGCGAGCTCGGCATCGGACGCGCCAGTCGGCGGGCCCGACGGCGGCGCCAGCCCCTTCTGCGCCTCGGTCTCGTCGCCGAGGAACCAGTCGTCCGGCGGATGCGTCCAGAACTCCTTGGTGCCGGATTCGTATTTCTTCAGGCCCTTCCCCTGATCGGATTGCTGCTGCGCGCCGGCGATGCTGGTGCCGGCGAGGAGACCTATTGTTGCAAGCGCAAGAATGCTTCGGTGAAAAGCCGATATCATCGCTTCACTCCCATGAGGCAGCTCATGTGGCTGCGTCTACTTATCGGAACGTATCTGAAGACGTCCTTTGGCCGACCACATCAGTGGTCCTGCTCGAAAATGGTAGCACATCCTGAGCGGGTGAGAAGCGGATTGCTGCCAGGTTCGCGCGAGGCTCAAATGATGCCGCTCCACTCATGTCATGCCAGATGCGCATGTCCGTGCGCGTGCCTGCGCCGCATCGGCGATTGTCCGCCACGCGGCACGGGCCTGCCGCCATGCGCTGTATTCATATGCGCCGATCGGCCGGACGATTGGCGTATGCTTGAACAGCCGATAGGATCGGAACAACACGCTGCGGCCGTTCACCGCCCGGCAACGAGATCAAGTCGACAGGATCGATGAATGTCCGAGCGTTTCCCTGTGTCCACACCGAAGGCCGGTGCCGGCGTCCTCGACTTGCTGCGGCGGTTCGCAGCCGACCCCGCAGCGGCCATCGCCTATGGTGAAGAATGCCTGAAGAAGACGCAGGCGATCGAACCGCAGCTGAAAGCATTCGAATATCTGCCGCGGGATGTCGCTCCAAAGACCGGCCCGCTCGGTGGAATTCCCGTCGCCATCAAGGACATCATCGCCACCTCGGACATGCCGACCACCAACGGCTCGCAAATCTATCGCGATCACGTGCCGGATGCGGACGCCTGGGTGGTCGAACGGCTGCGCAATCTCGGCGCAACCATCTTCGGCAAGACGGTCTCCACTGAATTCGCCTGGCGTCATCCCGGTCCGACCGTCAATCCATGGAACCCCGAGCACACACCGGGCGGCTCATCGTCCGGATCAGCCGCCGCGGTTGCGGCCGGCCTCGTGCCGCTGGCACTGGGAACACAGACACTCGGCTCGGTGATCCGACCGGCGGCCTTCAACGGCGTCGTCGGCTTCAAGCCGAGCTTCGGCGCGATTCCACGCGACGGCGTGCATCCGCTTAGCCCGTCGCTCGACCATGTCGGCTTCTTCGCCCGCCGCGTCGACGACGTGGCCTTCGCCCTCTCGTTGCTCGCCGGCACCAGCGCAGATGATCGCCACGGCCGGCCGCTGCCGGGCTTCACCGTCGGCATCGACCAGGGCCTCACGCCGCACCGCACGCCACGGCTCGCGGCGGTGCGCTTCGCCAAATGGGAGCGCGCCGAGGCGGAGCAGAAGACCGTATTCGAGTCCGTCATCGACAAGCTGCGCAGCGCCGGTGCGACGATCATCGAGGTCGAACTGAGAGAGCTCGACGCGGTGAACTGGCATGCGATCACCACGATCATGCTCAGCGAGGCGACCACGATCTTCTCCGATCTGATCGCGCGCCATCCCGACCGGGTCAGCGAGGTCATGAAGGGCCACGTCGAGAGCGGGCGAAGCAAGACGGCCATGGAATATCTCGCCGCGAAGGCGGCCCAGGCCTTCAGGCAGAAGGCGCTCGCCGCTGAGCTCGACGGCTTCGACGCAGTGCTCACCTTGCCGGCGTTCGGCGAAGCGCCGCGCGGCTTGGATTGGACCGGAGACGCCGAATATTGCGCGCCCTGGACCTTCGTCGGAGCGCCGGCAGTCTCCTTGCCGGCCGGGTTGGGCAACAACGGCCTGCCGCTGGGCGTACAGATCGCCGGCCCCTATCGCAACGACCTCCATGTGCTCCGCGTCGCGAAATGGGCCGAAGCGGTGCTGGCGTTCGATCCCGGCGTGCCGCTCCTGGCGCGCAAATAGCCGCCACGAACCCGAGCAAGGATGCCGCTGCGCCACGAGGGCCTCCTGCGACAAGCCCAGTGGCGGGTTTGCGGCCAGCGCTGTAAAACGATCACATGACAGTCACAGACATCGCGAGCAGAACCTATAATCACGGTTGGCGCCTCGATCCGATCGTGCGCAGCCTGCTCGACACCGATTTTTACAAGTTGTTGATGCTGCAGATGATTCGGGAGTTCTACCCGAGTCAGCAGGTGACCTTCTCGGTCATCAACCGGACCCGGCGGGTGCGGCTCGGCGACGTCATCGACGAAGGCGAATTGCGAGCGCAGCTCGATCACGCCCGCACCATCCGCTTCGCCAAGAAGGAGCTGATCTGGCTGGCCGGCAACACCTTCTACGGCAAGACCCACATGTTCTCGCCGGAGTTCATCGCCTGGCTCGCCAATTTCCGCCTGCCCGAATACGAACTGCGCAAGTCGGAGGGCCAGTACGAGCTGCATTTCCACGGACCCTGGACCCACACCACGATGTGGGAAATCCCGGCGCTCGCGATCGTCAACGAGCTGCGCTCGCGCCAGGCCATGAAGGGACAGGGCCGGTTCGCGCTCGACGTGCTGTTCGCCCGCGCCAAGGCCAAGCTGTGGGCCAAAGTGGAGCGGCTGCGCAAGCTCGAGGGGCTGCGGCTGTCGGATTTCGGCACCCGCCGCCGCCACGGCTTCCTGTGGCAGCGCTGGTGCGTCGAGGCCGTCAAGGAAGGTCTCGGCTCGTCGTTCACCGGCACCTCCAACGTGCTGCTGGCGATGGACAACGATCTCGAAGCCATCGGCACCAACGCCCATGAGCTGCCGATGGTCGCGGCGGCGCTCGCCAAGGACGATGACGAGCTGCGCTTCGCGCCGTATCGCATTCTCGACCAGTGGCGGCAGACCTACGCAGGCAACCTGCTGATCGCGCTGCCCGACGCGTTCGGGACCAAGGCCTTCCTGCGCGACGCACCCGACTGGGTCGCCGACTGGACCGGCTTCCGTCCCGACAGCGCGCCGCCGATCCAGGCCGGCGAGGAGATCATCGCCTGGTGGAAATCGAAGGGGCGCGATCCCAAGCAGAAGCTGCTCGTGTTCTCCGACGCGATGGACGTCGAATCGATCGAGCAGCTCCATCATCGATTCTCCGATCAGGTGCGGCTGTCGTTCGGCTGGGGCACCAACCTGACCAACGATTTCGTCGGCTGCTCGCCGGACGGCTCGGTCGACCTCGATCCGATCTCGCTGGTCTGCAAGGTGACGTCGGCAGACGGGCATCCCGCCGTGAAGCTGTCCGACAACCCGGAGAAGGCGACCGGCGATCCCGCCGAGATCGCCCGTTATCTCCGCGTGTTCGGCGATGCCGGCCGGGTGCGCACGCCGGTGGTCGTCTAGGCCGCCCGACAGCCCACGGCGATTTCTCTTTCCTGCCACGTTTCTTGTTCCTGCTTTGTTCGAAATGCGGTAAAATCGCACAAGCGCGCAGATCGGGTGACAGGAGATCGTTGGCATGCGTCGGGTGATCGGCCGAGTTGGACAGCTACTATCTGCAACCATCCTTGTCGTCGGCGCGATCCTGATCTCGACCGGGCCCGCTGCCGCCGACAAGCGCGTGGCGCTGGTGATCGGCAACTCCATTCACGAGCGCGCGCCACTGCTGGACGAGCCGGCGGCGGATGCCCGGCTGATCGCCGACAGCCTGTCGCGGCTCGGCTTCACCCTGAGCGGCGGTGCCGCGCAGATCGACCTCGACAGGCGAGGCTTCGATCGCGCGCTTGCCGAGTTCAAGGGCCGGATCGCCGACGCCGACGTCGCGCTGATCTATTATGCCGGCTATGGGCTCAACCTGGGCGGCGCCGATTATCTCGTCCCGGTCGACGCGGCACCGGCGACAGCTGCGGATCTCAACACCGAGCTGCGCGACCTGACTGCGATTCTGCGCGAGCTGGGCGGATCGAGCCCCCGGCAGAACGTGATCATTCTCGACGCCTTCCGCTCCAATCCGTTCGCCGGGCGCGGCATCGCCGGTCTTGCCGCCGGCCTCGTCCCGGTCGACGTTTCCGAACGGACCGTGATCTCCTTTGCCGCACAGGCCGGGACGGCGGGACAGCGCGGCCCGGACGGCCACGGCGTGTTCGCCGCAGCCCTTGCAGAGGCGCTCCAGCAGCCTGGTCAACGTCTGATCGAGATCCTCAACCAGACCGACGCCGCGGTGGAGCGCGCCACCAGCGGAACGCAGCGGCCGCTCGTGATGTTCACGTCGATCGACAGCGGCGCTCAACTGAGCGCCGCCGCCGCGAAGCCGGCGCAACCGGCCGGCCCTGACGCCGCCCGGAGCAGCGCTCCCGTTTCGAGCCCGACCGCCTCGTCCGACGCGGCAGATGCGCGGACGCCCGGACTTGCCGTGCTGTATGATGAGGATCTCTCCGACCCCAAGGGTAGGCGCTATTCCGGCTCGATCACCTGGCGGACCGAGACGGTCAAGAACGCACAATCAGGGCGGCCCACGCCGGTGATCCGTGGCGAGATCGACATTCCCGAGCGCAAGCTGAAGGTCAGCCTGCAGTTGCGCCGCAACGACGATCCCAGCCTGCCGGCCAGCCATGTCGCCGAGCTCACATTCAGGCCCGCTGCCGACTTCGTCGGTGGCGGCATCAGCAGCGTCCCGGGAATGCTGATGAAGACGGACGAGAAGTCGCGCGGGACGCCGCTTGCCGGGCTTTCCGTCAAGATCACCGAAGGTTCGTTCCTGGTGGGCTTGTCCAACGTCGAGGCCGATCGCGCGCGCAACGAGGAACTCCTCGCACGGCGCGAATGGTTCGACATCCCGGTCGTCTATGCGAACCAGCGCCGGGGCATCCTCGCCATCGGCAAAGGTCCCAGTGGAGATCGGGTATTCGCCGACGCACTCGCGGCCTGGGACAAATCCCCGCCGACGAAATGATGAGGCATAAGGCGAGAGGGGAACGGAGCGGAATTTTTGGAGCGGGCGAAGGGGTTCGAACCCTCGACCCCGACCTTGGCAAGGTCGTGCTCTACCACTGAGCTACACCCGCATCCGTGACGCCTTGGCGGCGTGGCCGCCAGCGACGGGCAGACCTATGCCAAATGCCGCGGACGAATGCAACAGGTCTGCGACAGGTTTCGTACGCCGACGACGTTCAAATTTTTGCGGTCGGGGCCGGCCGAACCGGGCCCAAACCTGCCCATCACCGGGCCGCGATGGGCGCTGATTGAAATTTCCAGCTGGACCGCCACTTAAAGTGAGAGAAAACGTGTATTGAGGCGCGGCGGCGGCCGGTTCCCGGTCGCCGTCCATCGGAATTTTTCGGACGAGGGACCCCGTGACCATTGTTGAGCAGGGCGGCGGAGCGGCGCCGCAGGTGCCGGATCTGATCAAGGACACCACGACGCAGAGCTTCGTGAAGGACGTCATCGAGGAATCGAAGCGGCAGCCGGTCCTCATCGACTTCTGGGCGCCGTGGTGCGGACCGTGCAAGCAGCTGACGCCCATCCTGGAAAAGGCCGTCAAGGCCGCCAACGGCAAGGTCAAGCTGGTCAAGATGAACATCGACGAGCATCCGGCCATTCCCGGCCAGATGGGGATCCAGTCGATTCCGGCCGTGATCGCGTTCGTCGGCGGACGGCCCGCCGATGGCTTCATGGGTGCCGTGCCCGAGAGCCAGGTCGCCGCCTTCATCGAAAAGATCACCAAGGGCGTTCCGGGCGTCGGCGAGCCCGACATCGCCGAAATCCTCAAGGAAGCCGAAGCCGCACTCGCCGAGGGCGATGCGGCTGGCGCGGCCGAGATCTATGCCGAGGTGCTCGCGGTCGATGCCGCCAACATCCCGGCGATCGCCGGGCTTGCGAAGTGCCAGGTCGAGCTCGGCGCGATCGACGAGGCCAAGCAGACGCTTGCGATGGTCCCGGACGCCAAGCGTAGCGATTCCGCGGTCTCCGCCGTGCAGGCCGCGATCGATCTGGCCGAGCAAGCCCAGTCGCTCGGGCCGGTCGGCGAGCTCGAACAGAAGGTCGCCGCCAATCCGCTCGACCACCAGGCGCGTTTTGACCTGGCGACGGCGCTGAACGCCGCGGGCAAGCGGAAGGAAGCCACCGACCAGCTGCTCGAGATCGTGAAGCGCGACCGCAAATGGAACGAGGACGGCGCGCGCAAGCAGCTCGTGCAGTTCTTCGAAGCCTGGGGCGGCGCAGACGAGGCCACCATCGAGGGCCGCAAGCGGCTGTCGACGATCCTGTTTTCGTAACCCGGCTGGACGGGACGCGCGCTCGTTCCAGCGGACACGAGGTATCGCATGCCGATCAATGCCGAATATCGCGGTCCCGCCGAGCTGCCGGAGATCGTTCCGGTGTTTCCATTGGCGGGAGCCTTGCTGCTGCCGCGCGGCCAAATGCCGCTCAACATTTTCGAGCCGCGCTATCTCGCGATGGTCGATGATGCGCTTCGCGACGGCCATCGGCTCATTGGCATGATCCAGCCCGACGTCACGCATTCCTCCAGCGAGGAGCGGCCGGTGCTGTTCAAGGTCGGCTGCGTCGGCCGGATCACGCAGCTCGCCGAGTCCGGCGATGGCCGCTACATCCTCGAGCTCACCGGCGTGTCCCGCTTCAAGGTGGTCGAGGAAATGACGGTGCTCACACCCTATCGGCAGTGCAAGGTCGATTATTTCCCGTTCGTCGATGATTTCACGGCGCGCAAGGGTGAGGACGCGGTCGACCGCGAGGCGCTGCTCGCGGTGCTCACCGACTTCCTCAAGGCCAACAATCTCAAGGTCGACTGGGCCGGCATCGAAGCCGCGCCGAACGAAGCGCTCGTGAACGCGCTGGCGATGATGTCACCCTACGGTCCGGCGGAGAAGCAGGCGATGCTCGAGGCGCCGGACCTGAAGACCCGCGCCGAAATCCTCATCGCCGTGACCGAGATGGATCTCGCCAAGAAGCGGACCTCGGGCGATCCGCCGCTGCAATGATCATTCGGCGGCGGCCGCACGCGGCGCTGGCGGCGCCGCCGTGAGACGCATCAGCGCGATGGTGGCGAGGATCACCCCGATGTAAACCGCGAGCTGCATCGCGGTGGGCTGATCCGTATAGCCGATCAGGGCCTTGAGGGTCCGTCCGGCGACGCCACGCTCGGGCAGAACCGCGCTCGAATCCCACACCACCTGGTCGAACGATGTCAGCCAGTTGGCGCGGGCGAGAAAGAACACCGCCTGCGCGGCCATTCCCGCCGACAACAGGGTGATCAGCACGGTGGTGGTCTTGAACAGCGCGCGCGGCGGGATGCGCATCAGACCCAGATAGGTCGCGAGACAGACGGCGACGCCGAGCAGCAGGCCGAGGACGCCGCCACCGAGCAGCGCCCGCCCGCCGCCGTCACCGGACGCCGCCACGCCATAGAGAAACAGCGCGACCTCGCTGCCCTCGCGCAACACGGCGATGGCGATTACGGTCGCCAGCGCGACCAGCGGCTTGGCGCCTTCGGCCACCGCTTGGCCCATCGTCCGCAACTCGTTGCTCATCTCGCGGCCGTGCCGGGCCATCCAGACATTGTGCCAGGTCAGCATGATCACGGCAGCCGACAGGACCCCTGCATTGAACAATTCCTGTCCCATGCCTTCGAATAGCTGAGTCAGCGTGCCCGCGAACGCCGCGACGATGCATGCGCCGACCAGGCCGGCAAACAGCCCCGCGCCGATCCAGCGCAGGCGATGCGGGACCGCGCTGGTGACGGCGAGCACGATGCCGACGATCAGGCCGGCTTCGAACACTTCGCGGAAGACGATGATCAGGGCGGCGAGCATGGGATCTGGACCTATTGGACGTTGACGAAGCCGCGGGCCTTTTCGTTGAAGTCGTTATAGAACTCGTACCGCCCGGACTTCATGGCGCGAACGTTGAGCACCGCCTCGCTGTTGGCCGCGATCACCTTCTCGACCTTCAGGGTCTCGCTCTCGAACTCGATGGCCTTGCTCTCCATGTTCTTGACGCGGATCGTCAGCGGCGCGTCGGCAGGAACGGTCGGCTCCTTGGGCTCGAATTGACCATTGGCATAGGTGAGGCAGATCTCGTTCGATTCCCCAGCGTGCGCCTGCGCTGCCATCAGCAGCATGCCGACGCTTCCACCTACGACGACCAACTTCCGCACCACGTCGACCAACATCGATCCGTCCCCTCTCCTATCCCGACAAGCAAATCGGAGAACGGTTGCGCGCCCGGATCGATGTCGACGCCGGGCACCCGTTCGCGACGACGAACAACTAAGCGGCTCGCCGCCGTGTCTGCAAAGAGACTCCTTCTAAGTTAGAACCATTCTTGGCGAATGTGTCGTGGCAGTGGCCTCGCGGTGAACGGAGTGCGGCCGAACGGCAGTTAAGGCGATGCAGCGGTTGCAAAGCGTCGCAATGCCGTCATCTCGCCGAGTTTGTGCCGCGGCTATGTCGACCGGATTCGCAGCGTCAGTAGCCGGCGATGGCGAGGAGGACCACGCCGGCGAGCATGATCCAGCCGAAATGCCGCGCGCGCGTCGCCAGCGCATTGGCGCCTGCAGCGAAGGTGAACACGACGATGACCGTGACCACCGTCCAATGCCGCGCCGACTCCGACGCCATTCGCGGGGCGGCCGTGAGCAGCACGCCACAGCCGATCCACGCCACCGTGCCCGTTTGCCAGACCAGCCGCAGCAGGGTTCGCAACCGCTCCGGCGAGATGGTGGCACGCGCGAACACCATCGTCTCGCCGAGCACGCCATGGATCACGGCGACGGTGATCGCCATGAGCCCCGCGGTTACGAGCAGCGCATCGCGCATGCCACGCCTCCATACATTTATGTATGGAAGATGCACGAAGCCCTGGCGGCCGTCAATACAGTTATGTATGGTCGTCCTGATGGTGACGACATGACCGATCAGCTCTCCGCCGACGATTGGCTGACACAGGGATTGAAGGTGCTGGCCACCCGGGGCTTCACCGCGCTGAAGGCGGAGCCGCTGGCGAAAGCCATGGGCGTGTCGCGCGGCAGCTTCTACTGGCATTTCGCCGATGTGGCCGCGTTTCACGCCGCCCTCCTCAAAAAGTGGCGGGAGATTGCGGCCGAGCAGATCATCACCGGGGTGGAGGCGAGCGCCGGCGACCAGCCGGCGATTGCCGCGCTCCTCCGGCGCGCGTTCACCGTCAGACTCACCCTGGAGCGCGCCGTGCGCAGCTGGGCCGGATCCGACCCCGCCGCGCGCCAGGCCGTCCAGGCCATCGACAGACGCCGGCTGGGCTATGTCGAGAGCCTGCTTTCAGCCGAAGGACTGATGCCGGCGATCGCGCACGCACGCGCCCAGGTGCTGTACTGGGCCTTCCTCGGCCACGCGCTGTCGGATCGGCCGTTGCCGGCCCAGCAACTGGACACGGTCATCGAGGAGCTGATCCGGATCGCCCTGCACAAGCCTTGAAGGACGACAACCAGGCGGACGATATGCTACAGAGGCGCCCGCCGGAGACCCTTGCCATGAACGCCCCGCTCGAACGCCCCGCCAATTCCGTCGATCCCAAGCTGCTCGAGATCCTGGTCTGCCCGATGACCAAGGGCCCGCTGGAATACGACGCGGCGAAGCAGGAGCTGGTCTCGCGGTCGGCGAAGCTCGCCTACCCGATCCGCGACGGCATCCCGATCATGCTGCCGGAGGAAGCGCGGAAGATCGACTGACCGATGCGGCCCGTCGTGATCCGCTGCGCACTCGCCGTGGCGCTGATGGCCCTCACCTCGGTGGTCTCGGCCGAGGAGAGCGCCGTCCGCATTGGCGCACTCGACGCCGTCTTGACCACGCCAACGGGCGTCGAGCGCCCTCCGGTGGCGCTGCTGATCGCCGGCTCCGGGTCGACGGACCGGGACGGCAATGGGCCGCAGCTCAAGCCGGCGACCTTGAAGAAGCTCGCCGAGCAGCTCGCCGCCCGCGGCATCGCCAGCCTGCGTTACGACAAGCGCGGCGCGCGCGGCTGGAAGGCGGAGTTCGGCCGCCCGGAAGACTTCCGCTTCAAGGATTATGTCGGGGACGCCGCCGCGCTGGTCGACTTCCTGCGCGGCAAGTTCGCCCGGATCGTCCTGGTCGGCCACAGCGAGGGCGGCCTGGTCGCCATCCTCACCGCCCGTCGCACCCCGGTCGACCGCCTCGTCCTGCTTGCGTCGTCGGCGCGGCGGCAGGGCGACCTGTTGAAGGCGCAGCTCGAGAAGAAGCTGCCGGCCGCGAAGATGGAGCCGGTCGCCAAGGCGATCGATGCCATCATGGCCGGGCAGGTCGTCGATCCCGCCCCGTCCGAGTTGCCGATCGCCCCAAGCATGCAGCCCGGCATCGGCTCCGCCTTCGCCGAGGATCCGATCGATCCGCTCAAGCAGCTCACGATCCCGACCCTCATCGTCGGTGGCGCCCGCGATTCCCAGATCCCACGGCTCGACATGGTGGCGCTCGCCGCCGCCGCGCCGGCCGCCAAGACGCTGTGGCTGCCGGACATGAACCACGTGCTGGTCGACGTCGCCAATGAGGACGAGAACCTGTCGTCCTACAACGATCCGGACCGATCGCTCGATCCGGACATGGTCGAGGCCGTCGCCGGTTTCATCGCCGCCGCAGGCCCGCGCTGAGCCTCAAAGCGCCTCGCCCTTCAACAGCCTCGGCATCTCTCCGGTCAGGCCCGCGGCCTGCTTGATGAACAGCTCCTTCAACGGCGGCGCGCGATCGACGATCCCAAGGCCGATGTCGCGCACGGCCCGCAACAGCGTCGATTTATTGGAGAACAGGAAGTTCAGCGAGTTGGTGGCGACGCCCATCGCCATCGTGTCGAAGCGGCGCCAGCGCTGATAGCGCTCGAGGACATCGACCTGCCCCGGATCGATTCCCATTCTTGCCGCATCGACCACGACCTCGGCCAGTGCGGCGACGTCCTTCAGCCCCATGTTGAGCCCCTGCCCCGCGATGGGGTGGATCACATGGGCGGCGTCGCCGACCAGCGCCAGCCGCGGCGCGATGAACGAGCGGGCGACGAAGTAGGACAGCGGAAACGCGCGCGGCTGGTCGAGCACCTTCAACTCGCCGAGATGCAGGCCGGCGCGCTTCTCCAGCTCGGCCTGGAATTCATCCGCGCTGAGCGCGACGAGGCGCTTCGCCTCGGCGCGCCGCTCGGTCCACACCAGCGAGGAGCGCTTGCCGGTCAGCGGCAGGATCGCGAATGGTCCGGGCGGAAGGAAATGCTCCTCGGCGCGGCCGCCATGGTCGCGCTCGTGACCGATGGTCACGACGATGCCGGACTGGTCATAGTCCCAGCCATGGGTCTGGATGCCCGCGCGCTCGCGCAGCTTCGAGCGCGCGCCGTCAGCGGCAACCAGCAGGCTCGCCTCGAGCTGGCTGCCGTCGCCCAGAGTCACCGCAATGCCGTCGGCCCGCGTCGCAAAGCCGGTCACCGGCATCGCCTTGAGCTCGACGCCTGCGGCCTCCGCATGCCGGACCAGCGCGTCGATCAAGAGCCGGTTCTCGACCATGTGCGCGAACGGCTCGCCGGCCTCGACCTGGCCCGCAAAGGTCAGGAACGCCGGGCGGATCGCATCCTCGGGCTTGGAGTCGGTGATGACCATGTCGAGGATCGGCTGCGCCTCGGGCGCGACATCGGCCCAGACCCCGATCGCGTCAAACAGCTTGCGGCAGGCCGCGACGATGGCGCTGGCGCGCGGATCACGGCTCGGCCGGTTCGCCAGCGCCGGATCGGCCACGATCACCGGCACCTCGGGCCCAAGCCCCTGACGGAGCGCCAACGCCAGCGCCAGGCCGGCAAACGCCCCGCCACAAATGACAATGCTTCGCTGTGTCGTCATGCCGCCCTGCTCACGGTTACTCTTGCGAGTGGAGTATAGCTGGGCGAAACAGGGGCGTGAAACAAGGTCTGCCCTCCGAGGCCGTCATTTCCGGATGCCTGATCCCGCTGGAACGGGGCCGGAGCTGACGGCCGAGCCAGCGAAAGCACCACGCCATGTCCAAGGGACTGATCGACCTGATCTCGATCCTCGATCTCGAGCCGATCGAGGTGAACCTGTTCCGCGGCAACAGCCCGAAGACGAGCTGGCAGCGCGTGTTCGGCGGCCAAGTGATCGGCCAGGCGATGATGGCGGCGTGCCGCACTGTCGAGGGCCGGCTGCCGCATTCGCTGCACTGCTACTTCATCCTGCCCGGTGACCCGCAGGTGCCGATCATCTACCAGGTCGAGCGCCTGCGCGACGGCAAGAGCTATGCGACCCGGCGCGTCACCGCGATCCAGCACGGCAATGCGATCTTCTCGATCATGGTGTCCTTCCACAGCGACGAGGACAGCGCATTCAACCACCAGGACAAGATGCCGGACGTGCCGCCGCCGGAGAAGCTGACGGCGGAGGAGATCTCCAAGCAGCCGATGTTTCAGGAAGTCTTCCAAAGGATGCCGGACTTCATCCGCCGCTACTACGAATCCGACCGGCCGATCGAGCTGCGCCCCGTCGAACTGAACCGGTACTTCGGCCAGAAGATCGAGGATGGCCGCATCAACGTCTGGATCAAGACGGCGGCGAAGCTGCCCGATGATCCGGCGCTGCACATGTGCGCGCTGGCCTATGCGTCGGACTTCTCGCTGCTCGACGCGGTCATGGCGCGCTATGGCCGCACCTTGTTCGACAAGCGCATGATGCCGGCCTCGCTGGATCACGCGATGTGGTTTCACCGGCCGTTCCGCGCCGACGAATGGCTGCTTTATGCGCAGGATTCGCCGAGCGCGCAGGGCGGCCGCGGGCTCACCCGCGGCTCGATCTTCAAGCCCGACGGCACGCTGGTCGCCTCCGTCGCGCAGGAGGGCTCGATCCGCGAGCGCCGGTAAGCTGCGCGTTAGATGGCCTGCAGTGACGCCCTTGGAGAAACAATTCCCAGCGACTTGAGAAAGAGTCCAAAGGACAGCCCTGCTGACATCGATATCTCGCTCAGCCAGCGCCAAAAGATCAAGCTCAGCGCGATATTGACGATGGCGACGACTGAAACAGAGAAGACAGAGAAGTAAGCTTGTCTAGCGGCATCGCCGCGTCTGCTATTCCAGCTCCCTCTGAAACACATCATCAATGCCAGTAATGGTGGCAAGATCAGTACGGGAACGGTCGCAAGCACCCAGATCAGAACCGCGGGGTCCTGCAGATAGGCCCCGGCCCGTCCAACCCAATACCGGAACTCAGATCTCACGCGGCTCGAAATATTTTCGACGGCAGTGACGCTGCCGCAATAGCCACATGTCAGCGCGCCTTCGCTCAAAGCGGAGCCGCAGGACGGGCAGCTCTGAAAGGAAATATTGGGCGCAGCTTTCGTCATACTGGCTGGCCCGACTGCAGGCGACGCAGGTATCGCAGGTTCATGTCCTTCGCCGTAGCGTAGGCATCGATCATCGACCAAATCCAGACTGTCCATCCCAAAAAGATGAACCACAGAGCTATACACCCAATCAGCATCAGGATTCCTTTCCCGACTCTGCCGCAGTACATTTGACCCGCACCGCAGAGGAGAAATGAAAGGAACAGAGCGACGCCCGGCGATTTCGCGCCGAAGGCTCCGGTGTCGTCGAGAAGGACGGCTGTCGGCGCCATCTGGTTGGTTATCTGGACAACGGTGGAGCCGGCTGCAGCGGAGATCGGCGGAGCTTGCGGCGGAGCCCGGTTGAACAGCGAGGCGAGACGAAGGTCTTGCCCAGCCAAGGACCAAGCCTCGCTACCAACCGCGAGAACTTGGGTCGACTTGTCGATGCGGCCTTCCTTGACGAACTCACCCAGGCGGTGGCCGGTGTAAGGGCCATAGGTCTGTCCATTGATATGGACGTGCCACTCCGCATCCAGCGGATGGGGCGGGACATCCAGTGGCACTGCGGAAACGGTACTTGAGCTGGAAGGAAGGGGATTGATCTCGGGAATATTGCCCACGGTTTCTCTCCAAAATAATGTTTTTCGTGGCACATGAGCCGCAAAGCGTCGTTCAATCTGAGCGCGGGGTCGCTGCAATGAGTCGCGCTCAGACTAGCTGTCCGAACGATATCCAAGCAATAGGCGATCAAATATCGCTTAACGCTGCGCTCTTTTTGTGCCATTTGCCTAGGAACAGGCCACAACAGCCGTTCGACGCCTGCCTCAGAAGCAGGCTGCCCAGACCCGAGGAAACCAAGGCCCGCCCATGAAGCTCGTCGTCGCGATCATCAAACCCTTCAAGCTCGACGAGGTGCGCCAGGCCCTCACCGCGATCGGCGTCCACGGCATGACCGTCACCGAGGTGAAGGGCTACGGCCGCCAGAAGGGCCATACCGAGATCTACCGCGGCGCCGAGTATATCGTGAACTTCCTGCCCAAGCTGCGCATCGAGATCGCGGTCAACTCCGACATCGCCGAGAAGGCGGTCGAGGTAATCACGACGCACGCGCGCACCGGCCAGATCGGCGACGGCAAGATCTTCGTGACGCCGATCGATCATGCCCGCCGCATCCGCACCGGCGAGACCGACACCGACGCACTCTAAGCCCGTCAAGCAGCCGCAACGGCTGCACGCCCGCCGCAACGGCGCGGCGGACTGCAAGATCCTAACATCTGACATGCCGGGGGGACTGTCATGGAGACCTGCGCGTCTCGTTGCCTGCGCGCGTCTGCAGCATTGGCTGCAGCGGGCGCGATTGCCTTCACCACGCCAGCAGCGGCCGCAGCGCCGTCCACGATCGAACCGGCCGACACCGCCTGGATGATCGTCGCCACCGCTCTGGTGCTGATGATGACCATTCCCGGTCTGGCGCTGTTCTACTCGGGCATGGTGCGCAAGAAGAACGTGCTGGCGACGATGGCGCAGAGCCTCGCAGCCGTGATGCTGATCTCGATCCTGTGGGTCGCATTCGGCTACTCGCTGGCCTTCGTCGGCGACGGCACCTGGATCGGCTCGCTCGACCGCGCCTTCCTCGCCGGCATGGGCATGGACAGCGTCCATCCCGGCGCCAGGACGATCCCCGAGTCGCTGTTCATGCTGTACCAGATGACGTTCGCGATCATCACGGTGGCGCTGGTGGCGGGCTCGGTCGCCGACCGCATGCGCTTCTCGGCCTACCTCCTGTTCAGCATTGCATGGTTCATCTTCGTCTATGTGCCGCTGGCGCATTGGATCTGGGGCGGCGGCTTTCTTGCGCAGGCCGGCGTGGTCGACTTCGCCGGCGGTCTCGTCGTGCATCTCTCCGCGGGCACCGCGGGATTGGTCGCGGCGCTGGTGATGGGACGCCGCCAGGGCTATGGCAGCGAGAACCTTTCGCCGTTCGATCTGTCGCTCGCGGTGGTCGGCACCGGCCTGCTCTGGGTCGGCTGGTTCGGCTTCAATGGCGGCTCGGCGCTCGGGGCGAATGCGCATGCGGTGATGGCGATCCTGACGACGCATCTGGCCGCTTGCGCCGGCGCCGTCACCTGGGGCGCGCTGGAATGGTCGACGCGGCGCAAGCCGTCGGTGCTCGGCATGATCTCCGGCGCGGTCGCCGGCCTCGGCACCATCACGCCCGCGTCCGGCTTCGTCGCCCCCTGGCATGGCCTGGTGATCGGCGCGCTCGCCGGTATCATCTGCTACTGGGCCTGCACCTCGCTGAAGCACCGCTTCAACTATGACGATTCGCTCGACGTGTTCGGCGTCCACGGCGTCGGCGGCCTCACCGGCACGCTGCTGGCCGGCGTGTTCGCGACCGCCGCGATCGGCGGCACAGCCGGGCTGATCGAGGGCAACCCGAAGCAGCTTGCGGCCCAGCTCTACGGCGTCGCCGTCACCCTGGTGTGGTCGGGCGGCGTCACCTGGGGGCTCCTGAAGTTGGTCAGCGCCTTCGTGCCGCTGCGGGTGTCGCGCGAGCACGAGCTGGAAGGACTCGACATCTCCCAGCATGGCGAGGCGCTGCAATAGCTGCAGCAATTGGCGCCAATTGACCTGTTCGGCGTCGCGGGATTCTGCCCGCGCGGTGAGCAGCATTGTGTCTTGAGCCTGACATGCGTAACTTTTGCGCATGCATGCCCATTCCTTGAGCGCGACGGAATAGCGCAGCCTTTGATGCCCCCGGTGAGGGGTGAAAAGGTCAGGATTCACCGCTCGTTAGCCCTGACCAGCCGTCTGGCACGGCATTTGATTCTATCGCTCCCGGCTGTGCCCGCGTCGTGAAGCTCTCTCCGCGTGGTGAACCTCAGTCGACAGGAAGCGCTCGGTAACGTCCGTGCCGGGCCCAAGCGGGGATAGGACCCATGAAAATTGTTATGGCGATCATTAAGCCATTCAAGCTCGAAGAAGTCCGGGACGCCCTGACCGCCATCGGCGTTCATGGTCTCACGGTGACGGAAGTGAAGGGGTACGGCCGTCAGAAAGGTCATACGGAAATCTACCGCGGCGCCGAATATGCGGTGAGCTTCCTGCCCAAGATCAAGATCGAGGTCGCGATCCCCTCCGACCAGGTCGACAAGACCATCGATGCGATCAGCTCGGCCGCCAAGACCGGCCAGATCGGCGACGGCAAGATCTTCGTCATCAGCCTCGACCACGCCGTGCGCATCCGCACCGGCGAAGCGGACGCTGCGGCCCTTTGATTTCGCGCTCAAACCAGAACACTTACGGAGTACAATAAAATGACGTTCAAGCGTCCAACCAGCGCGGGATGGGTTACGCTCGCAATTGCAGGGCTCTGCGTCGCAGGCCTCGCCGATGTGGCGTTCGCCGAGGACGCGCCTGCCGCCGCTGCCGCAGCCGCCCCCGTTCCCAACAAGGGCGACGTCGCCTGGATGCTCGTGTCCAGCGCGCTCGTCCTGATGATGTCCATCCCCGGCCTCGCGCTGTTCTATGGCGGCCTCGTCCGCACCAAGAACATGGCCTCGGTCCTCACGCAGGTGTTCGCCATCGTTGCGATGGTCGGCGTGATCTGGACGCTCTACGGCTACTCGCTCGCCTTCACCGACGGCGGCAGCATGACCTCGTGGGTCGGCGGCTTCTCCAAGGCCTTCCTGCACGGCGTCGACGCCAACTCGACCGTTCCGACCTTCTCGAACGGCGTGGTGATCCCGGAGCTGGCCTACTTCGTGTTCCAGATGACCTTCGCGATGATCACCCCGGCCCTGATCGTCGGCGCCTTCGCCGAACGCATCAAGTTCTCGGCGGTGATGCTGTTCATCCTGCTCTGGGTGACCTTCATCTACTTCCCGATCGCGCACTGGGTCTGGTTCATCGCAGCTCCCGATGACATCGCTGCTGCTGCCAAGGCTCTCGCTGCCGCTGGCGACGCTGCCGCCAAGACCGCTGCCCAGGCCAAGCTCGACGAAGTCACCGGCGCTGTCGGCTGGCTCGCCGGCGCTGGCGCTCTCGACTTCGCAGGCGGCACCGTCGTCCACATCAATGCCGGCATCGCCGGCCTGGTGGGCGCGGTCCTGATCGGCAAGCGCACCGGCTACGGCAAGGAGCTGATGGCTCCGCACTCGCTGACCATGACCATGATCGGCGCCGCGCTGCTGTGGGTCGGCTGGTTCGGCTTCAATGCCGGCTCGAACCTGGAGTCGAACGGCGTCACCGCGCTGGCCTTCGTCAACACCATGGTCGCCACCGCCGGTGCGGCGCTGTCCTGGCTGCTGTGCGAATGGGCGGTCAAGGGCAAGCCCTCGCTGCTCGGCATCTGCTCGGGCGCGGTTGCCGGTCTCGTCGCCGTCACCCCGGCCTCCGGTTATGCCGGTCCGATCGGCGCGCTGGTGCTCGGCCTGATCGTCTCCCCGGTCTGCCTGTTCTTCGTCTCCACCGTGAAGAACGCGCTCGGCTATGACGACGCGCTCGACGTGTTCGGCGTGCACTGCATCGGCGGCATCATCGGCGCTCTGGCCACCGGCATCCTGGTCAACCCGGCGCTGGGCGGCGTCGGCATCACCGACTACACCAACATCACCGGCAACAACGCCGGCACCTACGACTTCGCCACGCAGATGCTGGCGCAGCTCAAGGCTGTCGTCGCCACGCTGGTGTGGTCGGGTGTCGGCTCGGCGATCCTCTACAAGGTCGTCGACGTGGTCATCGGCCTGCGCCCGACCGTGGAGCAGGAGCGCGAGGGTCTCGACATCACCGACCACGGCGAGCGCGCCTACAACTACTGAGTTCTCCCGGGACTGGTCGTACGCGACCAGGTCCGCAACTTCGGTTCGGGCAAATACCCGGCAATGCCCTGACCGTTGAGGGGCTCCAGCGCAAGCTGGGGCCCCTTTCTTTTTGTTTGGATCGTGAGGGCCGAGCGCGCGCCAAATAACCGGTGTCGTCCCTGCGAACGCAGGGACCCATACCGCGCGATGTTTGTAAGAGGCAGGCTGCGAGTCCCGTGCAAGACAACTGAACCCTGTGGTTATGGATCCCGGGTCGGCGCGCT